>NZ_JBMKJK010000004.1:0-324938 GCF_049236925.1 Enterobacter cloacae complex sp. SYL003 | reverse complement strand
CGCCGTCTGCTGGAGCTGGAGCTGAATACCTGGGTGCGTAGTCTGGTGACGGAAATGACCGATCCGGGCGATGAGTTGCAGGCATCTCATCCGCTGCGTGACGCGAAGGTGGTGGTGGAAGATATCGAAGACAACCCGGGCTTCTTCCGCGTGAAGCTGTTTGCGGTGCCGCACTTCCAGGTGGAAGGCATGGATGTGAACCTGTCTCTGGTGAGCCAGATGCCGAAAGCGAAAGCGTAAGGCGGTAGCAGGGATGAAAATTTATCGTCCGTTATGGGAAGACGGGGCCTTCCTGGCCCCGCAGCAGTTCCAGCAGCAGGCCCGCTGGGATGCACATGTGGCCGACACCGTGGCCCGGATGGCGCTGGCGCACCCGTGGGGTGTGCTGTGCGCGGAGTTCGACGAAGGCGCGCTGGCCCTTTCACGTCTTAATGCCACCCGTCTTTGTGTGCGCTTCGCGGATGGTACCCTGGTGGACACAGATCTGGCGGATACCCTGCCGCCGGTCTGTGATTTATCAGCGGCGGGGAGTGATGCTGTTGAAGTGCTGCTGTGTCTGCCGCTCCTCAGCGCCAATGGCGGTAATCTGGATGACGGGCAGGACAGTGCCCGTCCGCGCCGCTGGCAGTCTGAACGGGTAACAGTGCAGGAACTGGCCGGGCATGAGCGCAGTGAACTGACGGTACTTCGTCATGCCCTGACGCTGCGGCTGTCGACTCAGGAAAACAGCGCCTGGCTTACCTGCCCGGTGGCGAGACTGATGCGAAACGCACAGGGGCAGTGGGTACAGGAGCGGAGCTTTATTCCGCCGCTGCTCTCTTTGTCTGCCAGCCCGTTACTGCTCAGCGAACTGAGTGACCTGCTGCACCGCCTGGCGGCCCGGCGTAAGCGCCTGATGGCCATGCGCCGTGAAAGCAACGAGCGGATGGCGGACTTCGCGGTGGCCGATGTATCGCTGTTCTGGTTGCTGAACGCCCTCAACAGCGTTGAGCCGGTACTGACGGAGCTGCACCAGGCGCCGTCCCGCCATCCGGAACTGCTGTACCGCGAGCTGGCCCGCCTTGCCGGCAGCCTGCTGACCTTTTCGCTTGAACATGATGTGGACGCCATTCCCCCCTATCGGCATGACGCGCCGGAAACGGTGTTCCCGCCGCTGTTTACCTTGCTCGATAACCTGCTTGAAGCCAGTCTGCCGTCGCGCGTGATTGCCATTGAACTGAAGCAGGGCGAAGACCGTGAGATCTGGCGCGGGAAGCTGCACGACGCGCGGCTGCGTGAAGGGGCCGATTTCTATCTCTCCGTGCGCTCCGCCATGCCAAACCACGAACTCCAGACGCGCTTCCCGCAACTGTGTAAGGCGGGAAGTCACGATGATGTCTCTGAGGTGGTGAATATCGCCCTGAGCGGGATGGTGATTAAACCACTAAGCCACGTTCCGGCGGCCATCCCGCTACGTCTGGAAAATCAGTATTTCGCGCTGGATCTGTCCACCGATGCTGCTCGTGCCATGCTGGAAGCCGGGAACTGTACCTTCTATACGCCGGGCTCCCTCGGTGAGGTGAAACTTGAACTGTTTGCGGTGCTGCGCTCATGAACGATGCCGACATTGACCTGATAAACAAAACGTTTTATCCGGGCTGGCTGATGGTCAGCCAGTTGCGCAGCGGCCAGGAGGTAAAGGACGGCGAAGCGCTGTACCGACGGGCCTGCCGGTGGGTGAACGCCGCGCGAGAAACACTGAACGAAGCCGGGTTCAGCACTACATCCTGCGACCATATGCTGTATGCGTACTGCGCCCTGATGGATGAGAGCGTGCTGAACCGGGATAAACAGGATGACGGTTACCGCCAGTGGCGCAAGGACCCACTTCAGGCGCGGTTTTTCCGTACCCTGAATGCAGGGGAAGAGCTGTGGGAGCGTATCCGTACGGCCCTGCGCGAGCCTGCGCCGGATGTGGCGGTGCTGACCTGCCTGTACCGCACCCTGCAACTGGGCTTCACCGGCCAGTACCGCACGCAGGATGATGAGCGGCGTGAGGATGTGGTGCGCGCGCTCAGTGAGCGCGTACCGCCGTTTGCGCTGACCCAGGAAACTCCGGTGGTGGTCAGGGCATCCCGCCTGCGCAGCGGACGCCGGATGTACTGGCTGGGCTGGGTGGCGGGCGTGGTGGTGGCGGCGCTGTGGTTCACCTTCTCCTCTGTGCTGTCGCAGATGGTGGCGCAGATTGCGGGGCAGGGATAACGGATGCGTCAACTCTCCCGAACGCTTCTCACGCTGTTTGCTGCTGTCCTTGCTTTGTGGCTGGTCGTGGATTTCTGGCCGCTTTCCACCGTCAGCCGTTCTGTGCTCAGCGTCTGTATTCTGCTGGTCTGCGGCGCAGCGCTCTGGCATGGGTGGCGGCGTTGCCAGTTCGTCATACCGGTAACGGAGCATGTCCTGCCCCCGGAAGATTTTCAGGGTGCGGTGGTGCTGGTCTGCGGCGATACGACCAGCCTGTTCCCTCCCGATACCGTTTATCGTGAAACCCGTCAGGGCTGGTATATACACGCGCAAAACGCAGAACAGCTGCCGCTGCTGGCGCAGCATCTGGCGGCCGTCCGTCCGGCGCTGGTGTCGCAGGTCTCGGTATTGCTGGCGCTGATACCGGAACAGCAGACGTCGGAAGAGGCGCTGGCGCAGACGCTCCGTGGCTGGCGACGCAGTATTACGCAGTGCCGGAACTGGCTGAACGGTGTTCCGCCGGTATGGAGCGTGGCCTGGGTGTCGCCACCTGACCTTCACCCTAAAGAGGAGGCGCAGTGGTTTACCGTCACACCGGAGTTACCGGGCGTGCGGGTGCGGCAGAACGGACATGTCGCCCTGCCGGTGACGGACTGGCAGTGGGAGAGCGGCAGCCGCGCCTCACGCCTTTATGACACGCTGTGGCTGGACAGCATACTGGCGCTGATGGCGCACCACCTCACCCGGCCACTCAGCGCCCGACAGGGTGAGCTTCCGCAGCTGAATCTCTGCGCGGCAGGTATCTGTCTGGCACCGATCGCCGCAACAGAGGATAACCTCTGGCAGCAGCTGATAGCCGGTATCACCACGCTTTGCCCGAAACCTGTCTTTGCACCGGATTTACTGCCGCTGCCGGAGGTATTGCTGCCGTACCTGCCGCGCCGCCACGGCATCAGCCGCCGGATGCAGAATATGCGGCTGGCCGGGGGTATCTGCTTTGTCTTCTTTGCGCTGGCGATGCTGGCTTCCTTTATCAACAACCAGCGACTGGTGCGCAGCGTGGGCGACCACCTTGCCGTATACCACCGTCTCAGCGGTACGCCACCTGAGCCGAAGCAGCAGGCGCAGCAGCGTTTGCAGGCAGACAGCCGCCTGCTGGACGACTGGCTGCGGCGTGGTGAGCCACTGCGTTACGGGCTCGGCCTGTACCAGGGCATGCGTCTGATCCCGCTGGTAGAAGCCGCCATTAATAGCTGGACGCCACCGCCGCCCCCTCGTCCGGTGATTAAGAAAATCGTACAGGGGCCGCAGACTGTCCGCCTCGACAGCATATCGCTGTTCGATACCGGCAAATGGGCGCTGAAACCCGCCTCAACAAAGCTGCTGGTGAACTCACTTGTGGGGATCAAGGCGAAACCCGGCTGGCTGATTGTGGTCGCAGGCCATACCGACAGCACCGGGGATGACCAGTCCAACCAGGTCCTGTCCCTGAAGCGTGCGGAGTCCGTGCGCGACTGGATGCGTGATACCGGCGACGTGCCGGAGAGCTGTTTTGCGGTGCAGGGCTACGGTGAAAGCCGACCTGTCGCCACCAACGACACGGCAGAAGGCCGGACGCTGAACCGCCGTGTCGAAATCAGTCTGGTGCCGCAGGCGAACGCCTGCCAGCTGCCGGGCAACACCCCCGCGTCATCGCAGGATGATGGCGCTGATAACAACTTAACGGAGTAATTATCATGGCAATTCCAGTCTATCTGTGGCTGAAGGACGACGGCGGCGCGGACATCAAAGGGTCTGTGGACGTTCAGGATCGTGAAGGCAGCATCGAGGTGGTGGCCCAGGAGCATAACCTGTACATCCCGACCGACAATAACACCGGCAAGCTGACCGGTACCCGTATCCACACCCCGTTCCTGTTCACCAAGGAAATCGACTCCTCCAGCCCGTACCTGTACAAGGCGGTGACCACCGGCCAGACCCTGAAATCTGCGGAATTTAAGTGGTACAGAATCAACGACGCGGGCCAGGAAGTGGAGTACTTCAACACGAAGCTTGAGAACGTGAAGCTGGTGAAAGTGAATCCGAAGATGCACGACATCAAGGATCCGGCGTTCGAGAAGCACAACCACCTCGAGCAGATTGAACTGCGCTACGAAAAAATCACCTGGACCTACAAGGACGGCAACATCATTCATTCCGATTCCTGGAACGAACGCGCCACCGAGTAAGTCGCATGCGGACAGGGCCCTGTCCGCAGTTTTTTGCACAGCGTCTGTATGCACGGACGCTGTGCAAAGAAAAACACAATCGGCCTGCCCGACCTGATGCGCTTTGGGTTCCTGAATAACAGGGAACAGCGACGGGCGGTAGCGTGTCCGGAACTGATAAAGAGAGAGTCTCATGGACAATCCCGCAATCCTGTTACGCCGTCTTAACCCTTACTGTGCCCGCGCGATGGAAGGGGCCGCGTCCCTGTGCCAGACCCGCGCCCATGCGGAAATCCTGCCCGAGCACTGGCTGCTGAACCAGCAGATTCTGCCGGTCCTGAGCCAGCAGCTGCTGAGCCATATGGCGGCGGGGCAGAAGCCGCATACCCTGACGCTTGGCTGGGATGAGGAAGAGGGGGTAATGATTGATCTGCGGCAGGAGGATGAGTGATGACCATCCACGATAAAAAAAAGGCGGATCAAAAAGAAGAAAAGGAAGGTTCGCTGCGGTTACTGACTTCAGGAGAGATTGTTCTGGCGAAGTCGGTCTACAAATCGACGATCCCTTACCATAAGGTTTGGATCCATTATGACAGTTATCTGCCGTTTGGCCTCCAGAATAAAAATACGGCGATGTCCCCGAACGGTGAGATTTATTTTGGTCACTGGTACAGGGATGATTACGCGTCGACTTTACCTTTTCTGCAACATCTTTTTATTCACGAAATGGCACATGTCTGGCAGCGTGAAAAAGGAATGAACATCATCGGGCGGGGGCTGTTCAGCTGGGCGGTGAGTTACCGTTATGTCCTGAATGGACGTCTGTTAAGTGAATATCCCATGGAACAGCAGGCACAAATTATTGCTGACCATTTTACGTTGCAGGTTGAAGGATACGAGACATGGTGTGATCTGAGAAAAGCAGGTGATGTCACGCTTGACGGCAACATTTCTGAGCCCGTTATCCACCACCTGTATACCAGCACGCTGCGGGGGTTCCCATGGTGAAAGCAATGACCTTTCGCCACAGGCATGCTTTTTTGCTCAGCCTGACGGTACTGACCGGTTGCCCCGGCCACGGGGATTACATTCGGCCTGATGAAATAACAACGGTCAGCACAAGAGGCGACAATGTGTGTTTCAGCGTTCCGGAGCCAGAGGACTACCAGCCAGTCAGTATTTCCATCGTTCCAAGAGGAACCCGGTTCAGGGAGCGGCAAATTACGTTTGATCCCACACTTCGTATTGTGAACGGCCAGCTATGTATCCCACCTTCATTTCATCATTTTCCTGATAAAGGCCAGTTCATTGTCAGATACGTTCTGCACTCTGAGCGCGATAAGGATACGCCGCGCAAAATGGTCGCCGGGGTAGAGATTGTCGGCGAGTGTATTTTCGACATTCCGCTTAATGACATGGAGGCAGTAAGACCGTACGGCGAGCTGGACAACAGTGAATTTCAGCCTGATCAAGGCGAACGTGAGGGTTCCTGCAGATCGCCTTTTAGAACCGTTCATGGAGTGAAAAATTATGAATCTCACTGACTCTTTGCAAAACGTTTTAACCGGGGCGGGAACCCTGAACCGCTACAGGCTGGATATTCCTTCCTGTCCTTCTCCACTTGATGTGGAAGACTTCAGCGGTATTGAAGGCCTGAGCAGAATTTACAGGTATGACATCATTTTTACGAGTACGGACAAACATCTTGATGCTGCCTGGTTTTTGTGTAAACCCGCAACCCTTACGATGGGGGGCGGGTTACTGGAGAGCCCGACTGAACAGAAAAAAGTGCACGGTGTCATTACTCATTTCAGACGCATTTCCGGCTCTGCCGACCAGACACAGTACCTGATCACGCTTAAGCCATTCCTGTTTTTGCTGGATAAGCAGCACCGCAGCCACCGTTTCTTTGTCAATAAGTCAGTACCCGAAGTAGTCGAACAGGTGTTACAGGAGCATAACCTGCATGGCTGGGAATATGAATTTAACCTCAAGCAGAGCTACCCGAAGCGCGAGCAGATAAACCAGTATCAGGAAAGTGACCTGGCGTTTATTCAGCGCCTGCTGGCGGAGGTGGGGATATTTTACTGGTTTACCCTCCAGGAAGACGCGCAGACAGAAGTGGTGCATTTTGCCGATGCGCAGCGGGCGCTGGTATTTGGTAAAACCCTGCCAGTCAACAGTCCGTCCGGGATGAGCGACAGCGGGGCTGACTCGGTGTGGGGCCTGAACATCACCCATAATGTGGTGGAAGCCAGCGTCACCACGAAAGATTACAACCACCGTGACGCACAGAGCATACTGCAGTCGGCACCGGCGGATATGACCCGGGGAGACGGTGAAGGGGTGAACTATGGTGATGTCTACCATTACCGGCTGCGCCATCTGGCGCGCGGCGACAAAATAGACCCCACGGCAGAAACGGCTAACTTTTACGCCCGCCTGGACCACGAGCGTTTTCTGGCAAACCAGACGCAAATCACAGGCTACAGCACTGCAGCGTGGCTGGCACCTGCTCAGGTGCTGAATATTACCGACGGCCTGCCACCCACCCTGCCTGCTGTCTTACAGGAACCGGTGCTGGTTATCAGCACGCATTTTACTGCCAGTCGCAAGAGCGCCCTTCTGGTGGATATTTTGGGCGTGCCGTACAGCGAAACGGTGTGCTGGCGTCCGGCACCGCTGCCGCGCCCGAAGGTAACCGGGACGATGACGGCTCGCGTAACCAGCGCAAAAGCCAACGATATCTACGCCTGGCAGGATGCATCCGGACTGTACCGGGTGAAATTTGACGCCGATCGTGACGAGAAAGGACAGGGTCAGGAGAGCATGCCGGTACGTCTCGCCAAACCCTACGGCGGCGACGTGTACGGTTTTCACTTCCCGCTCATTCAGGGCACAGAAGTGGCGATAGCATTCCATGAAGGCGACCCCGACCGGCCCTATATCGCCCATGCGCTGCATGACTCACGACATGTTGACCATGTAACGGAGAAGAACAGTACACGCAATGTGATCCGCACGCCGACGAACAACAAGCTGCGAATGGAAGACAAGCGCGGTGAGGAGCATATCAAGATCAGCACCGAGTATGGCGGTAAGAGTCAGCTTAATCTTGGTCATAACGTCGATGCCGAACGGACCTTACGGGGTGAAGGTGCAGAACTCAGAACAGATGACTGGGTGAGTATCCGGGGTGGCAAAGGGATATTACTGAGCGCAGATAGACAGCCTGATGCGCGGGGCGAAATGCTTGACATGGAAGCAGCTATCCTGCAACTGAAACAGGCATTATCACTGGCTGAAAGCCTGAGTGCAGCGGCGGGTAGTGCTAAAGCAACACCGTCTGAAAAAGACAGTCAGTCACAGCTAAATACCGCACTGAATGAGCTTCAGGAAGCGGGGATACTGGCTTATGCGCCTCACGGTATTGGCATCGTCAGCCCGGAAGCTATTCGTGTTGCTTCAGGCGAACATAGCGTGGGTATTGTGTCAGGTAAAAACACGGATATTAGTGCGGCAAAATCATTCACTGTTGCTGCAAAAGAAACCGTAAGTCTGTTTGCACAAGGTGAAGGAATGCAGCTGTTCTCTGGAAATGGGGTCGTGGACATTCAGGCGCAGGGTGATGCCATGAATATCCAGGCTTTTAAAGATGTTTCTGTTGTGAGTAATACCGGAAAAATCACTATCAATGCCAGCCAGGAATTACTGATGACCTGCGGTGGGGCCTATATCCGGATGAGTGGAGGGAATATCGAATTTGGTTGTCCCGGTAACATCTTACTGAAAGCCGCAAACGTACAGAAAATGGGCGCTGCCAATATAAATGTTCCTGCCAAAGAACTTCCCATGGGGTTCGGAGGAAGCTATGTTCTGGCTGATGATAAAGATATTCCTTTCAGCAAAACGATGTATCGTATTACCACATCCGAAGGTGCAGTATTCAGCGGCGAGACTGATGAAGAGGGGAATACGCTTCCAGTGTTTACCGCATTCCCTTCTGACATGAAAATCGAAATTTTGCGCAGTGACAGAAAATAATCCCGGAAAATCATACTCTATAAGGACCATGATATGACAGAATATTACTGTTACGATGCCCCTGACGGACATCATAAAACCTGTATTCGTAATACTGCAAAAAAAATTGTACTTCAGCGGATACCTGCTCGTGGGGTGACGTTAACCATTGGCGTGTTTTTTGACGGGACGGGGAATAATGTTGAAAACATAAATAGTCGTATTGAGCAATGTGACTCTAAGTTATATGGGCTTGACTCCAGTGAATTAGCTAAATTCAATGAAAAATGCATGGCTAAAAAAGGTTATAGGGATTCCGCTGCAACTAGTTATCTAGGTTATTTCACTAACATTCACTGGCTGAATGGCTTATATAAACAAGATGAAAAAATACCAGATAATGCCATGAAGGCTCAGAGAAAGGTCTATATTGAAGGTATAGGGACTAAAAACAAAGAAAAAGACTCAAAGTTTGGCCTTGGTTTCGGTAATAATAAGACAGGTATTGTAGCCAAAACTGACCGAGCGATAGAGTTGATAAAAGAACAAATTTTATTATTTATAAATAAGAATGATATGAGCACTATCGCCATTGCAAAAATCCAGTTTGATGTATTTGGGTTTAGTCGGGGAGCTGCGGCGGCAAGGCATTTTGCAAATCGAGTCAATGATGAAGACCCTGCATTAGTCGAAGCGATTAAAGCGGGTCTCAGTGGCTATACACAGCATGGAAAACCTGCTGGAGAAATCCGGTTTATTGGACCTTTCGATACCGTTGCAGCGGTCGCCGCGCTTTCAGATGGCCTTGATCCCCATGACAGTAACAACAATGATGTCAAACTGGAGTTGCCTCCGGGTATTGCAAAACACGTTTTCCATATCACAGCAATGCATGAATGCCGGTACAACTTTTGCCTTAACAGTATTAAAGAAGTATGGCCTGAACTGAGCCTGCCTGGTGTGCATTCTGATATTGGAGGGGGATACAATCCTGAAGAACCGGAATATTACTTTCTGACGCGTCCCGAAATTGAAACAGTACCGGATAATACACTTGAACAGGAAACCCAGGTCTACCGTAATGCTTCCGTGCAGAGTGAATCACTTTTTGACTTTCCATCACTTGCCCCTCTGTTACCATCAGGGGTGATAAAATTAGAGTGTAATTCCGATGACAGAATGTCTCCGGATCGCTATAACAATTTCAACAAAAAAGTCGGCGCTGCTGTCACGTTTGAACGAACAGTATCAAATGACTGGTCAAAAGTTGTTCTCAGGGTGATGTATGAAATTGCTAAAGAAGCAGGATTGTCATTCGAACCAATACGCCAAAACAATGTTGAATTAAAATTTAATAACGAATTGATGCCACTATGCGAAAAAGCAATTTCTCAGGGCAAAGCGATCTTTACCGGTTCACAACCAATTCCATATACATCTGATGAGATTAACATTATCGGTAAATATATCCATTGCTCAGCCAACTGGAATGCTGTAGATGACGACTCAGCAAGAAAAGTTACCAGTGGTGCGCGTGCATCTGCGATATTAAGTTTTGTCAACCGGCCCGACACGAACTGGCGTCGTACAATTTATAATATGAAAGGGAACACCATATCATGAAAAAAATGCCAGTTTTAATGGCAACATTGCTTGTATACGGATGTGCATTCGCAGGTGGCAATAGTGAAAACCCCAACAAACTTTCTACTTTATTAGCACCTTATGATGAGTGGTATTTTGATTTTGCATACCCGAAAGCATTACCTGCCGTTGTGACTTATGCGGAGTTATTGGATACAGACTCAATTTTGTATCGCTTCAGAACGCTGGATGGTACTAACTCCAGCGACAGCAGTGTAGGTTCGTGGGGAGACAGCATTGGTTATGGAATACCTTCATTTAACAAAGCTAAAAACCCTCCGCGATTTATCCATTTTTGCTGGGACTCCGTGATTGACAAGAGAGTTTATGAAACCACTATAACCTTCGGTAGTAAAGTTTGGGAGATGATGTTAATACCTTATTTTGCTCCATATGATGAAATACAGACCGCTTATCATAATGGTGCTAAAGGAGAGCAACGATACCATCGATTTATGGTTATCGGGCTGGCACCGGAAGGAAAGGTCAGGGTATGGTTACAGAACAGCCGCAAACCGAATATAGAGCTAACTGATATACTGGTTGAGACCGTTTTTGGCGATAAACTAGATATGTGTAAAAAAATTACATCCAGTGATTTTTCTTATGGTTACGACGCGGATATAATAGAATTTATTAAAGGTAAAAAATATCCATATGGCGAGTGGTGATTTCTTTTATTGAGAAAATTTAAGGAGAAGGTTTTGAAGAAATACCTGTTAAGTGTTGTTGCGTTATTTGTATCAGGCTTTACCCTGGCTGCTAATAACACAGAAAAATCAACCGAACTCTCGAGTCTGCTGGCACCTTATGATGAGTGGTATTTTGATTTCGTAACACCTAAAGCCCTTCCCGCTGTTGTAACCTATGCGGAGTTGCTGGATACAGATGGAATTTTGTATCGCTTCCGAACTTTAGATGGGGTTAATACAAGTGATGCCAGTGTTGGGCAATGGGCCAAAAAAGGATTAGGTGGAGGCATCCCTGCATTTAACAAAGCTAAAAACCCGCCCCAGTTTATCCGCTTTTGTTGGGATTCAGTTATCGATAAGAAAGTTTACGAGACCAGAATAACCTTCAGCAGTGCCGTCTGGACGTTGATGCTGACGCCTTATTTTGCTCCTTATGATGAAGTAGAGTCAGCTTATCATAATGATGCTAAAGGCGAGCAACGATACCATCGATTTATGGTTATCGGACTGGCACCGGAAGGAAAGGTGAGGATATAGTTACAGAACAGCCGCAAGCCGAATATAGAGCTCACTGATATACTTGTAGAGACCGTTTATGGCAATAAACTAGATATGTGTAAAAAAATCACATCCAGTGATTTTTCTTATGGTTACGACGAGGATATAATAGAATTTATTAAAGGTAAAAAATATCCTTACGGGGAGTGGTAAGTTTTTATTCACTTTATCATCTCTTTATTCATTGGTTTTGTAATGTGAGACTGAAATTTCGAACAATAAATTCTATTTCATAAATACTTACTTAAATACAAAGGTATTTTGTATGTCTAAAGGTTTTGTTTTGCTCGGTGATGAAACTACACATGGCGGAAAAGTTATTTCAGCATCATCAACCATGATTGTTAACGGCAAAAAAGTTGCTCTGATTGGCGACATGGTTAGTTGTCCAATACCATTCCATAGTCCCAATCCTATAGTGGAAGGCTCTCTGGAATGGTCCTCTGACGGCAAAGCTATTGTGGTTGACGGATGCAAATGCCAGTGCGGGTGTCAGGTTATCTCAAGCGCACCGGATTGCGCAATAGGATAATCCATGGGCTGGAACAGAGCGAAATCATTGACCACAGAGTTACCCCCAAAACCATCCTTTATGTGGTGGTATCTGGCCGGCGTGCTGACACTAATCACCGGGATTGTATTATTTATGATCCACGCCTCCGGGATGATGAATGCGATTTCAGGGATCAGTATCTGGCTGGTTTCCCTCGCACCGTCAGGTAGCTGGCTGTTTCTTCTCTGTCTGAGAGGCTGGCTGTGGGGTAAAAAAGTTGATGAACATAACTTTTTGAAAAATGAGGCTGAACATGCCCAGAAACTGTGGGAAGCCTGGGCTGAACGGTATCTTGCGATTGTGGGCAACTGTATTTTTTTACCCGACAAAATCACTGTGGGATGCCTTCATGGCGAATTACCACAGCAGTACGGTCTTGTCAGAAAAATAAATTATCTGCCTGACAGTAATCGTCTGATCGATGAGTCCTTCCTCGTACTACTTAAAGGTACAATGGATGCGCTGTGCCTGTTGCCTTCTGACCTTCAGGTCAAGGTGACTCTGGTAACCGATCTGCCTTGTTCTGGATTACAGAAGTCCTTCGCCACTGTCTGGACCTCCCTATTTCCTCAGCGCGCTGCGCCTGACAGCATCACGATAATGCCTTCTTTCACGATGGGATGGGTCGAAGAGCGTTTGAAACAGCCCTTTCTGACGGTTGACCTTATTCTGGTCATACAACTGTGTGGCCGTGACGCGTATTCAGACGGTCTGGCCGCGCTGCTGATGACCAGTGACGATGTGGCGCAAAAATATCGCCTGCCACATCCGGCCCGTCTGTTGCGGCCGATGCCGCTGCAACTGGACGGATTTGAGAGTGAACTCAAGCTGTTTCTCGGGACCCAGACGGCTGCCTGCCGTACCGATCGCATTCTGGGCGACAATTGCAGTTGGGAAAAGGTTGCCGCACCACTAATGACCGTCGGGAACGAACAGGGTGCCGTCTGGGATCTTGCCGATCGACTGCTGCTTGAAAAATGGTGCGGCATTCCGGGGCCGGCTGCACCGTGGTTGTTGACTGCCTTTGCGGCAGATCTGGTCAGTCTGGATAACACCTCTCTTCTTACGTTGTTCTCCTCCGGCGAAGAACGTTTTATCAGTACCGTCAAAGCAGGAAGTGAAGATGAACACATCGGGTAGCCTGTTTGGCCTCCTCGGCCGAGTCGGGATCGTATTTGCAGGCGTGGCGGCGCTGTGGTGGATGATAACCCACCACGGCAAAGCGCTGGATATTGATACGCGGGGTGAACAAGTTCTGGCGTTTGTCCAGGTGTGCCTGGTGCTGGTGCTTATTCGTTATGCGCCAGCAATTTCCCGTTATGTTAAGGAAATTTATTATCGTCGCCAGGCTCAGAAGATTAATGTCTTACCTGACGAAGAAGGTCGCATTACACTGACGCCGCCACGTCATATCACGGTAGAGGAAATTCGCCAGGAGATGTGCCGTTTGTACGGTCGTCACTGGCCCCGCAAACTCCGCATCCTGCTAGTCACCGGCAGCGTTGCCGACGTCGAACAGCTCACCCCAAAACTCACCCAGGAACTCTGGCAGGAAGACCAGGGGACGCTGTTGTTGTGGGGCGGTGACCCGGCAGCACCGGCGGACGCCGCCTGGCTTACCGCGCTGCGTAAACTGCGCCACCGCCCGGTGGATGGCGTGGTGTGGGTGACCTCTGCGTTTGACCGCTTCGCGGGTTCAGATGCTGAACCGGCAGCGCCGCTGACTCCAGAATCCATGGATGCCCTGTCCCACGCTCTGAAGGGGCGCTGTGATGCGTTAGGCTGGAAACTGCCGCTGTATGTCTGGTCGCTGCATCCGCGAGCCGAAGAGCAGCAGGGCCGGATTTCCCAGCCGGTGGGGTGCCAGCTGTCAGCGGCCTGTAAACCTGAAGCACTGGCCCGCCAGCTAAGCGACCTGATCCCGCCCCTCACCGCGCAGGGTATTCAGCAGATTTGCGACAAACCACAGCAGAATTTTTTACTCACCCTGGCTGACCAGCTAATCCGCGAGCCGCAATCGCTGACCGGACCCTTATCAGTATTACTTAACCCGTACCGCCCGCTGCCTCTGGCTGGCGTGGTGTTCAGCCCGCCTTCAGCAGGGGCAGGTCGCAGTGTTGCTCATCACTGGGGCAAAGACAACCGCTGGGATGCCATCCCGGCGTCTACACAGGCCTTACCGGCAGGTCTGCGCCCGCGTAAACCCGGAATCAGCTGGACGCAGATGGCGGGCGTGGGTGTGGCGGCGCTGATGGCGCTGTGGGGCATATCCATGGCCGTCTCCTTTGTCGCCAACCGTGACCTGGTGACGACGGCGCAGGAGCAGGTTCAGCAGTCTGTGTCAGAGAAACAGCCGCTGAGCAAGCGTCTGCACGCCCTGTCTGAACTCCAGAAAACCCTTGCTCGTTTACAGTACCGTGCACAACACGGCGTGCCCTGGTACGTACGCGGCGGCTTAAGCCAGAACGATGCCCTGCTGGTGGCGCTCTTCCCGCGCTATAGTGAAAGCGCCTTGCCGCTGTTGCGCGATGCGGCGGCGGAACACCTCACTCAACAGCTCCAGGCCTTTGTACAGCTGCCACCGGACAGTCCGTTACGTGAGCGCATGGCAAAATCGGTTTACGACCGGCTCAGGCTCTACCTGATGCTCTCGCGGCCGGAGAAAATGGATGCGGCCTGGTTTTCCGCCACGCTGATGCGCGACTGGCCACGGCGTGCTGGTGTGGCAAACGGTCTCTGGCAGGGCAGCGGCCCGGCACTATACGCTTTTTATGCCGCGAGCCTGGTGTCACACCCGCAGTGGCGCTTACATGCTGACGATATGCTGGTCAGTCAGACGCGTACGCTGCTGGTTCGCCAGATGGGGGTGCGAAACAGTGAATCCACACTCTATCAGAAAATGCTCTCACAAGTGTCGAACCAGTATGCCGATATGCGCCTGACGGACATGACCGGCGACACCGACGCCGCAAGCCTGTTCAGCACCGATGAGGTGGTGCCGGGGATGTTCACCCGTCAGGCGTGGGAGGAGGCGGTACAGCCTGCCATTGATAAGGTGGTGAATGAACGTCGCGAGGAGATGGACTGGGTGCTGAGCGACAGCAGACAGCCCGCCACGCAGCAGACCTCGCCGGAAGCCCTGAAGCAGCGACTCACCGCACGTTATTTTGCCGACTTCAGTACCGCCTGGCTCGATTTTCTCAACAGTCTGCGCTGGCAACGGGCAGTGACCCTGTCCGACGCCATTGACCAGCTCACCCTGATGGCGGATGTGCGCCAGTCACCGCTGGTGGCACTGATGAACACCCTGAATATCCAGGGGCGTACCGGTGAGACCGGCGAGGCGATATCCGATTCGCTGGTGAAATCGGCAAAAAATCTGCTCGGTGGCGATAAACAGCCGGCCATTGACCAGAGCGGCGGCGCGCGCGGTCCGCTGGAGGCGACCTTCGGCCCGGCACTGGCGTTGATTAACAGCCAGCAGAAAGGCGGCGGAAATACCGACCTGAGCCTGCAGACGTTTCTGACCCGCGTCACCCAGGTGCGCCTGCGGCTACAGCAGGTGACCAACGCCGCTGATCCGCAGGCCATGACCCAGGCGCTGGCGCAGACGGTGTTTCAGGGAAAGGCGGTAGACTTAACCGAGACCCGCGACTACGGCAGTCTGGTGGCAGCGGGGCTCGGGCAGGAATGGAGCGGTTTCGGGCAGACGATGTTTGTGCGGCCCATGGAGCAGGCCTGGCAGCAGGTGCTGCAACCCGCCGCTGAAAGCCTGAATGCACAGTGGCAGACCGCCGTGGTGGATGACTGGAACAGCGCCTTTGGCGGGCGGTATCCGTTTAAAGATGTCAGCAGCGAGGTCTCCCTGCCGTTGCTGGCCAGATACCTCAATGCCGATTCCGGGCGCATCACCCGGTTTCTGCAGACTCGTCTTAACGGCGTGCTGCACAGGGAGGGGAGTCACTGGGTGCCGGACAGCATCAACGCCCAGGGGCTGACTTTCAATCCGGCTTTCCTCAGGGCGGTTGATACCCTGAGCCATATTTCCGATGTGGTGTTCACCCGCGGGGAGGCGGGGTTGTCCTTTGAGCTGCGCCCGGGAACGGCGGATGGCATCATGGAGACGCGGCTGGTTATCGACAGCCAGAAGCTGACTTATATGAACCAGATGCCTGCCTGGAAGCGTTTTAACTGGCCTGCGGACACCGAAGCGCCGGGTGCGGCATTAAGCTGGATAAGCACCCAGGCCGGCACCCGGCAGTATGCAGATATGTCCGGGACATGGGGATGGATAAGGTTGCTGGACAAGGCGTCAGTCAGCGCTTACCCCGGCACGGGCAGCAGTTACAGTCTCACGTGGCAGGCGCAGGATGGCAGACCGCTAAACTACACCCTGCGTACCGAGGCGGGGGAGGGCCCGCTGGCCCTGCTGAAGCTGCGAAACTTCAGCCTGCCGTTGCAGATATTCACCGTCAGCGAGCCTGCCGCTGACCCCCTGGCTGATGACCCCGACCCCACGGAAACGTACTGATGGCATCCGTTCATACACTGATTACAGCCTGCCAGGCCGCGCCATCACGCTCACGCAGTGGGCGCCAGAACTGCTGTTTGAGGTCAAAGCCCACCGCCTGAAGCTGCTCCGTATGAAGGGCCGGACGTAATGATACAGATAAAGCACGCCTGAATCCGGAGATGGAACATCTGCTGGCGGGGCTGATTGCAACTGACGCTGCCAGAGCTACCGTGTAGTGCGGATAATTAAACAAACGTAACAAAAAAATTATTATCAGGGATATACAACAATCATGCATTTGATTATGAAAATAATATTGTCGGTTATATTTATTCAGCTTTCAGGCTGTACAGCAATTCTTTGGGGAGAAAACAGTGTTGCTGACACAAAGATAAAAGAACGTACTTTGATTTCAGACGAGGTTACCGCTGCGTTTTATTATGAAAATCTCTCTGCTTCGGCTATTCAGGGAAAGACACAGGTCAGGGTAGAAATACCTCGGGATGGTGTCGCTTTCAAGGGTGAAAAAAACATCTATATATTAACGAAAGGGGCGAAAGAGTTACTTGCGCTGGATAAACTATCCACACAGGTAACGCTGGTTACCGGTTATGAGAAATTTGAGGGTTTAAGGCTCAAACTGGATATACCGCGTGGAAATGACCTTGTCATGCATTTTTCCGATGCGCTTGTACTGCAGGTTAATGAAAGCGACAGCAACCTTACCACTCAGGATATTGGTGACCTTAAAAAAAACGGGGTTCTGGAATGAGGGTGGAAGGTATGTTAAGCAAATACGCCTGGAAGGGGTAATTATTCCCAGAGATAAGAACGACAGTCTGTTTAATAATAGCGAAAAATTGGTTAAAAAACATAATGTGGAATTTTATTCTACAGAAGACTCAACTTACTTTCATCCTCTGCGACTGGCAACAAATATCGTGTTAACACCCTTCACGGCCGTTGCGGATATTGTATTTTTCCCAATATCACTGCGTGTATTAGGGCTCATCACCCATCCTCCTGTACATTAATAGCCGGAAAATTATGGAAGATTTAACCCTGCGTTATTTTGACGCTGAAATGCGCTACCTGCGCGAGGCGGCGAAAGAGTTCGCGCAGACGCACCCCGACCGGGCGGCAATGCTCGACCTGGACAAGGCGGGCACACCTGACCCGTATGTTGAACGGCTGTTTGAGGGCTTCGCCTTCTCCATGGGACGTCTGCGCGAAAAGATAGATGACGACTTGCCGGAGTTGACCGAAAGTCTGGTGAGCATGCTGTGGCCGCACTACCTGCGTACCATCCCGTCCCTGTCGGTGGTGGTGCTGTCGCCGGATGTGCCGGCGATGAAAATGGCGGAAACGTTGTCCGCCGGGCTGGAAATCAGCTCCCGCCCGGTCGGTCCTAAAAACACTGTCTGCCGCTACCGCACCACCCGGGATCTGACGCTTAATCCGCTCGCGGTGGAGAAGGTCATTATGACCACGGAGCCTGACGGGCGTTCGCTCCTGCGGGTGCGTTTTGCCTGTAGTACGCAGGCGGACTGGCCGCAGACTGACCTCCGGCATCTGCCGTTGTATCTTGGCGAAGATAGGGTGACGGGCAGCAGCCTGCACCTCTGGCTGACAAAACGTCAGGCGGCGCTGTACATTCGCCTGCCGGGGCAGACGGAGCGGATCGCACTGGATGGTTATTTCTCGCCGGGCGGTTTTGCTGAGGAAGACCGGCTGTGGCCGAAGGGCGACAGCGCCTTCAGCGGTTACCAGTTGCTGCTGGAGTATTTCACCTTTCGCGAAAAGTTTATGTTCGTCCATCTTAACGGGCTGGAAAATATCATGCTCCCGGCGGGTACGGCGTACTTCGATATTGAGGTGGTATTCAGCCAGGTATGGCAAAGCGATTTACCGGTAACAGACAGCAGCCTGCGCCTGCACTGCGTGCCGGTGATAAACCTGTTCACCCTGGAAGCTGACCCGCTGACCATTAGCGGGCTGGAGAGTGAATATCTGCTGCGCCCGAAACGTCTTCAGGACGGGCATACCGAGATTTACTCGGTGGACAGCGTCAACGGCTCCGGGCGTACCGGCGAAGCGCACTATGTGCCGTTCGCCAGTTTTCGCCATCAGGGCGGCATGATGCGTCGTCACGCACCGGAACGGTATTACCACACC
This sequence comes from Enterobacter cloacae complex sp. SYL003, assembly GCF_049236925.1. Taxonomy (NCBI): domain Bacteria; kingdom Pseudomonadati; phylum Pseudomonadota; class Gammaproteobacteria; order Enterobacterales; family Enterobacteriaceae; genus Enterobacter; species Enterobacter cloacae complex sp. SYL003. The sequence goes on along the minus strand of NZ_JBMKJK010000004.1, from coordinate 306,353 downwards.
CGCGTGAAGCGGGGCGTCACCGGTATGCACGATACCTGGCTGATACTGGGCGGCCAGCAGTGGGAAGCTGACCGGATGCTGGAGCGGGAAACGGTCTCGCTGCGCATCACTGGCACCAACGGCCAGTTACCGCGTCGGGCGTTGCAGAGCACGCTGCTGGACCGCTGTGAACAGGTCTATGACTCGCCCCTCACCGTGCGTAATCTGTGCAAGCCGACGCTGCCCGCATACCCGCCTGCGGAGGATCGCTTCCACTGGCGGGTGATGAGCCATCTGGGCTCCCGGTTTCTCAACATGATGAGCAGCGCTGAGGTGCTGCGCGGCACGCTCTCGCTCTATAACTGGCGGGACGACGAGCTGAACAACCGTCGCCTCGATGCCATCCTGGATGTCAGGCACCATCGCACTCAGCGCTTTGAGGACGGTTTTTTGCTGCGCGGGCTGGACGTGGAGGTGACGCTCGACAGCAATGGATTTACCGGAGAGGGCGATATCCATCTGTTTGGCGAACTGCTCAACCGTTTTTTTGCCCTGTATGCCGATATGAACCAGTTTAACCAGCTCACGCTGATTGTTCAGCCAGAAGGGAAATGTATCCGTTGGAAAGAGAATCACAGTCCGCGCCTGCCCGGCTGATGGCGCAGGTACGGCACCAGCTGCCGTATATGAATTTTTACCGCTTCTGCCAGCTGCTGGAACAGAGCCAGCCGGAGATGCCGGTGCCCGGCCGCGACTGGCGGGTGCGGCAGGAGCCGGTGCGTTTTCGCCCGCATCCGGGGATGGGGTTTCCGGCCGGTGAAATCCGGGGGATGGAAGACCCGGAACATCCGCACCTGCCGCCGTCGGTGCGCGTCACCTTTATGGGGCTGTACGGAGTGGAGTCGCCGCTGCCGACCCACTACACCGACGATATCGCTCAGCGACGGGAAGGGCACGACGCGACGCAGGATTTTCTGGATATTTTCAGTCACCGGCTGATTACCCAGTATTACCGCATCTGGCGAAAGTATTCGTACCCGGCCACCTTTCAGGCCGGAGGCGCTGACAACACGTCACAATACCTGCTGGGGCTGGCGGGGCTGGGGATACCCGGCTGTGCTCAGACAGCCGGTACGCCGCTGTCGCGATTTCTGGCGCTGCTGCCGGTGATGATGCTGCCGGGACGGACGGCGGAGGGGATGGCAGCTCTGGTGCGGCTGCTGGCGCCGGATACCCGCGCAACGGTGTATCACCACGACCGCTGCCGTATCCCGCTGAAGCAGCCGGTTGCGATGAGTACATGCCAGCCGGTCAGCCTGAAGCACCGACCGGTGATGGGCACGCACGCCACGGATGTGAACGGCCAGGTGCTGCTGCGTCTCTTCACCGACAACCCTAAAGAGGCCCGGGGCTGGCTGCCGGGCGGTGACCTGCATGCCGACCTGATGGCGCTGCTACACGTGTGGCTGGGCGCGCACCTGGATGTACGGATGCAGTTATGCGTTGCCCGACATTTGCTGCCGGATGCGCGGCTGTCCTGCAATGCGGAACAGACCGCGCAGGTCGGGCGCACGGCGGTGCTGCGTCCCCTTAATGCGCAACAGAACAGAAACAACATTATCACCATTCACCTGGGACGCTTTCAGCGCGTCCGGGAAAACATTCAGCGAAGGAAGAACGATGAAGATGGCGATTACCGCTGGTAAGACTCTGGCTCTCACGCTGGCGACCCTGTTAACCGGCTGCGGGCTGACGCAGAAAGTGACGGACGGCACCGTCGCCGTCACGAAGTCCATTTTTTACAGACAGGTGAAAACCCTGCATCTGGATATTCAGGCGCGCGAAGGGGTGAATAACAACGCGAAAGGGGCGTCGCTGGCAACGGTGGTGCGAATTTACCAGCTTAAAGAGCGTAAGGCGTTTGACAGTACTGATTATCCGTCACTGTTCGCCAGTGACAGTCAGGCTATTAAAGCCGACCTGGTGGCGGAAAAGGATATTCGCCTGCGCCCTGGCGAATCGGTGACGCTGGATATGCCGATGGAAGAGAGCGCGCAGGTTGTGGCGGTGGCGGGGATGTTTATGGCACCGGATCAGGTAAACGATACCTGGCGTATTACCCTGACCCGTGACGACCTTGACCCGGATAAGGCGCGGGTTATTGAAGTCAGTAATAACCGCCTGACGCTGAAACCGCTGGAGGGGGAATGATGCCGCGTCCGTCCCTGTATGACATGCTGTACGGCAACTTCGCCGGCGGGCTTGACCTGCACAGCGTAAGCGAGGAGAACCAGCTGATTATGTCGGTGCTGGATAACATGCAGCGTATCCTCAACTGTCGCGCCGGTACGCTGACCCACCTGCCGGACTACGGCCTGCCGGATATGACAAAAATCCTCCAGGGAATGCCCGGGACCGCCCACCAGCTGATTACCACACTGTCGGCCGTGTTGCTGAAATATGAGCCGCGCCTGAGCCGGATTAACGTGGTGATGCAGGAACAGATTCAGCCCGGAGAACTCCGCTACGCCATTGATGCGGAGCTGAAGGGGGTGGGACTGGTGCGCTACGGCTCGGAATTTATGCCCGAGGGCAGGGTATTAATCCGTCATCTGAAACAACAGCAGTATCTGGATAATACCGCCAGAGTGTGAGCCAATTTTGAAATTCAGCACGCAAAACCACCTCCGCATCTTTTACCGACATCGCAAGGATGCCTATTGCAGAGTTTCGCCTGCGAAAATAATCACTTCATGAAAATTGGGCGAGCAGGCAACATGAACGACCGGACATTTATTCTACTCTGGTCAGAAAAGATACATTAAAGAGTTATTTTTCAGTGTATTGATTTAGCACTTGTGCTGTGGCGGGTACTGAAATATTAATAATTTATTTCTTAGCCGTGAATCATTACATTTTATCTGGCAAAAAGGTCAATGACTGAGGGGATATACCCTGAGTAGGATGACGTCAATCATGGATACAGATATGAAAATGAAAATTTTCCTTCTTACGGTCAGTGTACTTTTTAACATGCAGGCTGATGCCGCCCGTGGAAGACAGCCCTGCTCTGGCTCAAAAGGTGGCATAGCACACTGTACATCGGATGGCCGTTTTGTCTGCAATGACGGAAGTCTGAGTCAGTCTAAGCGATTCTGTTCAGGTTATGGTGCCTCCGAACTGCCGCGGCAGGTAAAACCCTCGCCCTCCGCCAGGAAAGCGCAGACGAAAAAGAGAATAGCCGTGAAAGGCCATGAGCAGCGTGTTGTAGATAACAATGCGCAGTTCGATACACAACCGCGGCAACCTACATGCGCCCCTCTCTATATGGCCAACAAGCCCGGATTCACCCATTTACCCATATGTTCAGGAAATCAGTATTAATCCGCCAGTGTAAACGTCCTTTGTCTGTTATTCGAACTGATAAGACGCTTGCAGGTGGAAACCCACCTGAACGCGCTGGGCGACCTGTTACAGCGTCTGGCATTAAAGCACGCCGTTCGCACCTTCCGGCTACATGGCGAACTTACTGCATGGCTGGCGTTTATGTTTTCTGCGTGAGTGATAAAAGGGAGGGAAAATCATGACCAGAGCTGAAGAGTTTTGTCGTTCCTGAAATGTGAACACTGGCAGAGTGATGCGCACACATCGCTCAAAAAACGATCTTTTTCAGGCGGATACTGAGATCAGAAAAGCATATGACCTTGAACAGGAATCACAATGACTGGAGGGATATGCTAATGAAGCGACAAGATATAAACGCATTAAAGAATTTTGATTTTCTGGCACGCAGTTTTGCCCGTATGTACGCCCTGGGCCAGCCAGTTGATATCGATGCCGTGACCGGCAATATGAGTAATGAACAGCAGGCATGGTTCCGGGAGCGATACGACCACTACCGAAAGCAGGCTGAGCGGGCGAGAGTAATAGAACTGCGATGATGTAACGAACAACGGGCTTAACGGGCCGTTGCGTTTTTTAGGTTCCAGCTACATTTTGCAGGCTCCTGAGGTTGAAATATTGTGCGGTAACCGCATATAGAAAGCGGGTAAGGAATACCTGCCCGTAAGACATGAACTTTTTGAATATTCTTTTTTACTGTTCAGGAGGTACATGATGACTCTAAGAGCTTTTCCCATGTTGAACGATCTCTCCGACTCTCTGTTTGCGGACCGTTTTAACCGTATCGATCGCCTTTTTAGCCAGCTAACCGGCAGTACGCCGTTGCCCTCCACGCCGTCTTACAATATCCGGCGGGTGGGTGATAACCGCTATGAACTGACGCTCAGCGTGCCGGGCTGGAAAGAGAGCGAACTTGAAATTGAAACCGTTGGCGGTCAGCTGAATATCAGCGGTAAACGTGAAGCGGAGAAAACCGAAAACGGCGAAGAAGGGTGGATCCATCGGGGTATCAGCCGCAGCGACTTCCGGGCCAGCTATAGTCTGCCGGAACATGTGAAAGTAACCGGCGCTTCGCTGGAAAACGGCTTGCTGGCGATTGAATTACACCAGGATATTCCGGAAGAAGAGAAACCGCAGCGAATCGCCATCAACAACAACCCGGCAATTGAACATAAGCCGTAATCGTTGACTGATGTTGTTTTCACGCCCGGCAAACGCCGGGCGTTTTGCTAACCTGATGGGGCGCTTTTCTGGCTACTGGCTATTTAAGTCGCGAATGCTGTAACGGTTTCTTGCTGCTGCACCAGGACCGCCTCCAGCTCCATTTTTTGAAGTCGTCAATGCTTTGCCTGGACGGATAAAAAATGTCATATGCCATTCCGCTTTTCCCGGCACGCGCGGGCTGGAGGTTAATTTCGATGTGTTTAAAGAGTTTGCTGCCCCTGCACGAGGCTGAACGGGAATGAAATGTGCGAGGAAACTGATTGGTGCGTCTGAATGGACTCGAACCATCGACCCCCACCATGTCAAGGTGGTGCTCTAACCAACTGAGCTACAGACGCATAATGGTGCGTTCAATTGGACTCGAACCAACGACCCCCACCATGTCAAGGTGGTGCTCTAACCAACTGAGCTATGAACGCATTGTGTTGTCGGTGACAACGGGGACGAATATTAGCGGCACAGCCCCAAGGTGGCAAGAGGGAAAATGCATTTTTCTCTCTGATTTCACGCGATTGCTTCATTACCGCGCAAAGTGAAGAGAAAGTAGCCGCCAGCCGGCGGCTACTGTGTCATTAACGCGCAGCGCGTTGCAAAATTACCGCAGACGACTGACGTTGCAGGAAGCGCATGCGCAGCATCATCATAATGGCTGCAGACGTTAAGCCGATGATAAAGCCCATCCAGAATCCGGCTGGCCCCATGCGATCCACCACCAGATCCGTGAGCGCCAGAATATACCCACTCGGCAGGCCCAGAACCCAGTAAGCGATAAAGGTGATAAAGAAGATGGAACGCGTATCTTTATACCCACGCAGCACGCCGCTGCCAATTACCTGGATAGAGTCAGAGATCTGGTAAATGGCCGCCAGCAGCATCAAATGCGAGGCCAGGGTCACTACTTCCGGGTTGTCGTTATAGAGCAGGGCAATTTGCTCACGCAACAGCACGGTAAAGAGCGCGGTACAGACTGCCATGCAGACGCCGACGCCCAGCCCGGTGCGGGCTGCCGTTTGCGCATCCAGCGTCGAACCTTGCCCCAGACGGAAGCCCACGCGAATCGTCACCGCAGCAGCCAGGGACATCGGCAGGACGAACATCAAAGAGCTGAAGTTCAGGGCGATCTGGTGGCCTGCCACGTCAATAATCCCTAACGGCGAGACCAGCAGGGCGACAACGGCAAACAGCGTCACTTCAAAGAACAGCGCCAGCGCAATGGGCAGACCCAGTTGGGTAAGGCGGCTCATCATCGACCAGTCAGGCGTGCTAAAGGCGGTGTCGTTACGAATGTCGCGCATGGATCGCGCATGTTTAACGTAGGTGAGCATACAGCCGAACATCACCCAGTACACCGCAGCCGTCGCCACGCCACAGCCCACGCCGCCGAGTTCCGGCATGCCAAAATGACCGTAGATGAAGATGTAGTTCACGGGAATGTTCACCAGCAAGCCGATAAAGCCCATCACCATGCCCGGCTTGGTTTTTGCCAGCCCTTCACACTGGTTACGAGCCACCTGGAAGAAGAGATAACCGGGCGCGCCCCAGAGCAAGGCGCGCAGATAACCGACTGCTTTATCTGCCAGCGCCGGGTCGATATTATGCATGGCGCGAATAATATACCCGGCGTTCCACAGGACGATCATAATCAGGACGGAGACACCCCCGGCCAGCCAGAAGCCCTGGCGCACCTGATGGGCTACGCGGTCGCGTCGACCGGAGCCGTTAAGCTGCGCGATAACGGGCGTCAGCGCCAGCAGCAGGCCGTGACCAAACAGAATGGCCGGGAGCCAGATTGAGGTTCCGATCGCCACGGCGGCCATATCGGTGGCGCTGTAACCACCGGCCATTACCGTATCCACAAATCCCATTGCGGTTTGGGCTACCTGCGCGACGATCACCGGTATGGCCAGTGCCAATAACTGACGCGCTTCGATCATATACTTCTGCACGTGTACACCTTTGTATTGTAGTTATTTGAGAGACTAAAAAGGCCGCCGTTACTGGCAGCAAGAAGAAAAAACAGAGGGATGCCAGCTATTGTAGCGGGGTTTAACTAATTATCTAGTGAAAAAATCGCCAGAAATTGCGCATCACTGGCAACCTGTTTTTTCAACTGTTATTGTGGTGGGATTATACGGTGTCATCGCCGTTCGGAATGAACAGGAGCTGTAAGCATGTTTACTGGTATTGTGCAGGGCACTGCCAAAGTGGTGTCCATTGATGAAAAACCGAATTTCCGCACTCACGTAGTTGAGCTGCCTGAATATATGCTCGACGGCATTGAAACCGGGGCGTCGATAGCGCATAACGGCTGCTGCCTGACGGTGACCGAAATTAACGGTAACCAGATAAGCTTTGATTTAATGAAAGAGACGCTGCGCATCACTAACCTGGGTGAGCTGGTGGTGGGGGATACCGTCAACGTTGAACGCGCGGCGAAATTCAGCGATGAGATTGGCGGGCATCTGATGTCGGGCCATATTATGACCACCGCAGAAGTGGCGAAAATCGTGACCTCGGAAAATAACCGTCAAATCTGGTTTAAGGTGCAGGATCCGTCATTAATGAAATACATCCTTTATAAAGGATTTATTGGCATCGATGGGATTAGTCTGACCGTCGGTGAAGTGACGCCGACGCGTTTTTGCGTGCATTTAATTCCTGAAACGCTGCAACGTACTACGCTTGGCGCAAAAAAACTGGGGCAGCGCGTAAATATCGAAATTGATCCGCAGACCCAGGCGGTCGTGGATACCGTTGAGCGCGTGCTGGCGGCGAAAGAGGCGGCGATAATAAAGGCCGTGGAAGAAGAATAAAAAATAACCCCGGTTACCCGGGGTTATTTTTCAGCGGGCCACGCGCAGGCCGTGCTCAATCCCACGACTAAACACCACCTGCCACAGCTGTATATCCCGCGCGCGGAACGCACCCGCGCAGGCATTCAGATAATAGCTGAACATCCGTTTGAATCGTTCCGAATAGTTGTCGGCGATTTCAGGCCATGCAGCCTGGAAACGTTCATGCCAGGCCATCAGCGTGGTGTCGTAATCTGCGCCGAAGTTATGCCAGTCTTCCACAATAAAATGCGGTTCGCTGGCGTTCGCAATCTGGCGAACAGAGGGCAAACAACCATTCGGGAAGATATATTTGTTGATCCAGGGATCCACATTGTTATCGGTGCGTTTAGAGCCGATGGTGTGTAGCAGGAAAATTCCGTCAGGCTTCAGGTTATGGTCGGCGACGTCGAAATAAGTCTTGTAGTTCTTTGGCCCCACGTGCTCGAACATACCCACGGAAACAATCCGATCGAACTGCTCATTCAGGTCGCGGTAATCCTGAAGCCGAATATCGACATCCAGACCCAGACAGCGTTCCTGTGCCATCTTCTGCTGTTCAGCTGAAATCGTGACGCCGACTACGCTGACACCGTAATGTTTCGCCATAAACCAGGCAAGGCCGCCCCAACCACAGCCGATGTCCAGCACGCGCATGCCGGGCTGCAACTGCAACTTATCGCAAATCAGCTGTAGCTTATCCTGCTGCGCCTCTTCCAGGGTTGTCGCTTTTTTCCAGTATCCGCAGGAATACTGCATTAACGGGTCGAGCATACGGCTGAAAAGATCGTTGCCCAGGTCATAATGCTCTTTACCGACGATCCACGCGCGCTTTTTACTTTGCAGATTGAACAGGCGGGCGGAAGCGATACGTAAGGTATCTTTGAAATGACGAGGGAGCTGATTTTCAAGACCGGCGCGTAAAACGCTGGAGAAGAACATATCCAGCCGCTCACACTCCCACCAGCCGTCCATATAGCTTTCACCCAGCCCTAACGATCCCTCCTGTAACACGCGTTTGAAAAAATCGGGATGTTTAATCTGGGGATCGGAGGGGGATGAGCCATTAATCGTAATGCCCGCACGTCCCAACAGTTCACTGACGATCCGGGACCAGTTATCGTCCGGAACGCTGACTTCTTCTATACACGATGAACTCATAGCTTCTCCATCACCTTGCTGTGATCAGAACCTTAAAACAGCGTAGACGCTTTTTTGGTTTGTGAGAAATCTCACGGTAAAGGCCCGCGAGGCTGATATCCGACGTAGAACAGAGGAAGGGAGATAACCCTTGCCGAAATGCCTTCCATGGTAAAACGGGAGCGCTCCGGCTCCCGTTAACACTTAATATTTATCGTATTTAATCGAACCAAATTCAGTATAGGCCGCAAAATTTGGTGATTCAACAGAAAATTGTTAGCAACCTAATCACTGGTTTTTAACATAGTTTCCCGCGTAATCAGGCGTGCGACGTTTCTGTCTGCGCGTTTTCACTCTGCTCGCGATGGGCGGAGGACTGCATGCGATAACCCAATCCTGCCAGCACAACGGTGACCAGCATCACGCTGGTGGTGGTGAGCAGCGGGGTTGCAATCAATGCAGAGACCACGAGACTTGCCAGGAAGCACAGGCCAAGTTGCAGGGTATTTTGCAGCGCGGCAGCGCGGCCTGTCGCCTGAGGGAATGGACGCAGCGCCTGGGCTACAACAATAGGGTAAATGGCCCCGTTAGCGATCGCCATGACGCAGAACGGAATCAAAATTTCTGCAAGCCCGGCGCCGGGAATAAAGCCGACAGCCCAGGTCGCAATCACGCTTAGCGCATACAGCACCAGCAGCCAGGGCAGCATCTGCTGGCCTTCCCATTTTTGCAGCGCGGCGCGACAGCCATAGCCACCCACCAGGAAGGCGATGGTCTGTGGTACATAGCTCAGGCCGATAGCCGCCGGGCTGTAGCCCATGTCATGCAAAATGAACGGTGAACCGGTAAGCCAGGCAAAGAAGCTGGCAGAGCAGGCGGCATAAATCAGCACGTTACCGCGATAGGCTTTCGACCGCAGTAAAGAGGTAAAGGTGATGGGCTTCGCGTCCGGATGCGTCTCTTTTTTATGCGCAGGTTTAAGCCCGAACGCGGGCAGCATCAGGACCAGCGTGATCGCAAAGAGCGTGGCGAAAATGGCCTGCCAGTCGAAATGCGCCAGGATCCAGCTGCCCAGCAGCGGAGCGAGCGCCGGAGACAGGCCGACCAGCGGCATGATGGTGGCGAAAATGCGGTTAGTGCGTGAGGCGGGGTAGTAATCGGTCACCAGCGCCTGCCAGGTGACCGCTGCGGCACAGACGCCGACCGCCTGAATAAAGCGCAACACCAATAACCAGGCGGCATCGCGGACCCACAGCATGCCCAGACAGCCTACGGCAAAAATCGCCAGTCCCAGCAACAGAACGGGCTTACGGCCAAAACGATCAGAGAGCGGTCCCCAGAGTAGTTGCGCAAAAGCAAAACCTGCAAGGAATAAACTCAAACTGGCGCTGATGGCGGCGGCAGGAGTTTGCAAATCTTCCTGCATCGCGGCGAAGGCGGGCAGATACATGTCGGTCGCCAAAAAGCCCAGCACGCTTAAGCCGCCGAGCCAGACTAAAAATCCTTTCCTGGGTTGCACTTTTTTTCTCCTGAGGAGGCAGGTGTACGTTGGCGCAGAGTGTAGGGAGTGCAAAGCGGCTTGTGAAACGCTAATATTTGGTGGGTGCATTCAAAAAATTTGCAGGCTAAAGATGTGGTCAGATTATTCCCTTGAAGTGGTTGATGCCGTGGCGCGTAACGGCAGCTTTACTGGTGCCGCCCAGGAGTTGCACCGCGTTCCCTCGGCTATCAGCTATACGGTGCGCCAGCTGGAAGCGTGGCTGGCGGTCCCGCTGTTCGAGCGGCGCCATCGCGACGTGGAGCTCACGCCTGCCGGAGCGTGGTTTTTGAAGGAAGGGCGGTCTGTTATCAAAAAAATGCAGATCACCCGTGAGCAGTGCCAGCAGATCGCCAACGGCTGGCGCGGGCATCTCGCTATCGCGGTGGATAACATCGTTAAGCCGGAGCGGACCCGGCAGATGATCGTCGATTTCTATCGTCATTTTTCCGACGTCGAACTGCGTGTGTCGCAGGAAGTGTTCAACGGCGTATGGGATGCGCTGGCGGACGGCAGGGCGGAGATGGCGATTGGTGCAACCCAGGCGATCCCGGTTGGCGGGCGCTACGCGTTTCGCGACATGGGCATGCTGAGCTGGACCTGCGTGGTCGCGCGCGATCACCCGCTGGCGGCGCTGGACGGGCCGCTGAGTGATGACACCTTACGCAACTGGCCCTCGCTGGTGCTGGAAGATACCTCCCGCTCGCTGCCCAAGCGCATTACCTGGCTGCTGGATAATCAGCGCCGCGTGGTTGCGCCGGACTGGGAGTCGTCAGCCACCTGTCTGAGCGCGGGGCTGTGCGTTGGCATGGTGCCGGTGCATTTTGCGCGCCCGCGCATCGACGCGGGAGAGTGGGTGGCTCTGACGCTGGAAAACCCTTTCCCGGATGCTGCATGCTGTCTGACGTGGCAGCAAAACGACGTATCGCCCGCCATGGCCTGGCTGCTGGATTATCTGGGAGACAGCGAAACGCTTAACCGGGAGTGGTTGCGGGGACCAGCGTAGCTGGCCCCGTAAAGAGATTAACGTCGGTAGTCGCGGAACGGACCGTCGGCAACGGAACGGCGTTCAATCAGGCGCGGGTGGACTTCAATGGACTGGGACTGTTCTCGCTTGTTGACGATCCTGTCCATCAGCATATTGAAGGCCGTTTCACCCAGCGAATCTTTCGGCTGGTGAATGGTGGTCAGCGCCGGGGTAAAGAAACGGGCGTTGCGAACGTTATCATAGCCGATCACCGAGATGTCCTGCGGAACGCGCAGGCCGAGTTCATCCGCCGCGCAGAGCGCGCCCATTGCCATGATATCGCCGCCGCAGAACACAGCGGTAGGGCGATGCGGCTGGGAGACGATCTGCTGCATGGCGCGATAGCCCGACTCCGGTTCGAAATCGCCCTGGACAATCCAGTTTTCTGGCACGGTAATCAGCGCCTCTTCCATCGCTTTCATGAAACCGGCCAGACGGCCAGCACCGGTGTTACGCTCCAGCGGGCCCGGGATCACGCCAATTTCACGATGCCCGCGTTCTACCAGATAACGCCCGGCCATGTAGCCGCCTTCAAAGGCGTTATCAATAACAGAGTCGGTGAAGTCTGCGCGCGCCTCGCCCCAGTCCATCACTACCATCGGAATGTGGCGATACTCTTCCAGCATGGAAAGCACCGACTCAGGGTATTCAGAACACATGACCAGCAGGCCGTCGACGCGCTTTTGCGCCATCATCGACAGGTAAGCGCGCTGTTTTTCAATGTTGTTCCACGCGTTGCCCAGAATCAGGGTATAGCCTTTCTGAAAGCAGTTTTTTTCAACGGCTTCGATGATTTCAGCAAAGTAAGCCGCTTCACTGCTGGTGGCCAGCAGGCCAATCGATTTGGTGTGATTAACCTTCAGGCTACGGGCGACCGCACTTGGCGAGTAGTGCAGTTCTTTGATTGCCGCCCAAACGGCATTACGCGTCTCTTCTGCGACGAAACGCGTTTTGTTAATAACATGTGATACGGTTGTAGTGGAAACGTTTGCGCGTTTTGCTACGTCTTTAATTGTTGCCATTAAGTGTCACTCCAGACCATATCCTAAGCTCCTGAAAAAAATGAAGGTAAACGTTTGCCTTCTCTCACCCTTATTACGCAAACATGAGTTGCGACACGCCGGGAAAACGACACAGGACGTCAGGAGGGGGTCAGTGGCCGGTACGCTAATAAATTTAGCGTGGAATTTTGTCCTATCTTGATGAAAAGGGGAAGAGGTAAAGTGGATATCCGTTTAAATCCTGGAAGATTTTTGACCTGAACTGTGTAAAAATGAGCAAGCTCACTTTTCGTAGGGTGAATAAAAGGAGAAAAATTGATGAGTACCGATCTGAAGTTTTCGCTGTTTACCACCATTGTTGTTCTTGCCCTGATTGTTGCGGGTGGTTTAACCGCTGCGCTGCACTGATTTAGGTGGAGGGAGAGTCTTCTCCCTCCCTTGCCGCTATTGTTACCTCTCCGGCAAAAATCTTTTGCCAAAATGTTAACTTCTCATTTTTTGTGATTGATGTCATGCTTTTGCCTTCTTAGTCTGTGCCGGGTAACGGCACGGTATCCGGAGTCTTTTCATGAAAATCAATTTTCCCCTGCTGGCCCTGGCGATTGGCGCCTTTGGGATTGGCACCACTGAATTCTCCCCGATGGGGTTATTGCCTGTTATCGCCCGGGGTGTGGACGTCTCTATCCCTGCGGCCGGTATGTTGATTAGCGCCTATGCGATCGGCGTGATGGTGGGCGCACCGCTGATGACGCTGCTGCTTTCGCACCGCGCGCGACGCAATGCGCTGATTTTCCTGATGGCAATTTTTACTCTCGGAAATGTGCTTTCCGCGATTTCGCCGGATTACACCACGCTGATGCTTTCCCGTATTCTGACCAGCCTGAACCACGGCGCTTTCTTCGGGCTGGGCTCGGTTGTTGCCGCAAGCGTAGTGCCAAAACATAAGCAGGCCAGCGCGGTAGCCACTATGTTTATGGGCCTCACTATCGCTAATATCGGCGGCGTTCCCGATGCCACCTGGCTCGGAGAAGCCATCGGCTGGCGTATGTCTTTCCTCGCAACCGCCGGACTGGGCGTGGTCGCGATGGTCGCGCTGTTCTTCTCGCTGCCGAAAGGAAGTGCGGGAGAACGTCCGGAAGTACGTAAAGAGCTGGCGGTGCTGATGCGTCCTCAGGTGTTGTCCGCGCTGCTCACCACGGTGCTGGGGGCAGGGGCGATGTTTACGCTCTACACCTATATCTCCCCGGTGCTGCACGACATTACCCACGCAACGCCACTCTTTGTTACCGCGATGCTGGTGCTGATTGGTGTCGGGTTCTCGATTGGCAACTATCTCGGCGGGAAATTTGCCGACCGCTCCGTCAGCGGGACGCTGAAAGGTTTTTTAACGCTGCTGATTGTCATCATGGTGGCGATCCCGTGGCTGGCGCGTAACGAAGTGGGCGCCGCGGTTGCCATGGTGGTGTGGGGCGCCGCAACCTTTGCCGTGGTGCCGCCGTTGCAGATGCGCGTGATGCGTGTTGCGCATGAGGCGCCGGGGCTCTCATCATCCGTGAATATCGGTGCGTTTAACCTGGGAAATGCGCTGGGAGCCGCAGCGGGCGGGGCGGTGATTTCCGGTGGTTTAGGTTACAGCTTTGTGCCGGTGATGGGGGCGGTCATTGCCGCACTCGGCTTGCTGCTGGTGTTGATGTCCGGGCGTAAACAGCCAGAAGCGGTGTGGACGGCGGAATAAATAAAAACGCAGAAGGGTTGCCCCTTCTGCGTGTCCCTTATGCGGCGAAGTTCTTCGCAACAAATTCCCAGTTAACCAGTGCCCAGAAATGTTCCAGGTAGTTCGGGCGCGCATTACGGTAATCAATGTAATAGGCGTGTTCCCATACGTCCACGGTCATCAGCGGCGTTGCGCTGGTGGTCAGAGGGGTACCCGCATTAGAAGTGGAAACGATAGCCAGTTTGCCATCAGCCTCTCTTACCAGCCAGGTCCAGCCGGAGCCAAAGTTTTTAACGGCTGCGTCAGTAAATTTCGCTTTGAAATCCGCGAAACTGCCGAACGCGGCGTTAATCGCTGCGGCCAGCTCACCGGTAGGTTCTCCGCCTGCATTTGGAGCCAGGCAGTGCCAGTAGAAGGTGTGGTTCCACACCTGAGCGGCGTTGTTGAATACGCCACCGTCTGAACTGCGCACAATCTCTTCCAGCGTTTTGCCTTCAAAATCGGTGCCCTTGATCAGGTTATTCAGGTTGGTGACATAGGTCTGGTGATGCTTGCCGTAATGGTACTCCAGGGTTTCCGCTGAAATGTGCGGAGCCAGGGCGTCTTTTGCATACGGTAGTGCAGGTAATTCGAACGACATTGCTACTCTCCTTATAGTTTTATACGTTGCCAATAACCCTACAGACAACAAGGACAGAATAGCAAATTGAAAGGGTATGCAAAAGAGGAACTTACCCCGCCACGGAGGCGGCAGGGCAGGGTCTAGCGAATGGTTTTTGGCGTCATCACTCGGCGCGCACCCACATAGTGGCGCACCCAGTAATCTTCACTGAGGGAGGTGATCTGAATGTCCTGACCGCTGCGCGGTGACTGGATAAATTTACCGTTACCCACATACACCCCAACGTGATCGGCCGTGCCGCGTCCCTGGGTGCGGAAGAACACCAGGTCGCCATTTTGCAGTTCGCCACGGTTTACAGGCGCGGCGTCGCGCAGATGGTACATCTCATTGGCGGTGCGTGGAATGCGAAACTTCACCAGATCTTTATAGGCATAATAAACCAGCCCACTACAGTCAAAACCGGTGCGCGGAGAGGTGCCACCCCAGCGATATGGTTTACCTATTTGCCCCATCAGTTTATTCATCGCCGTTTTTTGCGCTTTCTGCATACGCGCTTTATGCACGTCAGCCAGCTTCGTCACTTTTGCGCATTTCGTTTTATGGCCTTTGCGCACAGTGCATTTATCATTCACCAGGCTGGCGGTCGTGCGAGTGGTTTTGTGCGTGCCGGAACGGAGAGTTTTGGTTTTACTGGAGGCGGTCTTTTTGGTGTGAGCGGTGGTTTTCTTCTTTACTGTTTTGCTGGTGGTTTTTTTCTTACGTTCTGTGGTTTTTGCCAGATGCGTTTTTTGTACAGCAGAATGCCGCGCCTGTTCGGAGGCGTTCGCCGCTGGCGTAAATGAGAGTGTGGTAAACAGTAAAGCACAGAGCGTCATCGAGATTTTAGTTATCCGCGCCACTGGGCAGTCCCCTGATAAGTGCGAGCCAAAATACATACCCGCATGAGATTTACAAAACCAGTCGATTCTAATCCATAAAATCGGAATAAGTTAATAGCATTTTTCATTCAAAAAATGTGTTTCGTTAGCAAGTGCAAAAAAATTCACCATTCTGTCGCACTCTTGTTCGCTCCTTAAGCAAAACCGCACGGCGCGCAGCCTTAAACGTCATTATCAATGCAACTTTACGCGATAGCGGATAAAATAATGAGACGTGACAAAAATGTTATTTTCCGATGTCGGCCTGACCCGCTACAATGTCAGACTGATGCCGTAACAGAAGTTAAAGGAAGCAAGACATGAGCACCACTATTGAAAAAATTCAGCGCCAGATCGCTGAAAACCCGATTCTCCTGTACATGAAAGGTTCTCCGAAGCTGCCAAGCTGCGGCTTCTCCGCGCAAGCGGTTCAGGCGCTGTCCGCCTGTGGTGAGCGTTTTGCTTACGTTGATATCCTGCAAAACCCGGACATCCGCGCTGAGCTGCCAAAATACGCAAACTGGCCGACCTTCCCACAGCTGTGGGTTGACGGTGAACTGGTTGGCGGCTGTGATATTCTGATTGAAATGTATCAGCGCGGCGAACTGCAACAGCTGATCAAAGAGACTGCGGCGAAGTATAAAACCGAAGAGCCGGACGCAGAATAAGTTTTCTGCGGATATAAAAAAGCGACCACATTATGTTGGTCGCTTTTTTTTGTCCTGTGGGGCTGTTGATTACCCAGTCTACGATTGAAGATCGGCCTCGTCGCCCATCGGCAGCGGCCAGCCACCCAGACGTTTCCAGCGGTTGACGATCTCACAGAACAGCTCCGCTGTACGCTCGGTATCGTATAACGCGGAATGCGCCTGAGTGCCGTCAAACGCAATACCCGCCGTGATGCAGGCTTTAGAGAGCACGGTTTGCCCCAGCGCCAGGCCGCTCAGCGCGGCGGTGTCGAAGGTCACAAACGGATGGAATGGATTACGTTTTAGCGAGGCGCGCTCGGCGGCAGCCATGGTGAAGCTGTGATCGAACGTAGCGTTGTGGGCCACCATGATGGCGCGGCTACAGTCATTCTCTTTCATGCCCTTGCGCACCATTTTGAAAATGGCGTGCAGCGCCTCGTATTCGCTTACCGCCCCGCGCAGCGGGTTTGTCGGATCGATACCGTTAAAGGCCAGCGCCTCTGGCTGTAAGTTTGCGCCTTCAAAGGGTTCAACGTGGAAATGCAGCGTGGTGTCCGGTACAAGCCAGCCCTGTTCATCCATCTTCAGCGTGATGGCGGCAATTTCAAGCAGCGCATCGGTTTTAGCGTTAAATCCGGCTGTTTCTACATCAATGACAACGGGATAAAAACCACGAAAACGGTCGCACAGACCGGTAAATTGAGCGTTATCGGACATCAGGGTCTCTTACAAGGGGGAAAAAGCAGTGCGCATTATGGCAAATTTTGAGAGGGGATGCAGCAAAACAACGGGCGCATAGTGCGCCCTGCGGGATCAATTGCCCAGACCGCGACCAGCGTCTTTAGCTTCGATCAGTTCGATTTTATACCCGTCCGGATCTTCAACAAACGCAATCACGGTGGTGCCGCCTTTAACCGGACCGGCTTCACGGGTGACGTTACCGCCATTGCTGCGGATACGTTCGCAGGCTTCAGCCGCGTTATCCACTTCCAGCGCGATGTGGCCGTAAGCCGTACCCAGCTCGTAGCTGTCCACGCCCCAGTTGTAGGTCAGCTCGATGACCGCTTCTTCAGATTCCGGGCCGTAACCGACAAACGCCAGAGAGTATTTATATTCCGGATTTTCGCTGGTGCGCAGCAGCTTCATGCCCAGAACGTTAGTGTAGAAATCGATGGAACGTTGCAGGTCGCCAACGCGCAGCATGGTGTGAAGTAGGCGCATAATTTCCTCATTAACCAGTGGAATGGATTATCTTTTTGAACAGAAACGATGTTTTAGTATAGCGGCGAAAGGTCGCCGCTATCAATGTACAAAGCGGGATTACAGTGAAGGGTAGTCGGTATAACCTTCCGCGCCGCCGCCATAGAAGCTTTCAGGGCGCTGCGGGTTCAGTTCGGCTTTCTTCTGCAAACGGGCAACCAGATCCGGGTTAGCAATGTAATCGCGGCCAAAGGCCACGGCGTCGATTAAACCTTTACCGATCAGATCTTCGGCTTTCTCTGCCGTATAAGCGCCCGCCCCGATAATCACGCCGTGGAAGCGCTCGCGAACTTTCTGTCGGAAGGCTTCACTGTAGGGCTTGCCGCCTGCCCAGTCCGGCTCGGACATGTGCAGATACGCGATACCGCGTTTAGCCAGCTCTTCAATCAGGTACAGCGCATCCGCTTCTTCGTTCGGACCGTTGTCGACGTTCTGGAAGGTACCAATTGGGGAAACTCGAATACCAATGCGATCTGCGCTCCACTCATTACACACAGCATCTACCACTTCAAGCACCAGACGCGCGCGGTTTTCAACGCTGCCGCCGTACTGGTCGGTACGCTGATTGGAAGACGGTGACAGGAACTGGTGCAGCAGGTAGCCGTGCGCAGAGTGCAGCTCAACCAGGTCGAAGCCCGCTTCACGGGCGTTGGCGACGGCCTGACGGAAATCATTCACGATACCCGGGATCTCGTCCAGCTCAAGCGCGCGTGGCGTGGTGGTGTCGACGCGAATAGCATTACCGTTTTCATCGCGCAGGGAAGTGCGGGTATTCGCATTCAGGGCAGAGGCAGAAACGGGCGCCTGACCGCCAGGCTGGATGCTGCTGTGCGAGATACGACCGGTGTGCCACAGCTGAACCGCAATACGGCCATCTTCAGCATGAACGCCTGCGGTGATTTTTTTCCACGCGGCGATCTGTTCCGGGCTGTGCAGACCCGGCGCACCGGCGTAGCCTTTAGCCTGGGCAGAAATCTGCGTGGCTTCGGAAATAATCAGGCCCGAGCTGGCGCGCTGACGGTAATACTCACCCATTAATGGCGTTGGGATATCTCCCGGCTCGATGCTGCGCAGACGGGTAAGTGGGGCCATAAACACGCGGTTTGGGGCAGTAACGGCACCCACTTTCAGTGGGGTAAATAGCTTTTCAGCGGACATAATGGCTCCTGAGTAGACCAGTCGACTAGTAAAAGGGTAAATAAAAACGCCGGCTACACGCCAGGCGCGGTAATACAGTTTTTCACATGCGCCAGCGCGCTTTCGAGCGGCACGGCGCTGCGAGACATTTTTGCCTGCAGGTTGGCGCCTAACCAGAGGGAATAGAGCACCTGTGCCTGCGTGAGCGGATCGCCGGAGAAGGAGAGCGTTGTTTCATCGCGGCCTTTTTCCAGCGCCTGAGCCAGCAGAGCGATTACGCCGCTGGCCCCTTTATCCATGGCGGTGCGCATATCTTCGGAGAGATCGCACACTTCGGCAGACAGTTTTACCGTCAGGCAGCCGCTGATGATGCCCTGCTGACAGAACTGCTTCAGCGTTTCCTGATAGTAGTTCAGAACACGATCCCGGTAGTCACCTTCGCCGCTGGCGAAGTGGGCTGCCAGGCGCTGATGGTAGCTGGCGTAGTGCCGCTCCAGCATGGCTACGCCAAACGCCTCTTTGGATCGAAAATAGTGATAAAACGATCCCTTAGGCACTTCAGCGGTTTTTAATAACTCGCTCAGCCCCATACCGGTAAACCCGCGATGCATGCAAAGGCGCTCGCCGGTAGCCAGCAAATGTTCTCGTGTATCGTGTTCTGTATGTCTGCTCATGCTCTTACTCTAATAGACCGTTCGGTCTAATGCAAGCCCGCTTAGCGACGACATTGCGACAAAATATCCAGTTGCGGCTGATAAACCACTGATTTCACGTCCATCATGCCCAGAACCGTGGCAAACAAATTGTCCTGTGAAACTGCCTCTTTTGCAGCATGGTTACGCAGGCAATCCGTGTTTACGCCGAAGTTTTTCGCATAGTCCGGGGAGAGCCAGAACATAAACGGAATATGCGTTTGCTGCTCCGGGGCCAGCATATACGGCGTACCGTGCAGGTAAATTCCGCTTTCGCCCAGCGATTCGCCGTGATCGGAGAGGTAAATGAGCGCTGTGTTCATACTGGCCTTCCGGGCTTTTAGCGCGTCGATGGTTCGGCTGAGCACGCTATCGGTATACAGAATCGAGTTGTCATAGGTATTGATCAGCGACTGATGATCGCAATCCTGAATTTCATTGGTATCGCAGGTTGGGGTGAATTTCCGGAAGCGGTCCGGGTAACGGTTGTAATAAGCCGGACCGTGGCTGCCCATCAGGTGTATCACCAGTACGGTATCCTGCTTTATTCCGTCCAGCACGTTGTCCAGGCGGTACAGGTTGACGTCGTCAATACAGGATTTGTCCTTACAGAACTGATCCAGTTTCCACTGGGTCATGTCCGTGTGCGGCACGCGGTCGCAGGCACCTTTACACCCGCCGTCATTGTCGCGCCACAGCAGGTTGAACCCGGCGTGGTTAAGCACATCGAGCAGTCCTTCCTGATGATGGGCGAGGTCCGCGTCATATTTTTTTCGCGTCATGCCGGAGAACATGCAGGGGACGGAAACGGCGGTTTCCGTGCCACAGGAGGAGGCCTGTGGGAAATTGATGACATCCCGCTTTTTCAGCTCGGGGTTGGTTTCACGCGGGTAACCATTTAACGAATAGTTTGCAGCGCGGGAGGCTTCGCCCACCACCAGAACCAGCACGGTTTTCTTACGTTGGCCGGAAATCAGCGCCCCTTTATGGGCATCCTCGCCAATGCGGACCAGCGTCTGGTCGCCGGCAAACCAGCGCATTTTGCTGTACTTCACAACGGCGCTCACGTAGTTCGCCGGAGTGACCATTTTGACGATGCTTTTGTTATTGCGGAACAGCGAAGCATAGTCTTTATAGAACACTGCCGCGACGAGAATGATCACCAGCAGCGCACCCAGTATAGCGGCGAAACGTGTTAGCAGGGCATACCACCATTTTCCGGTTCGAATGCGCGTCAGGGCTAAGATGACGGAAGGGACCAGACCCGCGACGGCCAGCCACAGGATCAGCTGCGGCGTTACCAGGGCTGTCGCTTCCTGGGAGTTAGTCTCAAACACGTTCACAATCATGTTTTGATCGATAACCGCGCCATAGGTGTACATAAACCAGGTCGCGGCGGCGCATCCTATGGTCAGGGCAATCATGAGCGGCTTGCGAATAAAGGGAATATTCAGCAGGCTAAAAACAATGACCCAGCCGCAGAACAGAACCAGCGGCACACTGGCGGCAAAAAGCATGTCATGCAGACGGGCAGGTGCGATAATTGACCAGCTGCGCTGGATAAACAGCGCATTGAACACGGTGAAGAAAAGCGCACAGGCGAGGGTAAATTTCGTATCGTTACAGTGTAACTTTTTAGTGAGCCACATGATGACCAGACCATTCGTTATATCAATGCGGCGAGTATAAGAAGGGAAGATTAGCGAAACCTTAATGCCCTGTTTGTGACGGACACTCCTTGCATGCAGGCCATTTAGGGTCTTCACTGTAGGGAATAATGACGTTCTGGAGGTAGGTGTGGCAGAGCAACTGGAATTTTTCCCTGTCCAGAGCCCGTGCCGGGGTATTTGCCAGGTTGATGAACGAGGATACTGCCGTGGCTGCATGCGCACACGCGATGAACGTTTTAACTGGCAAAATTTCAGCGACGCGCAAAAGCAGGAGGTCTTACGGCTCTGCCGACAACGTCTGCTGCGCAAAATTCGTGCAAACAAAGCGGTTGAAACCGAAGAACCTCAGCAACCTTCACTGTTTTAGCAGGGTAATTGCGTATACTGGTGACATGACTTCCTTGAGGAAAATGTTATGGTTCAGCGTATTACCCTTGCCCCGCAGGGCCCGGAATTCTCCCGATTCGTTATGGGCTACTGGCGCCTTATGGAGTGGAATATGTCTCCGGTCCAGCTGGCGGACTTTATAGAAGAGCATCTCGATCTCGGGATCACCACCGTCGATCACGCTGATATTTATGGTGGCTATCAGTGCGAGGCCGCTTTTGGCGAAGCGCTGAAGCGTGCGCCAGCGCTGCGTGAACGTATGGAGATTGTGACCAAATGCGGTATTGCCACCACAGCAAAACCGGAGCATGCACTTGGGCATTACATCACTGACAGCGCGCATATCGTTAAAAGCGCTGAGCAGTCACTGGTCAACCTGGCCACCGATCGTATCGACCTGCTGCTGATCCACCGTCCCGATCCATTGATGGATGCGGATGAGGTTGCGGAAGCGTTCCTGACGCTACACCAGAGCGGCAAAGTGCGTCATTTTGGCGTGTCTAACTTCACCCCGGCACAGTTTGCGCTATTGCAGTCTCGCCTGCCGTTTACGCTGGCGACGAATCAGGTGGAGATTTCGCCTGTTCATCAGCCGCTGCTGCTGGATGGCACGCTCGACCAATTGCAACAGCTGCGCATCCGTCCAATGGCATGGTCTTGCCTGGGCGGCGGCCGCCTGTTTAACGATGAAGCATTCCAGCCGCTGCGTAACGAGCTTGAAACGGTGGCCCGCGAACTGAATGCGGAGAGTATTGAGCAGGTGGTTTACGCCTGGATCCTGCGCCTGCCGTCTAAACCGCTGCCAATTATCGGCTCCGGCAAAATTGAGCGCGTACGCGCTGCGCTGGTGGCTGAAGAGCTGGATATGTCGCGTCAGCAGTGGTTCCGCATCCGCAAGGCGGCTCTGGGCTACGACGTACCCTGAGTGCGTGGAGTCTGACTTTCCGGTGAAATCTGCGCCTCTGGTATAGACTTAAGGTGCAAAAAATAACCCGTGGAGGTCATATGAAGCGTTTTGCTCTGGCAGTGGTCACGCTGGTTGTTTGCGCAGGAGCGCAGGCAGCCAGCGAAGAAGTTGAAATGAATCTCGTCACTTCTCAGGGGGTAGGCCAGTCCATCGGGACGGTGAAAATCACCGAAACCGATAAAGGGCTGGAATTTGCTCCCGATCTCAAGGCCCTTCCACCCGGTGAACATGGTTTTCACGTTCATGCCAAAGGCAGCTGTCAACCTGCAATGAAAGAGGGGAAACCTTCAGCCGCTGAGGCCGCTGGGGGGCATCTGGATCCGCACAACTCTGGTAAGCATGAAGGCCCGGAAGGTATGGGGCACCTCGGCGATCTGCCGGTGCTGGTGGTGAATAACGACGGTAAAGCCACCGATCCGGTTGTTGCGCCCCGGCTGAAAAAGATTGACGAGGTCAAAGGCAAGGCGCTGATGGTCCATGTGGGCGGCGATAACATGTCCGATCAACCTAAACCGCTTGGCGGCGGCGGGGCGCGCTATGCCTGCGGCGTGATCTGATCGCCAATTGTTCCGGGTGGCGGCGCCTGTTCAAGCTGTGACAGGGAGCAGTGCAGCCGCCAGATAATGGACGCCAGATCGCGGGCCGCAGGCTGATGGTGGTGCGCCAGAGCGTCGCAAATACGCTGAAGCTCGGCGAGCGTGACGCTCAGGGGGCGTTGCTGAACTCCGCGCTCGCTCATCACATCGCGAAGCATGGAAATACAATTATCGCGGACCTGCGAAAGCGGGTCGGAACGCGTCTCCCAGGCACGCAGCTGCCACACCACGTGCGAACAGTTCAGCAGCACCACGCCCCAGCGCAGTAGCCAGCGACGGGAGAGGGAATCCTGGCTGTTGTTCAGCTGGCTGACATGATGGTAAACCAGCGATTCATACTCGCTTTCACGCAGATGCGGCCTGCGGCTCAGTTGATCGACAAAACCCCTGCGCAGCTCACGAATATGCCTGCGGCTTTTACGCGCATCCGAGCCCGGGCGTAGCACGGCGAAAGCCAGCCACGCCAGCCCCACGCCGAGGATCTTCGCCAGGTTATCGTTGAGAAAATCAGCGTAATCGTAAACCGGAGGATTCGTTACAGAGATAAATGAGCCCATAAAAACAATCAACTGCCCCCACAGACCGGCCAGTTTTGGCATTTGCAGTTTGAGCAACTGCATGGTGGTTAATAGCGGGAAGAGAAACAGCAGAAATTGCCAGAGGTCGGTTATCTGCACCATCAAACCATATTTCACCACGAAGCTGAACAGCGACAGCAGTACCAGCGTACGCAGCAGAAGCGTCAGGGAATTAAACGGGGAAGCTGCGACGGAATAGAGCACGCAGCTGATTGCCGCAAGCGTCAGGGCTGCACTGCCCGCATCCCATTGCGTGGTGATGGCCCATGCGCCCACGGCCGTCAACGCGCAAAACGTACGAAAACCGCTCCACAGCGCCTCCATTGCGTCGGTATGGCGCGCCAGAGCTGGGCTACCGGGAACGGAAAATTCGGTGACGGGCGTGGCATTTTCGACGGCTTTTAACCAGCGGCTGCTGCGCAGATACAGGCGGCAGAAATAGTTCAGACGCTGCCAGAAGGCGCGGTGCCGGTAATCATATTCATCCGTTGGGGCGAGCGGCGCGATAATGCGGGCCACGGTATAGATATCGGCATCCGGACGCGCAAGTGCGGCGAGCAGCGCCTCGATAACTTCCCGGGTATGGGCTGGCGGCGCAGGCCAGTTCAGCAACATCCGGCGAAGGCTTGAGATCGCACTCGTCATCCGCAATTGCTGGTGCAGTAAATAGTTCAGGAGCGTGTTCTGGCGACGAAAACGGTAGTGGCTCCAGAATGCCTGGATGCGTAACAGGTTCATGGTCAGGATCTGGCCGATGACCTTTTCGTGTGCTAGACGGATGTTATCGCTGCTATCAGG
Source organism: Enterobacter cloacae complex sp. SYL003 (assembly GCF_049236925.1). Lineage (NCBI taxonomy): Bacteria > Pseudomonadati > Pseudomonadota > Gammaproteobacteria > Enterobacterales > Enterobacteriaceae > Enterobacter > Enterobacter cloacae complex sp. SYL003. Next base: position 282,185 of record NZ_JBMKJK010000004.1, on the reverse strand, counting down.
CTGCCAAAGCAGGCTGGCATGTTCCAGCAAACGCGCGTGCATCGTTTTAAGGGCGGTGATAAGCGTAGTGCCATCCGAGGTGCTGGGCAGGATCATCATCATGACGCCGCCGCACAGAATGCCGACCATCACTTCACATACGCGTGCCTGGGCGATGTCCCATAACTCGGTGGTATCCAGCACGTTGACGACCGGAAAGGCGATAATGGCTGCAGTGTAACCTGCCAGTTGAAACGCGTACGCAACGTTGTTGGTAAAATGGGCGCAGGCCCAGGTGCACAGCCCCAGCCATGCCGACATGCTTAACAGAAAGAGCCAGGGATCGTTCAGGGTATGGCCGGCAAGAAGCAGTGCAGCGGTCGCACCCAGCAGGCTACCCGCCACGCGCCCGAGGCTTTTACTGATAACGCCCCCGACGGTAGGGAAGCTGACGACCGCCGCAGAGGTCATCGCCCAGTAAGGCTCATCCAGATTCAGATAATAGGCTACCGTAAGCGCAAGGCACATGGCGATGCCGTTACGCAGCGCGTAACGCCACTGCGGCCGTGTCGCTTTTATCCACGGCGTATTGCGCCAGGAGAAAGCCCCCAGGTTCATCATCGCGATCCGATGGCGACGGTGCAGGTTGTGCCAGAGACCAGAGTAATGTCTTTCGGCAGTTGCTCAAACTCGACGCGAACAGGCACCCGCTGAGCCAGACGCACCCACGGTACGTTGGGTTTGATGTCAGGCACCAGACCAGAATCGGTTTCCACGCTCTGATCGTAAATTGCCCGACCTATGCTACTAACGTGACCCTGTAACTTTTCTGCACCGCTGTAAAGCGTGATCCGGGCAGGCGCACCCTCGCGGATATGGCGCAGCTTGGTCTCTTCAAAATAACCTACAACATAGAAAGAGTGGCTATCTACCAGGGCAAAGACCGGCTGGCCTGTGGTGGCGTAATCCCCCACACGGGTCGACAGGCTCGTGATCCATCCATCTACCGGAGCTTTGACAACGGTCTGGGTCAGTTGCCACTCGGCCTGTTTCAGCGTTGCCTCTGCAACCTTCAGGCTGGCCTGCATGGCTTTTACATTGATATTGGCGGTATCGAGATCTTCCGCAGAGATGTAATTCCTCGACAGATGTCGGCGACGTTCGGCTTCGTTATTGGCTTTTGCCAGATCTGATTGAACTTTTGCGAGCTGCGCCTGGGCATTGAGCACCGCAATGTGGAAAGGGGTCTCATCGATGCGGAATAACACATCGCCCGCATGAACGAACTGGTTGTCCTTCACCAGCAGCGCGCTGATACTGCCGGACACCTGTGGCGTGATGCTGACCTGTTCTGCGCGGATCTTGCCGTCACGCGTCCAGGGCGACTGCATGTAATAATTCCAGAGCCACCAGCCGGCCATAAGCGCCAGCGCTAAAACGAAAAGAGTGGAAAAATATTTTAACTTTTTCAATGCTATTCTCACCACACGGTTAACACGGCAAGGCCAAGACAGACGGAAAGGGTAAACAGGGAGAGATCCATTAACATCGGGTGCCAGATTTCACCGGAATACATCCAGTCGCGCAGCAGACGATGCGCAATGAGCCAGATCACAAAACCGACCATCACGGCTTTAAACAGTGGCGGAAAGTAGACCGATGCGCCGACAATCAGATCCTGGAGGGGCAACCCTGCGCAGAGGGAAAAGAACGTCACAAGCAGTGATCCTTTGCAGTGGGGTGAGGGCCACAATGGCATATTTCAATACGATGGCGCATTACCGTTCAGTGTAAATCATCCTTTCAGGAATGATGAATACCGTGATTGCATTTGTTTTGGCAATACAAATACTGCAAACTATTCTAAAATCACTATAATCACTTAGCAAGCTAATTATAAGGAGATGAAATTGGAATCGCCATTAGGTTCTGATCTGGCAAGGTTGGTACGCATCTGGCGTGCTCTGATTGACCATCGCCTGAAACCTCTGGAACTCACGCAGACGCACTGGGTTACGCTGCATAACATTCATCAGCTCCCGCCCGACCAGTCACAGATCCAACTGGCAAAAGCGATTGGCATTGAGCAGCCGTCACTGGTGCGCACTCTTGACCAACTGGAAGAGAAGGGACTTATCTCCCGACAAACCTGCGCCAGCGACCGTCGCGCCAAGCGGATCAAATTGACGGAAAAAGCGGCCCCGATTATTACTGAGATGGAAGCTGTCATCAGTAAAACGCGTGGGGAGATCCTTGAAGGTATTTCCCCCGCTGAGCTGGAGATGCTGATAGGACTCATCGCCCGTCTTGAGCAGAACATCCACGATCTGCAGTCTCGCGACTGACCGAACGTAAAGGCCTTGCGAAATCAAGGCCTTTCTTATTATCTGAACACCACCACCCGGTTGCGCCCTGTCTCTTTTGCCTCATACATGGCTTTATCCGCGCTCTCCACGCAGGTTTCCGCACTGGTTTCCGGCGAGGTTGCGGTGAATACGCCCATGCTGATGGTAATAGGTTCCGGCAGATGACCGCCGCTGCTGGCTTTATCAAACCCGCTCAGCTTGAGGCGAATGCGCTCGGCCACCTGCCTCGCGGCGTCTGAAGGGGTATTTGTCAGCATCAACACAAACTCTTCACCACCGATTCGGGCCGCGATATCCTGGGGGCGCACGGAATCCGTCAGCAGATTAGAGACGAACTGTAATACCTTATCTCCCTGCAAATGCCCGTAACAGTCGTTGATACGCTTGAAACGGTCAAGGTCGCTTACTACCACCGATACCGGGTGTGCCTCCGTTGCAGTGCTGAGGGCGTAGTTTAATGAATCATAAAAATAGCTGCGATTATAAAGACGGGTAAGCGGGTCGCGGATTGAATTTTGATATGACTGCTGGTATTTGACGTGCGAGTCACGATACAAATTAAAGACGTCGGAAAGCAAAATGAAAATAATCATTAATGTCGCGACAGTTTCGAATAACCGGGCGCGGTACCATGATACATCTTCTACGTATCCACCTAACAACAGCATTAACAGCGTGACGACATAACAGACGCATAAAAAATTGCCGCCCGCCCAGAACAAATTTCTTATCCGGGTCACGACCATCAGGGTGATTAATGTGACAACCCAAAGAATGACCAAAATGATGTTGATGGTCTGGCTCCAGAGAATCATGAACTGCCGGGTTTCATTATCCACAAGATCCAGGGTTAACGTCGTGGAATGGCTGGAATAGAACCACGCCAGCCAAAGCATGCAGCCCGTAAAGAGAGCCGATCCGACAACAATACCGATGTGGGTGCTTCGTGAAAGGGGGGAAACGCGAAGCGTATAAAGTAAGGCTGAGGCCATCATGAGCACCGCCATTAAGAGGTGTCGGAACATATAAAAGATCATCGCGTCATTATAGTTCGCCTCGTTGAACTGATAGAGATCCAGCCAACCTGGAAAACTGGATAGCGTACCCACCATCAGCAGTGCTGAACCGGCAAAGGCTGACGCAATCGGAACGAGATATAGCCGTTTTTTATCACACCAGTATTTCATTGCCATAAAACAGGCGATAAACAGATGGAATACCAGAAGAAAAATAGTGAGCGTAGGGAAAAATAGCGGAGAGAATGAAGGAACCCATTCAACAAGTTTTATAAAACAACCTTGTAACACGGCAATGATAAAAATGCACCCAAGTGCAAAGGCCACAAAGCGGTTCATTACAAATCGACAGTTCGCAAGCATAGAATGTTAAAAAATTAAAAAGAGGAAAAAGAGAATCAGACGAGTCTAAAGGAGGGAAATAAAAAATACTTTGCGCAGGAACAATATCAGAGGGAATTAATTATACGCCGTGTGAATGTATTTTTATAAATACATTTTTTAAAATGATAGTTTTTGTAAATGGATGCGGCCCGAAAGGACCGCATCCGTCGGGATATTAACGCGGGGAGACGGTGACCTGGCTACCGTTGCTTGCCAGTACAACACGCTGGCCTGCAGAGAAGCGAGTATTACCCTGTTTCTGCACAACCATAATGGTGCTGCCATCGTCTTTACGGATTTCCAGCTCAACGCCCTGAGTTTTGTTCATCGCACCCTGAACGCCCTGACCCGCTACGCCGCCTGCAACTGCGCCTGCTGCGGTAGCCAGAGAGCGACCGGTGCCGCCACCAATGGTGTTACCCAGGAAACCACCCAGCACAGCACCACCGATTGCGCCCACGACGTTCGTGTCATCACCACCCTGAATCTGAACAGGACGGGCATTAACGATAGTACCGTAGGTCACGTTCTGTACCTGTTTAGCTTCAGAAGCACTATATACGTCGCCGGAGAGTGAATTGTCGTTCACACAACCCGCCAGTGTTAAACCAATCAGCGAAACGCCCAGTACACGTAAAATCATTTGACTCTCCTGTTCACCAAAAAACGCCCGATTGGGGCATCCGTTATGGCTAAATTATATGGCATTCCTGACCACAGTTCATATCTTTGCATGCCGAATAGATAAATTTTACCTGAACGGGGCTTAACGGGACATAAACAAAAACCGTCTGTGCTACAGGTCTGAGATTGTTAAAAAATATTATCACCGGATAGCAAAGCAGCGTTATTTATGATGGAGTGGTTGCACTTAGCCCATGTAACGTAAGGAAAGCGCATGAAATCGGGTCGCTATATCGGTGTGATGTCTGGTACCAGTCTTGACGGTGTGGATGTCGTTCTGGCCGCCATTGATGAAAACATGGTGGCGCAGCAGGCAAGCCTGACCTGGCCTATTCCGGTCTCGTTAAAAGAAGAGATCCTGAGCATCTGCCAGGGGCAACAGCTGACGCTTTCCCAACTGGGCCAACTGGATGTGCGTCTGGGGGCGCTGTTTGCTGATGCGGTATTGGCCCTGATGCAGCAAGAAAGACTTCATCCGCAGGATGTCGTGGCAATAGGCTGCCATGGGCAGACCGTCTGGCATGAACCTGTCGGCGAGGCGCCGCACACGATGCAAATTGGCGATAATAACCAGATTGTGGCAAAAACCGGCGTGACGGTGGTGGGGGATTTCCGTCGTCGCGATATGGCCCTCGGCGGGCAGGGGGCGCCGCTGGTTCCGGCATTTCATCAGGCGCTGCTGGCGCACCCGGTGGAGCGCAGAATGGTTCTGAACATTGGCGGGATTGCCAACCTGTCGATGCTCATTCCCGGGCAGCCCGTGCGTGGATACGATACCGGGCCCGGTAATATGCTGATGGATGCCTGGATCTGGCGTCAGAACGGTAAACCCTACGACAAAGACGCGCAGTGGGCCAGCCAGGGGAAAGTGATCCTTCCCTTGCTGCAAGCCCTGTTAAGCGATCCATTCTTTGCCCTGCCAGCGCCGAAAAGCACGGGGCGAGAGTATTTCAACTACGGCTGGCTTGAACGTCATCTGGCACGCTTCCCCGGCCTTGCGCCTCAGGATGTGCAGGCTACGCTGACTGAGCTTACCGCCGTGTCGATTTCTGAACAGGTGTTGCTCAGCGGCGGGTGCGAGCGTCTGCTGGTATGCGGAGGCGGAAGCCGCAACCCCCTCCTGATGGCACGCCTCGCCGCCCTGCTGCCGGGCACCGAAGTCACGACCACTGACGAAGTCGGGATCAGCGGAGACGACATGGAAGCGCTGGCCTTCGCCTGGCTTGCCTGGCGTACGGTTGCCGGTCTGCCCGGGAATTTACCCTCCGTAACCGGTGCGCGAGAGGCGAGCGTCCTCGGTGCTATTTTCCCGGCAAATCCGCGCCATAATCAGAGTTAACTGAAATTCAGCGGGAGGCATAACCCGTAAAATAGGGAAAAACAGGAGGGCGGTTAGGCCCTCCAGGACCAGGATAGTCTTCGGAATCTGCCCATGAAAAAACTTCTTCTCATTGCTGTACCTTTTCTTATGACCGGATGCAGCGTCTATAACCAGTTCGTTGAGCGTATGCAAACCGATACGCTGGAATATCGTTGTGATGAAAAACCGCTGACGGTGAAGCTGAACAACACTCGCCAGGAAGCCAGCCTTGTTTATGACAATAAGTTGTTGACGCTGAAGCAGGGGATGTCCGCCTCCGGGGCGCGTTACACGGATGGGATCTACGTCTTCTGGTCAAAAGGTGACAGCGCCACCGTCTATAAGCGAGACCGCATTGTGCTGAACAATTGTCAGCTGGAAAATCCGAAGCGTTGAGATTTTTGAAGGGGGCGCGCACAATAGCGCCACCCAATCTCACTTTCAGCTAACGCCATGTCAGATAACGACGAACTACAGCAAATTGCGCATCTGCGCCGTGAATACACCAAAGGCGGTCTGCGCCGCCAGGATCTTCCCGCCGAACCGCTGGTGCTTTTTGAACGCTGGCTGAAACAGGCCTGCGAAGCGAAACTGGCCGACCCGACGGCGATGGTCGTTGCCACGGTTGATGAAAACGGTCAGCCGTATCAACGCATCGTTCTTCTTAAGCATTATGACGAGAAAGGGCTGGTGTTCTACACCAACCTTGGTAGTCGTAAAGCGCATCACCTGGAAAATAATCCGCGTATTAGCCTGCTCTTCCCGTGGCATATGCTTGAGCGCCAGGTGATGGTTACCGGCAAGGCAGAGCGCCTCTCTACGCTCGAAGTGGTGAAATATTTCCACAGCCGACCGCGCGACAGTCAGATTGGCGCCTGGGTTTCTAAACAGTCCAGCCGAATCTCGGCCCGCGGCGTACTTGAAAGTAAATTCCTCGAACTCAAACAGAAGTTTCAGCAGGGTGAAGTGCCGCTGCCGAGTTTCTGGGGCGGGTTCCGCATCCCCATTGAGCAGATGGAATTCTGGCAGGGCGGTGAGCACCGCCTGCACGATCGCTTTTTATACCAGCGCGACAACGGTGGCTGGAAAATAGACCGACTGGCACCGTAATCCCCAAAATTTGTTGATTTAAGCGCTAGCGCACACCGCGCTGGCGCTTTATTCTATGGTCCTTTCGCATCAGGCGAAAAGTCGTGTACCGGCAAAGGTGCAGTCGTTTATACATGGAGAATTTGATGGCAAGCAGTAACTTGATTAAACAATTGCAAGAGCGGGGCCTGGTGGCCCAGGTGACGGACGAGGAAGCGTTAGCAGAGCGACTGGCGCAAGGCCCGATCGCGCTCTATTGCGGCTTCGATCCCACCGCTGACAGCTTGCATTTGGGGCATCTTGTTCCATTGTTATGCCTGAAACGCTTCCAGATGGCGGGTCATAAGCCTGTTGCCCTGGTTGGCGGTGCGACTGGTCTGATTGGCGACCCAAGTTTCAAAGCCGCTGAGCGTAAGCTGAATACCGAAGACACCGTGCAGGAGTGGGTGGATAAGATCCGTAAACAGGTTGCACCGTTCCTGGATTTCAACTGTGGTGACAACGCTGCGATTGCGGCGAACAACTACGACTGGTTTGGTGGCATGAACGTGCTGACGTTCCTGCGTGACATCGGCAAACACTTCTCTGTTAACCAGATGATTAACAAAGAAGCGGTCAAGCAGCGTCTTAACCGTGACGATCAGGGAATCTCTTTCACCGAGTTCTCCTACAACCTGTTGCAGGGGTATGACTTCGCCTGCCTGAACAAGCTGCACGGCGTGTCGCTGCAAATTGGCGGTTCTGATCAGTGGGGTAACATCACCTCCGGTATCGATCTGACCCGTCGCCTTCACCAGAATCAGGTGTTTGGTCTGACCGTGCCGCTGATCACCAAAGCAGACGGTACCAAGTTTGGTAAAACCGAAGGCGGCGCAGTATGGCTTGATCCGAAGAAAACCAGCCCGTACAAATTCTACCAGTTCTGGATCAACACGGCGGATGCCGATGTTTATCGCTTCCTGAAATTCTTCACCTTTATGGATATCGAAGAAATCAATGCGCTGGAAGAAGAAGACAAGAACAGCGGTAAAGCACCGCGCGCCCAGTATGTGCTGGCCGACGAAGTGACTAAACTGGTTCACGGTGAAGAAGGTCTGGCAGCGGCGAAACGCATTACGGCGAGCCTGTTCAACGGGACCCTGAGCGATTTAAGCGAAGCGGACTTCGAACAGCTTGCTCAGGATGGCGTGCCGATGGTGGAGATGGAAAAAGGCGCCGATCTGATGCAGGCGCTGGTGGACTCCGAGCTCCAGCCGTCTCGCGGTCAGGCGCGTAAAACCATCGCCTCTAACGCGATCACCATTAATGGCGAAAAACAGGCCGATCCGGAATACACCTTTACCGAGAACGACCGTCTCTATGGTCGCTACACGCTGCTGCGTCGCGGTAAGAAAAATTACTGTCTGGTCTGCTGGAAGTAATTAAAAGTACGCAGGGGCGTGGGAAACCACGCCCCTTTTGTTTTGACAGGGTTTGGTAAGTACAACATGAAGAACATCCTCGCCATTCAGTCCCACGTTGTTTTTGGACATGCTGGCAACAGCGCTGCGGAATTCCCGATGCGCCGCCTCGGGGCCAACGTCTGGCCCCTCAATACCGTTCAGTTCTCGAATCACACCCAGTACGGTAAATGGACCGGCTGCGTGATGCCGCCGTCACATCTGACGGAGATCGTTCAGGGGATTGCGGATATCGACCAGCTTAAACGCTGCGATGCCGTACTGAGCGGTTATCTGGGTTCGGCGGAGCAGGGGGAACATATCCTCGGCATTGTGCGCCAGGTGAAAGCGGCAAACCCCGCGGCGAAATATTTCTGCGATCCGGTGATGGGACATCCGGAAAAAGGCTGCATCGTCGCGCCGGGCGTTGCGGAGTTTCATGTCCGTCATGCATTGCCTGCCAGCGATATTATTGCGCCCAACCTGATTGAACTTGAGATCCTGTGCGAGCATCCAGTCAACAGCGTAGAAGAGGCTGTACGCGCCTCTCGCGAGCTCCTCGCCCAGGGGCCAGAGATTGTGCTGGTTAAGCACCTGGCACGCGCAGGGTTGAGCCAGGACCGTTTTGAGATGCTGCTGGTGACCAAGGATGAAGCCTGGCACATCAGTCGACCGCTGGTGGATTTCGGTACACGTCAGCCTGTCGGGGTTGGGGATGTGACCAGCGGTTTGCTGCTGGTGAAGCTATTGCAGGGCGCAAGCCTGCGCGATGCGCTGGAGCACGTAACCGCAGCCGTTTATGAAATCATGATTGCGACGAAGACGATGCAGGAATATGAGCTCCAGGTGGTCGCGGCGCAGGATCGCATCGCGAAGCCCGAGCATTATTTCAGCGCAACCCAATTGTAAGAGCAGGGATAGTGTAGGCCGGGTAAGCGCAGCGCCACCCGGCAGTACAGCGCGCTCGGATTAATTCAACCCTTCTGCCTTCAGCGCCGCTGCAACCGCAGGGCGTGCCGCTACGCGTTCCATATACGACGCAATATGATCTAATCCTTCCAGGTTCAGCTTCACCGCGCGCGCCCAGCGCAGAACGGTAAACAGATACGCATCAGCAATGGTGAAACGCGCACCGCAGATCCACTGATCGTCTTTCAGTGATTCATTAATGTACTGCATCTTTTTCTCAAGTAACGCACGTACGGTCGGTTTGTACTCTTCCGGAGTATCCGGGCGGAACAGCGGCGTAAAGCCTTTGTGCAGCTCGGTCGCGATGTAGTTAAGCCACTCAAGGGTTTTATAGCGAGAGATACTGCCTGTTGGTGCCAGCAGCTGACGATCAGGCACGTTGTCGGCCAGGTACTGCATTATCGCCACGCCTTCGGTCAGCAGCGTACCATCATCCAGCAGCAGGGCCGGAACCTGCCCTTTTGGGTTAATCGCAAAAAAGTCACCCCCGTTTTCCAGGCGCTTTTTCATCAGGTCAACGCCGTCCAGCGTGAAATCCTTACCGCTCTCGCGAAGGGTGATATGCGAAGCAAGAGAGCAGGCGCCCGGTTTATAGAACAGTTTCATCGGTAACTCCTTTTTGCTGAGGTTCCCGCTATGTTAGTGCGCGTTCAGATAAAAAAAAAGCCGCTAATCAATTAGCGGCTTCTGTTCAGTCGTTTCCCGATGACATTACGCGTTCGCGGTGTTGGTCGCTTTAGCGGATTTGTCGTCGTCCTGCGTCATACGATTGAGTTTTGGTGCGGTGAGCAGCATCAGCACGGCAATTACGGCTGTCGCGATACCAATTTGCATGAACACGGTGCCGTAGACGTTCAGGGAGACCAGCGGGTCGGTAACGTTGTCCGGTACCGCCATCAGGTTCGCAATCTTACCTGCAATGATGGCTGCGCCAGCGGTCGTCAGGAACCAGCTACCCATGATGAAGCCCATCAGACGCTGAGGGACCAGCTGTGCAACCATCGCCAGGCCCAGACCGGAGATCATCAGTTCACCGATGGATTGCAGCGCATAGCTCAGGATCAGCCAGTTAACAGACACGATACCCGCGTCGGTCGCGAATTTCGTCCCCAGCGGCAGCACCAGGAATGCGCCAGAGCACAGCACCATACCGATAGCGAACTTGTGCGGCATCGGCAGACGGTCGCCCATCTTGTTATAGATAGCGGCCAGAATCGGGCTACCAATCATGATCCAGAACGGGTTCAGTGCCTGGTACTGCTCCGGCTCGAACGCGATACCCAGGATGGAGTGCTCAACGTTGCGGATTGCGAAGAAGTTCAGGGACGTTGGCATCTGGCTGTACAGGACGAAGAAGATAATCGCTTCCAGCATCAGGATGAACGCCACAATCATCTTACGACGTGCCGCACCCTGCATCGCGAAGGCTTCTTTAGCGAAGATAATCACGATACCCAGCGCAACCACGGCCAGTACGGCACGTGCAATACCCTGGTTGTGCAGCAGCCAGGTCGCGACAGCGGCCAGGATCACAATGCCGACGATGGTTGCCAGCAGTTTGCCCATATGCACGGGTTCGAAGTCTGGTTTAGAACCATAATCTTTAACCCAGCTGCGACAGAACAGGAAGTTCACAACGGTGATCAGCATACCCACGAAGCTCAGCGCAAACGCTACGCTCCAGCCGAATTTCGCGGCCAGCCATGGGGTTGCCAGCATAGAGAAGAATGAACCGATGTTGATGGACATGTAGTACATGGTAAATGCACCGTCCAGACGCGGATCATCTTTGTTGTAGCAGGTAGAAAGCAGGGAGGACGGGTTAGCCTTAAAGAGGCCGTTACCTACCGCGATGGTAGCCATGCCCATGTATACCACGCCCGCATCGTGCCCGGACCATGCAACCAGACCATAGCCAATCGCCAGAACCACGGCGCCCAGCATAATGACACGTTTCGTACCGAGGACTTTATCGCCTAACCAGCCGCCGATGGCGACCAGGCCATAGACCAGAGCGCTGAAGGACGAGAACAGCGTGATGGAATCGGCTTCGGACATACCCAGTTGCTTAACCAGGTAAACGGCCATAATCCCTTGCAGGCCGTAGTAGCCAAAACGCTCCCATAATTCGATAGAGAAAATGAGATAGAACGCTTTAGGCTGTTTGAAAGCGTTAAGACTTACGCTCTCATCTGTTGGTTTATTGTTTGCAGTAGACACATATACCTCTTTTTTTACATCCCATATTAACGGGGGTGTTCATAGCGTGATGACCGTAGTCCATCCGCTTTATAGTTATATTGGGAGGGGAAACGGCGGGTAATGTTCACTATCCAGCCCCATCTGGCAATACGTTTGTAATAATCTGTTACATATAACTGTGGCGGTATAATTATCGGTTCACGCAAATGTTATGCAGCGTTAAATTTCATCCGTTGAGAATTGGTGGTTTTTTTCACTGTAAATGACCCTGATGAATGGCTGTATGGCGATATGTTCTGCTATTTTGGGTGAAAGGCAGTGATATAGCCCATATTCTGAAAAATGACTGGTCTTATATGCGGTGAGTAAACGAGGAGATCTTGTCTGGCAAAGGCGTGGAGAGGGTTTTAACAACAAAAATCCAACATCAAGTTATCAGAGTGATCGCGATCACAGATGTATAGAAATTTTTGGTGATGAAAAAACTATTAACCTGTTTGAGTGTTAAATATCCGCAGAATCGACAACACTTTATGGACAATGAGAGGGAAAATTACGGCCAAGGGAGAAGATATCAGAGCCCTTGTTTAATCTAAGGGCTTGAACAGTAACAAGTGGATGTACCTTCAGGGATAGACTTTTTCTTTGTATTCACAGAGATCTTCGATAATGCAGGAGCCGCAGCGTGGCTTACGTGCAATACAGGTATAGCGCCCGTGAAGGATTAGCCAGTGATGGCAATCCACCTTAAATTCCGCAGGGACCACTTTTAATAGCTTTTCTTCCACCTCTTCCACGTTTTTACCCGGCGCGAACCGGGTGCGATTAGAAACGCGGAAGATGTGAGTGTCCACGGCGATCGTCGGCCAGCCAAACGCCGTGTTGAGCACGACATTTGCCGTTTTACGCCCGACGCCTGGCAACGCTTCCAGCGCTGCGCGATCTTCCGGGACTTCACCGCCGTGCTGCTCAAGCAGGATCCGGCAGGTCTTAATGACGTTTTCGGCCTTACTGTTAAACAGGCCGATGGTCTTGATATAGGATTTTACCCCTTCAACCCCCAGCCCCAGCATGGCCTGCGGCGTATTGGCGACAGGGTAGAGCAGGGCCGTGGCTTTGTTGACGCTCACGTCAGTGGCCTGTGCAGAGAGCAGCACCGCGATCAACAGTTCAAACGGCGAGTTAAAATTCAGCTCTGTTGTTGGATGAGGATTCTCATCGCGCAGGCGCGTCAGGATCGCAATGCGTTTCTCTTTATTCATACTGCTTTCTCGGGGATCCCTTCCTGTACGCTGCGTTCAGCGGCGCGGCGTTTACGTTTTTCATCAATCAGGTATTTTAACGCCAGCATCATCCCAAGGCCAATGAAGGCGCCTGGCGGTAGCATGGCCAACAGGAATGGGGTGTCCGTATGGAACACCTCGATACGCAGCGATTTCGCCCAGCCGCCAAGCAGCGCGTCCGCACCGTCGAAGAGCGTACCGTTGCCCAGAATTTCACGCAGAGAGCCGAGGACGAACATGGCGGCAGTCGCGCCCATGCCGATGGAAAACCCATCCAGCGCGGAAATTGCCGGGTTGTTTTTCACCGCGAAGGCTTCAGCGCGGCCCACGACTATACAGTTAGTCACGATAAGCGGAATGAAGATCCCGAGCGACTGGTACAGGCCAAATGCGTAGGCGTTAATCAGCATTTGCACGACGCTGACCACCGATGCAATGATCATGACATAAATCGGAATACGGATTTCCGATGGCGTCCAGCGGCGCAAAACAGAAATGGAGAAGTTGGTCAGGGTCAGCACCAGCGTGGTCGCCAGCCCCAGCCCGAGCGCGTTGGTGGCGGTAGACGTCACCGCCAGCAGCGGGCACAATCCCAACAGCTGTACCAATGCCGAGTTGTTCTTCCAGAGTCCCTGGACGATAACCTCTTTAACCTGGCTCATGGTCACTCCTCACAGGCGGAAAGATGATTGATCTGCGCGGGCAGCGTTTCGGCATACAGACCGGCGCGTTTGACGGCGTTGACGACCGCGCGGGGCGTAATCGTGGCGCCCGTGAACTGGTCAAACTCACCGCCATCTTTTTTCACCGCGAAAGCAGGATCGTCCTCGCCATGAATCATCTTACCGGCAAAGTGTAAAATCCAGTCGCTCAGGCGTGTTTCAATTTTGTCGCCAAGGCCCGGCGTTTCGTGATGTTCCGTCACGCGCGTACCCAGCACGGTGCCGGAAAAATCGCTGCCTACCAGCAGCTGAATTGCGCCAGAGTAACCGTCCGGCGCGGTGGCTTCCATGATGGCACCCACCGGGTTCTCGCCCTTACGGGCAATATAAACGCGGTGGCTTCCTTTACCGAGTTGCGGGGCCTGCACGACAAAGCAGCTTTTTTGCAGGTTATTATCATAGAAGTCTGATGGGATCACCTGATCGAACAACGCCTTTTGCTGCTTCATTGCCTGCTCTTCAATGGTGCTTTTCGTCAGTTCATTTACCAGCGCGGTCAGCCCGGTGAGGGCGGCGGCGAAGATCGCCAGCGTGACGCCGTGTTTTTGCATAGTCTTTAGCATGGCGTAACCCTTAGCGATGACCGTACACGCGTGGACGCGTGTAGTAGTCGATGAGCGGAACGGTGATGTTAGCAAGCAGTACGGCAAATGCCACGCCGTCCGGATAGCCACCAAAGCTGCGAATAAGCCAGACCAGCAAGCCCGCCAGCGCGCCGAAAATCAGACGACCTCGGTTGGTGGTAGAGGCGGTGACCGGATCGGTCAGAATAAAGAATGCCCCGAGCATGGTCGCGCCTGAGAGCAGATGGAGCTGTGGGCTGGCCAGTGACTCAGGTGAGATGACCCAGCCGAGCGTTGAACAGACGGCCAGCGTCACCAGGAAGCTCACCGGAATATGCCAGCGGATCGCTTTTTGTTGCAGCAGGAAGGCACCGCCCAACAGGTAGGCCAGATTGACCCACTGCCAGCCCGCACCCGCCAGTACGCCGCTGTAAATAGACGATTTCATCACCTGCTCGACGCTGTGGCCGGCACGCAGGGAGGTTTTGAAGGTATCGAGCGGGGTGGCCTGGCTGATGCCATCCACGCCCATGCGAAGCGCGTTCATATCCGCGCCCATCGCGGTGTGGCCAGTAAAGATAACGTTCAGGGCATCCATAAAGCCGGGCACCGTGGCGGCGATCTCATGCGGCGGCAGCCAGCTGGTCATCTGTACCGGGAAGGAGATCAGTAGCACCACGTAACCAATCATTGCCGGGTTAAACGGGTTATGGCCCAGCCCACCGTACAGCTGCTTGGCGATGATCACCGCAAATACCGTTCCCAATACTACCATCCACCACGGGGCGAACGGGGGAATGCTGATGGCCAGCAACAGGCCGGTCAACAGGGCGGAGTTATCGCTCAGGATGCGAGTCACCTCCATTTTGCGCAGCTTCAGGATCGCTGCTTCCGCTGCGACGGCACTGGCGCAACCCAGAACTAACTGGAAAAGCGTACCCCAGCCGAAAAACCAACACTGTACGGCAATACCTGGCAACGCGGCCAGGCACACCAGCATCATAATACGCGATGTCTGGCGCTGGTTATGGGTGTAAGGGGAACTTGCAATTCTGAAAACCATTTAATCCTCGTTAACGGCTTGCTGCGCGGCTTTCTTTGCCTGAACACGCGCAATCGCGGCGGCGACTGCGGCTTTGCGTGGATCGTCGTTGGCGGCCGCAGGCCGTTCGTCCTGCTGTGCGGCTTTTCGTGCTTTGGCACGGGCGATGGCCGCTTCAACGGCGGCTTTACGTGGGTCGACAGGCGCTTCACTCTCTTCGGCAGGCTGAAGCTGTGCCGCTTTACGTGCTTTGGCGCGGGCGATAGCGGCTTCAACGGCCGCCTTGCGCGGATCGGTCGCTTCCTGTTCAACCACCACTGTCTGCTGACCGGCTTTACGGGCTTTTGCCCTGGCGATAGCCGCTTCCACCGCCGCTTTACGCGGGTCTGTGTCGGTTTCCGGTTTGGCGTTTTGCGCCTTCTCCGCCTGACGTGCGCGCGCTTCGGCTTTACGCGCTTCGCGGGCGGCAATCGCTTCGCTATTGTCCGGCTTTTGGCCAGCCACGATCGCTACCGGCTGAGCGGCAGTCGCGTTCTTCTCCCGCACACGGGCGAGGGCAGCGTTAATCGCATCCTGATCTTTCGCCGCAGGCTGCACGGCAGCCTGCTTATGGCGTTCCTGACGGGCTTGTTTCTCGCGCTCCAGTCGCGCCTGGCGCGCTTCAAAGCGGGCCTTCGCCTCAGCGGCACGTTTTTCTTCCATGGAGATAGCGTAGATTTCGGCTTTCTCCTGACGGAAGTACTGCACCAGCGGAATATTGCTTGGGCAGACCCAGGCACAGGCACCGCATTCAATACAGTCAGCCAGGTTATGCGCCTGGGCTTTATCGTGCAGCTGGCCTTTGCTGTACCAGTACAACTGCTGCGGCAGCAAGTCTGCCGGACACGCATCCGCGCAGGCGCTACAGCGTATACAACCTTTCTCTTCCTGCGTTTCGCCCATCTCCGTTGGGGAAGGGGCGAGCAGGCAGTTGGTAATCTTCACCACTGGCACATCCAGCCACGGCAGGGTAAAGCCCATCAGCGGGCCGCCCATAATGACCATCTGCTCGCTCCCCGGGCAGAAGTCAGCCTGTTCCAGCAGATGATGCACCGGCGTACCCAGACGCGCCCAGACGTTGCCGGGACGGGAGACGGACTCGCCGGTCAGCGTGACGACGCGTTCGGTCAATGGCTCTCCGTCAATCACCGCACGTTTCACCGCGTAGGCAGTACCCACGTTTTGCATCAGCACGCCGATATCGGACGAACGGCCCCCGTGGGGAACCTGTTTTCCGGTCAGGATCTGCGTCAGCTGCTTCGCCCCGCCGGATGGGTATTTGGTTGGAATCACGCGCAGGGCGATATCATGGCTGTCCGCCAGCACCGCACGCAGCATCGAAATGGCCTGCGGTTTATTGTCTTCAATACCGATCAGCACTTCGCGGGGTTGCAGGATATGCGCAAGAATGCGAATACCTTCCACCACCTGCGCGGCACAGTCCTGCATCAGACGATCATCGGCGGTGATGTACGGTTCGCACTCGGCGGCGTTAATAATCAGCGTTTCGATTTTATCGCCGCCGCCGTGAAGCTTGGCGCCGGTCGGGAAGCCAGCGCCTCCAAGACCTGCTACGCCAAACTGATGAATGCGTTCAATCAGCGCTTCACGGCTGCGGGAACGGTAGTCGCTCCAGCCGTCACGATCGATCCAGCGATCTTCCCCGTCGGCTTCAATGATGACGCTCAGCTCAGACAACGCCGAGGGATGGGCAACGGTATGGGGGGCAACAGCCACCACCTTGCCCGAAGTCGGGGCATGTATCGGCAACATACGTCCACGACCAAAGGTCAGCGGCTGGCCGCGAAGGACGGTATCGCCTTCTTTCACGCACAGCTCGCCTTCCGCGCCGATGTGCTGTTTCAATGGCATCACGTAGCGGGTCGCCAGCGGAATTTGACGCAGCGGCGTACCGTTTGACTGGGTTTTCATTTCCGGGGGATGGATACCGCCGTCGAAGTCCCAGATCTTCTCTTTTCTGAAAGCAGAAAATAACTTAAGCATGTTGTTCCACAGGAATATTGCGAACCGGAATGGTCTGAAGATCCCATTTCCAGCTTTCGGTCGTCGTTTCAACCGGGCGGAGTTCTATACACTGCGTCGGGCAGGGGGCCACGCAGAGGTTACAGCCGGTGCACAGGTCCGCCACAACGGTGTGCATGGCGCGGGTTGCGCCTACAATGGCGTCGACAGGGCACGCCTGAATACATTTGGTGCAGCCGATGCAGTTGGCTTCGTCGATAACAGCAAGGGCACGAACGGGCTCCTGCGCCTGTTCATCGCCGTCGACAGGCTGCGGATCGACGTTCAGCAGGGCAGCTATTTTAAGCATGACCGCTTCGCCACCCGGCGCGCAGCGGTTGATCTTTTCTCCCTGCACGCCCACCGCCTCAGCGTAAGGACGGCAGCCAGGGTAGCCGCACTGCCCACACTGGCTCTGCGGCAAAAGCTCATCAATTTTTTCAACCACCGGATCGTCCTCTACCGCAAACCGGCGGGAGGCATAACCCAGAATGATGCCAAAGACGAGTCCCAGTACGCTGATGGACGCGATGGCAATCCAGATAGCACTCATTACAACTTCACCAGACCACTAAAGCCCATAAAGGCCAGAGACATTAAACCTGCGGTCACCAGAGCGATGGCGTTACCGCGAAACGGCGCGGGAATATCCGCCGCTGCCAGACGCTCGCGAATCGACGCGAACAGGACCATAACAAAAGAGAAACCGACCGCCGCGGAAAAACCGTACAGCGCCGACTGCATGAAATTATGCCCAAGGTTGATGTTGAGCAGCGCCACGCCCAGCACAGCACAGTTGGTGGTGATGAGGGGCAGAAAAATACCCAACAGGCGATACAGGGCAGGGCTGGTTTTACGCACTACCATTTCGGTAAATTGCACCACCACCGCAATGACCAGAATAAAGGACAAGGTGCGCAGGTAGAGCATGTCCAGCGGGATCAGGATCCAGGTATCAATCAGCCATGCGCAAATGGAGGCCATCGTCATCACGAAGGTGGTGGCCAGCCCCATGCCCATTGCCGTCTCCAGCTTTTTGGAGACCCCCATAAACGGGCACAGGCCAAGGAACTTCACCAGTACGAAGTTATTAACCAGCACAGTTCCGACAAAGAGCAGTAAGTAATCGGTCATTATTTAGCCTGAAATAAAAGAGCCGCCTATTATCGGATAAACGACAACAGGCCACAACAGGTTAACTGTAAGGTTATTACGGGTTAACGAAGGTCTTCTTAACGCGCGTCGACCGCTTGAAATAGGGCACCAGAAGCGCCGTCGCAAGCAACGGAAAGAGTAGCTGGCGAACCGCCAGTGCATCAGAAACTGGCGAAAAAGCGAACGCTTTGACGGCAAGCAGCACGGAGACCAGCAGCCAGATAATGTAATGTTTCGGCACGCTTTTGCGGCGTTTGAAGAAGGCGATGGTCAGCCAAAGCGTGTAGTACCACATCGCGATTGCGAAAACGAACGACACAAACCACGTCGCAATATTGAGCGCGCTCTGAGACATCAGTGTCTGGATAGCATGAGGAGTAACCAGTGCAGTGGTGTAAAGCAACAGCGCCAGCGAAGCGCTTAATAAAGCCACCAGCAGCCATGCCAGCGGGGCGATTAACCAGCCCCCAATTCTCTGTCCAGGCAATGCGGTCATACGCTCTCCCATAGTCTGCGCGAAATGTTATACAGAAATTTGCAGGGCGGAGAGTATATAACATTTCACGCCGAAGGCTACTTTCTTATACAACGTAACGCCAGACAGATTTAGGTACTTCCCCCACGTTGAACAGACGACCGCCAGAGACGAGTTCGGCGCGACGATGGTCAGCAGCGCGGTACATATTGATGATGTCCTGATTATCCGACAGCGTGTAGTTCAGATGGTCAAACAGTTTTTCCAGGCTTTCAAGGGAATTGATCTTGCGAAATTTTAATAAATAGTCCTGAACTGTCATATTAATAAGTTTCCATATAAAAGGGTAATACCCATAAAGGTAATGCGTTCGAATAATAAACGGATTAATAAAGACGTAAACTGTCCACTCGGGTAACGCGACGAAATTAGGAGTTTTCTTTGCGAAGATTCAGGCATCAGCAGATGCCTGGAAGAGAAGGGTAACCCCGTTCATTACGGCTGGCAATACGTTCCATGACGTAATGTGTCACGCTTTATGACGATGCGGCTTACTTTTGTTGAGCAACAGTAACAGGCTCCGGCGGCTGGTAGTTATCGATATGGCTGGCAATGCCGAGCAACACGACTGAAACGCCAAGGACAATCCATCCCGCTAATTCAATGATTCGATTAATTATTGATGACATATTTTGTGTTTGTAATTTATCCATAAATACAGATTACAAATGTTACAGCGGCCTTTTCGACAGAGCAAGCGCTTTGGGAACGATTCCCGGGCCCCATATACACACTTTAATGCGAGGTAACAAAAAAAGCTGTCGCGAGATGCTATTTTAACTCACAGGGCACATTATTAACCTGTGCGTTAAGCACAAGGCCAGTGATAAATAAGCGCACAGCGAGGGGGCATACGATGAGTGAAAACATCCGCGTCGGTCTTATTGGCTACGGGTACGCAAGCAAAACCTTTCATGCGCCGCTGGTTGCCGGCACGCCGGGAATGGAACTGGCGGCTATCACAAGCAGCGATGAAACCAAAGTCCATGCCGACTGGCCAGCCGTGCCGGTGGTAACGGAGCCTAAGCATCTGTTTAACGATCCTAATATTGACCTTATTGTCATTCCCACCCCTAACGACACCCATTTCCCCCTGGCGAAAGCGGCGCTGGAGGCTGGCAAACATGTCGTTGTCGATAAGCCTTTTACCGTGACGTTGTCACAGGCGCGCGAGCTGGATGCGATGGCGCGAAGCCTGGGTCGGTTATTGTCGGTCTTTCACAACCGACGCTGGGATAGTGATTTCCTGACGATCAAAGCGCTGATAAACGAAGGCACGCTCGGCGAAATTGCTTTTTTTGAGTCTCACTTCGATCGTTATCGTCCGCAGGTGCGAGATCGCTGGCGCGAGCAGGCGGGACCGGGCAGCGGCATCTGGTATGACTTAGCGCCGCATCTTCTCGATCAGGCCGTTCATCTGTTTGGTCTGCCCGTAAGCATGACGGTCGATTTAGCTCAGCTCAGGCCGGGGGCGCAGACCACCGACTATTTCCACGCCGTTTTGAGTTATCCGCAGCGGCGCATTGTGCTGCACGGGACAATGCTTGCGGCGGCGGAATCGGCCCGCTATATCCTTCACGGGGCGCGCGGCAGCTATGTGAAGTTCGGCCTGGATCCGCAGGAAGAGCGCCTCAAAAATGGCGAACGCTTACCGCAGGAGGACTGGGGCTACGACATGCGGGACGGGGTGGTGACGCGTGCGGAGGGTGAGGTACTGGTTGAAGAGACGGTGTTGACCCAGCCTGGGAACTATCCGGCGTATTACGCCGCAATTCGTGACGCGCTGAACGGTTCAGGTGAAAATCCGGTTCCGGCGAGCCAGGCAATCCAGATTATGGAGCTCATCGAGCTGGGGATCGAATCCGCCAAACATCGCGCAACGCTCTGTCTGGCATAAGTGCCAAACGCTTTCGTAGGCCGGGTAAGCGCAGCGCCACCCGGCAGTAAAGAGGACTACTGAGCAACTTTATCGCGCAGCGCCTGTTTCTCTTCAGGCGTCAGGAAGGCGATCTCCAGCCCGTTGATTTGCGCCTGACGGATCTGCTCGCGGCTCAGCCCGGCCTGCGGCGCGGCGATGTTGTATTCGTGAATAATATCCACGCCCTGAACCGCCGGATCGTCCGTGTTCAGTGAAGCCAGCACCCCGTGTTCAAGGAAGGTTTTCAGCGGGTGTTGCGCCAGCGACGCCACTGTACTGGTCTGAATATTGGAGGTCAGGCAGGATTCGATTCCAATACGTTGTTCGGCGAGGAAATCCATCAGCGCGCGATCTTCAATGGCTTTCACACCGTGACCAATACGTTCCGCACCCAGTTCACGAATGGCCTGCCAGATGCTTTCCGGCCCCGCGGCTTCGCCAGCATGAACGGTAATATGCCATCCTGCATCACGTGCGCGGTTGAAATGAGACAGGAACAGGCTGCCCGGGAAGCCCAACTCATCACCGGCCAGGTCGATGGCGGTGATCTGGTCGCGATGCGCCAGTAACGCTTCCAGCTCCTGAAGACAGGCCGCTTCACCGAAGGTACGGCTCATAATGCCGATCAAACGCGCCTGAACGTCAAAGGTTTTGCAACCTTCACGCACGCCCTCAATGACCGCTTCAACCACGCCCGCTACGGGGAGACTGTGGGTCATCGCCATATAACCCGGAGAGAAACGCAGTTCGACATAGTGCAGGCCGTTGCGAGCGGCATCTTCGATGTTTTCAAAGGCGACACGGCGACAGGCATCGAGCGAGGCCAGCATCTTCACGCCCCAGTCAAGCTTGCTCAGAAAACTTACCAGATCCGGCTCGTTCGACGTCACCTGGACATGGGGGATCAGGGTTTCAAGCGTTTCGGCAGGAAGCGTTAAATTGAACTGGCGACCAAGATCGAGAATAGTTTGGGCACGAATGTTCCCGTCGAGGTGGCGGTGAATATCAGTTAAAGGCAGGCGTGTATCAATCATGGTCGCACTCTTTGCTGGTTAAAGTGCGCCATATTATAAAAACAAAACGGGGGAAAAAGCTATTTGCGCAAGGGAATATTCCGTTGCGCAAATTATTTACAGCAGAGTGTTGATGCCAGCGATAAGGCGTTGAACGCCCTGTTCAAGCTTACTACGCGGACAGCCAGCGTTCAGTCGCACATAGCCTTTTCCTTCATCCCCATAAGTATATCCCGGCATGATGGCCACTTTTTGTTGTTCAATCAGCACGTTTTGCAGCGTTTTGTCATCAATACCGAGTGGGCTGAGATCAATCCAGGCCAGATAGGTGGCCTCTGGCGGTTGCCAGTTGAGTGTCGGAAATGCAGCATTCAGTTCGTCAGCAATGTAGCGCAGGTTTTCTTCGAGATAGGTCCGCAGCGCGTCCAGCCAGGGTTCGCCCTGCCGGTAAGCAGCAATGTGCGCGGTCAGCGCCAGCACGGAAGGGGAAGAGAGTCCGTCCCGCCCTTTTAATGCATTCAGATAGGCGTTACGGCTGTCGTCATCGGCGATAAGCCCCCAGGCGCCCGTCAGTGCCGGAATATTGAAGCTTTTGGAACCGGAGGTCAGCAGCGCCCATTTACCGCGTGCAACCTCATTCCACGGGGTATGGCGATGCGTGCCCCATACCATGTCCATATGAATTTCGTCGCTGATTACCGCCACATCATGACGGCTGCAAAGCGTTGCAATTGTGGCCAGCTCTTCCCGCGTCCAGACTTTGCCGGTCGGATTTTGCGGGCTACACAGCAGCAGAACCGTGTTTTCCGGTTTTGCCAGCGCCGCTTCCAGCGCGGCCATATTGCCGTCCCAGCCACGCGCCGTTTTCTGCATCGGCACGGAAACAACGGTACGCTGGTTGCCTTCAATGGCTTTATAAAAGGCATCGTAAGCCGGGGTATGAACCACCACACCGTCGCCAGGCGCGGACCATATGCGGATCAGCTCCGAGACCATATAAATGACCGACGGCCCATACACTACGGTTTCGGTATCAATCTGACTGTTAAAGCGTTGCCGGAACCAGTGCGCCACGGCAGCCAGAAATTCGTCATTTTTCCAGCGGCTGTAGCCAAACACGCCGTGGTTGATGCGCTGGTGCAGCGCATCGGTAATACAGGGAGCGGTGGCGAAATCCATATCAGAGATGGTGAAGGGCAGCAGGTCGGCAGCCCCAAAACGGTCAGCGACATAATCCCACTGGGTACACCAGGTGCCGTGTCGATCCACGACGGTAGAAAAATCAAACATGACGGTGCTCCGTAAAGTAAAACCCCCTCATGACGAGGGGGGCGAGGCATCAGGCTTCGACGGTTCGCATCAGGGTTGCCAGCTCATCCTTCACTGACTGTACCTGCGGGCCAATGACGACCTGCAAATTGTGTTGATTTAACTGTACCACGCCGATAGCCCGGTTAGCTTTAAGTGCGTTGGTATCCACTTTGGACATGTCCGCCACCGACAAACGCAGGCGGGTGATGCAGTTATCCAGAGAGGTAATGTTATCCGCACCGCCCAGCGCCGCCAGAATAGCCGGCGTGTTATATCCGGATTTCCCAACGGTACCGGCCACTGCCTGTTCAACGCTGGTGGCCGTATCGGTATCGCGGCCAGGCGTTTTCAGGTTAAAGCGGGTGATGGCGAAGCGGAAGATCCCGTAGTAAACCGCGAACCAGATGGCGGCCACAACCGGCACCAGATACCACTTGGTGGACAGGCCGTGCAGGATACCGAATACCACGAAGTCAATCACGTTACCGTCGGTGTTACCGATGGTCACACCGAGCACAGCCATCACGGTAAAGCCCAGGCCTGTCAGTACGGCGTGGATGAGGTACAGCACCGGTGCCACGAACAGGAACAGGAACTCGATAGGTTCTGTCGTACCGCCCACCACGCAGGCAATAACGCCGGAGATCAGCAGGCCTTTAATTTTATGACGATTTTCCGGGCGGGCGCAGTGGTACATCGCCAGCGCAGCGCCCGGCAGGCCGCCGAGGAAGGCAGGCATTTTCCCCTGAGAGAGGAAACGCGTCGCACTTTCAGAGAAGCCGTGCGTGGTCGGGCAGCTCAGCTGGGCCTGGAAGATGGTCAGCGCGCCGCTAACGGAATGACCGCAAACGTCCATAGTACCGCCTGCTTCAGTAAAACGGATCAGGGCAACCAGGATGTGCTGTAAACCAAATGGCAGCAGCAGACGTTCACCCGTACCGAAAATCATCGGGCCGAAATCACCCGCGCCGTTGATAATGCGGCCAATACCGGTGATCCCCATGGCAAAAACCGGCCAAATCAGAGGGATGATCAGACCAAACAGACCCATCACAACCAGCGTAATGATTGGCACAAAGCGGGTGCCGCCGAAGAAGGCCAGCGCATCGGGCAGGCGGATGTTATGAAAGCGCTCGTGCAGCATCCAGATGATCACTCCCGCGATCACGGCTCCAAGGATCCCGGTATCGATGGACTGAATTCCAATCACGCTCTGAATGTTATTGGCTTTCAGTACCGCCGCGTCGGTCGTGGGCAGGATCCCTTTGGCGGTCAGCCAGAAGTTAACCGCAAGGTTCATGACCGCATAGCCAACGAAGCCCGCAAACGCCGCCACGCCTTTGTTTTCGCGCGCCAGACCCAGAGGAATGGCGATACAGAACATTACCGGCAGGAAGCTAAAGGCAAAAGAGCCGACCTTGCTCATCCAGATGAAGATCGCCTGAAGTACCGGATTTCCGAGGAAAGGGATCAGGGTAATGACGTCATGGCTGCTTAACGAGCTGCCGATCCCCAGCATAATCCCGCAAAAAGAGAGAAGCGCCACGGGCAGCATAAAGGTTTTGCCCAGTTGCTGGAAAAACTCCCACAGCGATATTTTTTGTGCTGCTTTCGTCGTCATAAAACGACTCCTTAAATGGTAGAAAGAGATTTAACGACCGCGATGGGGCGAAAAGATAAAACGTTTTATCAAACTTTAGTGCGCGCTAAATCACATTCTCAGGCTTTTACTGGTAGTATAAAGATAACGTTTTGATAAAACGTTTTAGCGATCTCATTATCAAGGAGTCACGCCACCACATGGCTGTAGCGAAAAAGATCACCATCAACGATGTCGCGCTGGCGGCGGGGGTTTCCGTTAGCACCGTTTCGCTGGTATTGAGCGGGAAGGGGCGTATCTCTCCTGCTACGGGTCAGCGCGTCAACGAGGCCGTTGAGCAACTGGGCTTTGTGCGTAATCGCCAGGCGTCGGCGCTGCGCGGTGGGCAAAGCGGGGTGATAGGGCTGATTGTTCGCGACCTCGCGTCGCCGTTTTATGCAGAACTGACCGCCGGGCTTACCGAGGCGCTTGAAGCGCAGGGGCGAATGGTTTTCCTGCTCCACGGTGGGCGCGAACCGGAGCAGCTGCTCTCCAGGCTGGATATGCTGCTGACGCAAGGGGTGGATGGGGTGATCGTGGCCGGCGCGTCCGGTGTGGGCAGTGAATTGTGTGAGCGCGCGGCGCAGAAAGGCGTACCGCTGGTGGTTGCGTCACGCGCCAGCTATCTCGACGAAGCCGATACCCTTCGGCCGGATAACATGCAGGCCGCGCAAATGCTGACCGAGCATCTTATTCATCGCGGCCATCAGCGCATCGCCTGGCTCGGCGGTAAAAGCTCGTCCCTGACGCGTGCGGAGCGGGTGGGCGGTTACTGCTCCACGCTCATCAAATACGGCCTGCCGTTTCACAGCGAATGGGTGGTGGAGTGTGAGTCCAGCCAGAAAAAAGCCGCCGAAGCCATCGGCACGTTGCTTCGCAACAGCCCGACAATCAGCGCGGTGATTTGCTATAACGATGTGATTGCGATGGGGGCGTGGTTCGGCTTGATCCGCGCCGGACGCCAGAGCGGTGAGGGCGGGGTAGAAACGTTCTTCGGCCATCAGGTGGCGCTGGGGGCATTTGCGGATGTCGGTGAAAATGCGCTAGACGATCTCCCCATCGTCTGGGCGACGACGCCGGCTCGTGAAATGGGATACACCCTGGCAGACCGAATTATGCAGCGTATTGAAAATACGGACGTGCAGGCCGGGCATCAGATTGTGGCGGCGCGGTTAGTGACGCTGAAGTAATCTCCGCTGCACATCGCCTGGCAATAAAAAAACCCCTCATGCGAGGGGTTTTTCGTTTACTGCTGCGGTACTGCTGGCGGCGCTGCCGGTTCAGCCGGTGCCGGAATGCCCAGCGTCGGCATACCAAACATGCCGACAAAATCTTCCAGCGGCATTTTGTCGCCGTTGAGCGTTACCTGGCCATTAGCATATTGCAGGCTGGTGGAAATGGTGTTGTCTTCCACCTTCGTGATGCGGAACATCTGGCCCATCGCCGCCAGGCCTTTCACCTGTTGGTTTGCCAGTTTACCTGCATCTTCTTCACCATACCCTTCGAGTTTCGCAATCTGCGTCATGAACTCGGTTGCCATATCCATCGGGATGGTCAGCTTGCTGTCGAGCGATTTCACGCTGCGGTCAACTTCCTGCGCCAGGGTCTGCGGCTCGCCAGTCGCGGCCGCCGGATCCTTCAGGAACAGCGACAGGTTGAAGTTGGTTTCGCCTTTGTCGTTTTTCCAGCTCAGTGGCGCAACGGTAATTACCGGCTCGCCTTTCAGCAGGATCGGCAGGTTATTAAACAGCACGGCCATCGCCTGCTGCTGGTACGCCTGCGGGTTCTGTTGCAGGGCGGCATCGGTCAGCAGAGCCTGACTCTCTTTGCTGTATTTCTGGCTAAATTCGTGCCATGCCTGGCCGTCAATGTTGCCAATTTTCAGTGACAGCTTGCCGGTACCCAGGTCCTGATTCTGTACTTTCAGGCTTTTCAGGCTGTAATCCAGCTGGGTGTTGATGCTTTTACCGTCTTTGGAAACGTCAGACTTGCCGTCCAGATCCATGCCTTCCAGCACTGCCATCTCTTTACCTTCAATCGCAATGGCGATCTTATCGAGGCTCAGCTTCTGATCGCCAATACGCTCGTCAAAATCGGTCATACGGCTATTGCCGCTGGCTTTCAGGTTGTTAAAGGTGAGCTGGACCTTCTGGTTATATTCATTGACTGAATTCACCAGGCCGCTGGCGGCATCGCCGGTCAGAGAGACATTCTTGCCGTCGCGATCGGCATCAAGCTGGAAATTACCGCCGCTGAAGGCGACTTTATCGGTGCCTTGTTCGTAATTCAGCGCTTTCAGGTCGATGTCGGAACGCGTATCACCGGCATAGCTGATGCGGGTATTGATCTCGAACGGCGACTCATTTTTCGCCATATCGAAAATTGGCTTCGTCACCTCGTTATTTACCAGTACGGTTCTGGCGGATGCCATAGAGGGGATCAGGTTAAACTTTTTCAACTGCGCCAGCGGGAACGGACCGTGGCTGACCACTTCATCCAGTACCACGCTCTGGCCCGGTTTCAGCCAGGCGTTCTGATTGCCCGCTACCGGCTTCACCACCACCTGCATATGGCTGGTAAAGACGCCACGCTGGTAGTTCTGGTAGCTCAGCTCCAGACCTGCTTCAGGCGCGCTGCGCTTAATTTCGCTGTTTGCCTGTGCCATCATCTCTGCCAGACGGCTTTCCAGCTGTTTCCCGGTATACCAGGAAGCACCCGTCCAGATCACGCCTAAAGCAACAATCACTCCTACCGCTACGACCGATTTTTTCATTGCGATTATCCCTAAAATGAAACCAGGCGGTTAAAACCGCCTGGTGTTACAACGCCTGTTACTAGCTTAGCAAGAGTTGTTAAAAAATTCAGTAAGTCCCTAAAGCTTATTAAAAACGCGCGCCAGGCGACCAGTGCCGCTCACGAAGACAGGCGACTCGTTTGCCGGGACAAAAGCGGACTCCCCCGGTTTAAGCAGCAGACGCTCGCTACCGTTATGCAACGTCGCTTCGCCTTCCACACAGAACAGGATCGCGGCGCTCTCCTGTGCAATGGCGGTTTCGTCTGCGCTGAGGTCATGCAGGGAGAAGGCAAAATCGTCAACCGGAATCGGGAAGTCCAGCTCTGAGCCGTTTTTCACCGGCTGAGTAAGCAGCTCCGCAGCAGGTTTCGCCACGAACTTCACGTTGGCAACCAGCTCAGGGATGTCGATGTATTTTGGCGTCAGGCCCGCGCGCAGTACGTTATCGGAATTAGCCATCACCTCCAGCGCCACGCCGTTCAGGTAGGCGTGCGGGGTTTCAGCGAACAGGAACATTGCTTCGCCCGGGTTGAGCTTCACCACGTTCAGCAGCAGCGGAGAGAAGAGGCCGCTGTCGTCCGGATAAAACGCGGAAATTACGCGAATCGTGTCCCATGGTTCACCCTGCTGGTCGTTCAGCGCGGCTTTCAGCACCGCCAGCGCGTGGGATTTTTCCTCGCCCTGCATATTCAGCAGGCTGGCAAACAGCGCGCTCAGGGCTTCTGCGTTCGGGTTTTCCAGGAAGTGGGCGATCGCGTTGTGAGCCCCAGCGACCGGTTGCAGCAGGGAGATGATCTCGGAAAACTCGCGGAAGGCATTCATCGCCAGGAAAGGGGTAAGGGCGAAAACCAGTTCCGGCTTGTGGTTAGGATCTTTGTAGTTACGCTCTGCGGCGTCTAACGGAATACCGGCGGCGTTTTCTTTGGCAAAGCCCAGCTCAGAGGCTTTTTTGTTCGGGTGAACCTGAATGGAGAGCGGCTGGTCGGCGCACAATACCTTGAACAGAAAAGGCAGCTCACCAAAACGATTCGCCACTTTATCGCCGAGCAGCGCGGCTTTGTCGGCATCGATGACATCACGCAGGCTGCGCACCTGGCCGCTGGCATCTTCAATTTTTGAGCTGCTCTTCGGGTGCGCGCCCATCCACAGCTCTGCCATCGGCAGGTTGTCCGGGTTGGCGATACCGTAGAGATCCGTTAACGCAGTTTTGCTTCCCCAGGCGTAGTTTTGCACTGAGTTGATGAGTTTTTGCATTATCAAGCCCTGATTCATATGTGGAATTAACTTCGCGTATTAAAGCAATAAACCGAATGGAAGTAACCTGCGGATGTAAAAAGTCGTACTAGTCTCAGTTTTTGTTAAAAAATTGTGTAGGATAAGCTGACTCGCTTTTAAGCCGGGCAGCGGAACATCTGCCCTGAATAAACAGACCGAAGCAGTAAGTGAGAGAATAATGTCGAATAAACCCTTCCATTATCAGGATCCTTTCCCCCTCAGTCAGGATCGGACCGAGTATTACCTGTTAACCCGCGATTACGTTTCTGTCTCTGAGTTTGAAGGGCAGGAGATCCTCAAAGTTGACCCGCAGGCGCTGACGCTGCTGGCGCAGCAAGCCTTCCACGATGCTTCCTTTATGCTCCGTCCGGCGCATCAGCAGCAGGTTGCCGATATTCTGAGCGACCCGAAAGCCAGCGAGAACGACAAGTACGTTGCCCTGCAATTCCTGCGTAACTCTGATATCGCGGCGAAAGGCATTCTGCCGACCTGCCAGGACACCGGCACGGCGATTATCACCGGTAAAAAAGGCCAGCGCGTCTGGACCGGCGGCGGTGACGAAGCGGCGCTGGCGCGCGGCGTCTACAATACCTACACCGAAGATAACCTGCGCTATTCGCAAAACGCGGCGCTGGATATGTACAAAGAGGTGAACACCGGCACCAACCTGCCTGCGCAGATTGACCTCTACAGTGTCGACGGTGACGAGTACAAATTCCTCTGCATTGCCAAAGGCGGCGGTTCAGCCAACAAAACCTATCTTTACCAGGAAACCAAAGCGCTGCTTACCCCGGGCAAGCTGAAGAACTATCTGGTTGAGAAGATGCGCACCCTTGGCACTGCGGCCTGCCCGCCGTACCATATCGCGTTTGTGATTGGCGGTACGTCTGCTGAAAGCACCCTGAAAACCGTTAAGCTGGCCTCAACCAAATACTACGATGGCCTGCCAACGGAAGGTAACGAACATGGTCAGGCGTTCCGCGACGTGCAGCTTGAGCAGGAACTGCTGGCCGAAGCGCAGAATCTGGGGCTGGGCGCGCAGTTTGGCGGCAAATACTTCGCGCATGACATTCGCGTGATCCGCCTCCCGCGCCACGGTGCATCCTGTCCAGTGGGGATGGGCGTGTCGTGCTCTGCGGATCGTAACATCAAAGCGAAGATCAACCGCGACGGCATCTGGATCGAAAAGCTGGAGAACAACCCGGGCAAATACATCCCTGAAGAACTGCGTAAAGCGGGTGAGGGCGAAGCGGTACGCGTTGACCTGAATCGCCCAATGAAGGAGATCCTGGCGCAGCTTTCGCAGTATCCGGTTTCAACGCGCCTTTCCCTGAACGGGACGATTATCGTGGGCCGCGACATCGCCCATGCGAAGCTGAAAGAGCGCCTGGACAACGGTGAAGGGCTGCCGCAGTACATTAAAGATCACCCGATCTACTACGCAGGCCCGGCAAAAACACCTGATGGGTATGCTTCCGGCTCGTTAGGCCCAACGACGGCGGGCCGTATGGACTCCTACGTCGACCAGTTGCAGGCCAACGGTGGCAGCATGATCATGCTGGCGAAAGGCAACCGCAGCCAGCAGGTGACGGACGCGTGCCACAAGCACGGCGGCTTCTACCTCGGCAGCATCGGCGGCCCGGCAGCGGTGCTGGCACAGGGCAGTATCAAGAGCCTGGAGTGCGTGGAGTACCCGGAACTGGGTATGGAAGCGATCTGGAAAATTGAAGTGGAAGACTTCCCGGCGTTCATTCTTGTGGATGACAAAGGTAACGACTTCTTCAAACAGATCCAGTCTTCCCAGTGTTCGGCGTGTGTGAAGTAATTCTGTAAATTGCCGGGTGGCGCTGGCGCTTACCCGGCCTACATTCTCGTAGGTCGGGTAAGGCGCAGCCGCCACCCGACATCAAAAAGAGCGCACAAAGCGCCATAACGTTTCTCAGAAGTCATCAATACTTATCTCTTAAGCATGTGAGCAATCCCATCTTTGTTATCAAGGAGTAAGTAATGACAATGCATCGCCGCGAGAAAGACTCCATGGGCGCCATCGACGTCCCGGCCGACAAGCTATGGGGCGCGCAAACCCAGCGTTCGCTGGAGCATTTCCGCATTTCGACAGAGAAAATGCCCGTCTCGCTAATCCAGGCGCTGGCGTTGACCAAACGTGCTGCCGCCAAAGTCAATCAGGATCTGGGCCTGCTGGATGCCGATAAAGCCTCGGCCATCATCAATGCCGCCGACGAAGTGCTGGCGGGCAAACATCCCGACGAATTCCCCCTTGCCATCTGGCAGACCGGCTCAGGCACCCAGAGCAACATGAACATGAACGAGGTGCTGGCGAACCGCGCAAGCGAGCTGCTTGGCGGCGTACGCGGCATGGAGCGGAAGGTTCACCCGAACGATGACGTGAATAAAAGCCAGAGTTCCAACGACGTGTTCCCGACGGCCATGCACGTGGCGGCCGTCATCGCTATCCGCGAGCAGCTTATCCCGCAACTCAACGTGCTCAAATCTACGCTTAACGAGAAAGCGCAGGCTTTCGGCGACATTGTAAAAATTGGTCGTACGCACCTGCAGGACGCCACGCCGCTGACGCTTGGCCAGGAGATCTCCGGCTGGGTGGCGATGCTGGAGCACAATCTTAAGCATATAGACAACAGCCTGCCGCATCTGGCGGAGTTGGCGCTCGGCGGAACGGCGGTTGGCACCGGGTTAAACACCCATCCCGAGTACGCGGTGCGCGTGGCCGAAGAGCTGGCGAAGATCACCGGGCAGCCGTTTGTTACCGCCCCGAATAAATTCGAAGCCCTGGCGACCTGTGATGCGCTGGTCCATACCCATGGCGCGCTGAAAGGGCTGGCAGCCTCGCTGATGAAAATCGCCAACGACGTGCGCTGGCTGGCCTCCGGCCCGCGCTGCGGCATCGGCGAAATCAGCATTCCGGAAAACGAGCCGGGTAGCTCCATTATGCCGGGTAAAGTAAACCCGACGCAGTGCGAAGCCATGACCATGCTGTGCTGTCAGGTGATGGGTAATGACGTTGCGGTCAACATGGGCGGCGCGTCGGGTAACTTCGAGCTTAACGTCTATCGCCCGATGGTGATCCACAACGTACTGCAATCGATTCGTCTGCTGGCCGATGGCATGGAGAGCTTTAACGAGCACTGCGCGGTGGGCATTGAGCCTAATCGCGAGCGAATCAGCCAGCTGCTGAATGAGTCCCTGATGCTGGTCACGGCGCTAAACACCCATATTGGTTATGACAAAGCGGCCGAAATCGCTAAAAAAGCGCACAAAGAGGGGCTTACCCTGAAAGCCTCTGCGCTGGCGCTGGGCTACCTGACGGACGCCGAGTTTGATGCCTGGGTCCGCCCGGAAGCGATGGTGGGCAGCATCAGGTAATCACTGCGCCACATACAGGTGCAGCCGCGGGATAATCAGCTGTAGCGGCTGTGCCTGGGGTTTATAGCGATGCTGAACGTTTTCAGCATCGTAGTTCAGCAGTTCTCCTATATCCGGCACCACCGCACCCTGATCGGCATCGTAGAGCGCAATCAGCGGTGTCGGGCAGGCGTATTGCACCTGCTTTTGCTGTCCCGCATACCAGACACGAGCGATAGGCTGCACCTTCACCGGACGCTTTATTTTAAGACGGGTATCAGCCGGCAGGGAGGCAATGCTGTGGTACTCCTGCTCCAGCCGTTCAATCCACTGTTCCCGCGACCACGGGGCGACCGTTCGCGGCGACTTCAGGCTTTTCTCCAACTGAGCCAGGATCTCGTCGCGCGTGAAGTTTTTAATGATGTGCTTGTTGGCCCAGCCGAAGCGCAGCGTGGCGGGGTGGCGCAGTACCGTCAGCGTGCGGTAAGCATTCAGGGTGATCAGCCCCGGAAGCTGGCGATGCACCCATTCAAAACGGGCAGCCGGTGCCAGCCCGGACTCAACGGTCACGATTTTCTCGAAGGCGGCTTTCAGCGTATTAATATGCGTAATTTGCGCCTCAATGGCTTCACGCGTTGCGGTATCCGTTTGCAGACAGATGACGCCGGGCAGGCGAACGGCGGCCTTACTGCTGCGATTTTCGGACTGCTGCTGGATGAAAAGGCGGCGATAGTGCTGCAACGTCAGTTCCAGCGCCACTTTACCGATATGCTGCGTTACCTCAATGGTGTTCAGCGGGTCGTGTTCCGCGCCTTTCGCCACCTCGGGCAGGGAAAAGACGCGGGCGGCCAGCAGGCGGCAGCCCTGTAGTTGCGCCGTCAGGGTCAGTAACGCCTGCTCTATTTCCCGAAATGTGGTGTTAAGCCTTTCGATGAGATCGTAAGTCGCCATAATAGCCCTTAATTAGTTACAACATACTACTGATATAGCACAACACGCCGGGTCAGGCCAGCGTGCGGTTTAGTTCAGGCAGGTATGGGAAGAGGAATGTTGTGATAGATCGGCCAGCTAAAGACGAACCGGGCCCCGCCCAGCTCGCTCGCTTCGCAGCGAACCGAACCGCCCATCGCCTGGGCAATAGAACGGACAATAGCCAGCCCCAGACCACAGCCGCCGGTAGCACGGTCGCGGCTGGGGTCGAGGCGCACAAACGGCTCGAAAACTTTTTCACGCTCCGCTGGCTCAATACCGGGGCCATCGTCTTCCACACACAGAATTGCCTGGCTCCCCTGCAAATCTAAACCTATGCGCAGCGTGGTTTCGCTGTAGCGCATGGCGTTATTCATCAGATTATCCAGCACGCGTTCCATCAGGCGCATGTCCAGCGCGCCGTACGCGCCGGGGGTAATGGCTGTAAGCAGTTTTCGCTGAGGGTTAACGCTCTGCACATCGTTAATATGCGTCTGTAGCCAGACGGGAAGATCCGGCGTACTGAGGTGCAACTCCGTCTGAGGCCGATCGAGGCGGGCATAGGTCAGCAGCTCTTCAATCAGCGCTTCAAGCTGGCCAATATCCCGATTGAGGGCCTGCGATTCCGCGGCGGTGAGGTTCTCGCTCATCTCCAGGCGATAACGCAGGCGTACCAGCGGAGTGCGCAGTTCATGCGCAATGCCGTCGATAAGCTGCTTCTTGCTGGCAATCAGGGCGTTGATGTTATCGGCCATCTGGTTAAAGGCAATACCGAGACGGTCAAAACTGGAACCGCTATCGAAATGTATGCGTTCAGTTAAATGACCCTCCCCAAAACGCTGTGCGGCGGATTCCAGTTTCAGCATGTCCTGCCAGTGCGGTCGCATCCAGATGAATACAGGGAAAGCGAGCGAGATGGCAATAAAGCCCAGCAGGGCGAGATCCAGCAGGCGCATCTGGTGCAGGTAATAGAGATAGGGCACTGGCCCGACGGCCAGGACATAGTGGCTGCGCGGAATACGCTGAATGAAGGTATATTTCTCGTCCAGGGCGACGATGTCTCCATCGCGCAAACGCTGCATCGCCGGCGGCGCTAAATCAAAATCCTTCAGGGGTTCGATACGCAGATCAAACGACAGATTCAGATCCAGCTCTTTTAACGTACGTGCCCAGTCATGCGGAGGAATTTCGCGCAGCTCGCTACGCATCAGGTAGAGCGAGCTTTTCATCAGATCGTCCAGGGATTGTCTGCCCGCACGCTCTGCGGTGAACTTATAGACCAGCCCGACCAGCATGGTCATCACCAGAAAGCAGACAAACAGCAGTAAATAAAACTGAACAAACAGCTTCTTCATTAATTTCACCGAAACAGGGGCTTCACTACACGTCTTTTACCAGCAGGGTCGCTATGGGCGCAAGTCAGGCATGATGCGTTGAAAAGGGGTATTCGTCGAAAGGTAATAAAACACGCATCGCTTTATTCCATCAATGCCCGGGTAATCCGTTTACGCTTCGCTATACGAGTTTATTTGCGATTGAGAGTATTTGTGAATCAGAATAACAATGACAAAGGCCACCTGCGGGTGGCTTTATTTATGGCGTTTACCAGTGAGAGGTATCCGGCGCAAACGGTGCGACAAAGATACTTATCTTTGTAACCTGAACATTACCAACATTCGTTAATGTCTGGATTTGACTGTGCTGACAATCAGTGGATTCGTGATAAACCCATGCGGACACTTACGCGCGTTGCAATGCACCGCGTAGGTACATATCTCCTCTTCCTGGTTTCGATTGTATGGGCAGGCCATCTTGTTTTTAATTTCACTCCATAACATCTCGTTGTAAGGGGAGATGTTGTATATCGATATTGGCTTGAAAACACCATTAATGAAGACGCCATTCTTTGTCGGATATATCCTATCGCCGGGGTACAAATAAACATCGCTTTCATACCAAATGATGAGTTTCAAGAACTTGAGTCCCAAGATGCTTGAATAAACGATCCCCGTGTTAGGACAAATTACCGAGCTAATGACTCTCCATGACATTGCTATACCTCGTTCATTAAATAATTGAGAGAGTATAAGGTTTAGCATGAGAATTAGATTTCTGCAAACGTGTAAGCTATTGAAAAAGATCGATATTATTTATATGCTAACTATATCCCCTTTGTTTTCATAAGGATAAGATAATATTTTAGTCAATTGTAAAGTTCATTTTTAACACAATGTGCATTTAAGTGACGGATTTTTGATCGATGATGGTTCCTGAACTGCTGAATATATATTGTACTATAGCAATGAAATACATTAGAGCTACTTTTGTTTACGCGAAAAATGCACATCGAAATTGAACAGGTAAGAGGAATGTGATCAAGGGATATTTCATGACTAACGATGCATATAATCGAAAACTTACGACGTATACCGATAACATTCCTGATGCATCGCAAGTTATTTTTCGAAATTTACTGTGTAGTTTTTTTTCAGGTTTCCCATGCGTGCGGGGCAAACAGGTAGCCCTTATTACGTACGGTTTTAATGCGGTAGGGCTCGGTGGCGCTGTCCTGCAGTTTTTTTCGCAGGCGAGAAATCGCCACATCAACGCTACGATCCATTCCGTCGTAACTTACGCCGCGCAGATTTTTCAGCAATGCATCCCGGTCCATAATTTGCCCGGCATGAGTTGCCAGCTCCCACAGCAGGTCAAAATCTGCGGTTGAGAGCGCAATCAGCTCCCCGGAAAGCATAACCTGTCGGTTGACCGGGTCGATAGAAAGCGTGCCGAACCGCATCGCCTTATGCGGCGTTAAAGAGGGCGCAGGCGCTTCACGCTCAGCGCTGGCACGCTGACGCAGATGAAGGCGCAAACGGGCAAGCAGGACCGCCGGCGGCGTGGTTTTCAGGATGTAGTCATTCGCGCCCATCTCAAGGGACAGAATATGATTCATATCGCTGTCGAGAGAGGTCAGCAGCACGATCGGGCCGTCCCACTTTGCGCGCAGATCCCGGCAAAGCGTCATGCCATCTTTTCCGGGCAGCATAATGTCCAGCAACACCAGGTCCGGATTTTCGCGGGTGACGACGTCTTCAGCGCGATCGCCACGAGGTTCGACAACCACTTCAATATCATGTTTACCCAGATAAGCGGCGATCAATTGACCCACTTCGGGTTCATCTTCAACATAAACAATCTTATTCATACTACGTCTGTCATCGCGAAAAACGTCAACATACACCGCACAACCTTAACCTTCCATTAATCTTTCATAATTAGCCGGAGTTCCGTTATCCTGCACGGGAATGTTATTTGATTGTTAAGGGAAAAGAATGGGGCTGTTGATCAAAGCCGCGCTGGGTGCGCTGGTCGTGCTGCTGATTGGGGTGCTGGCTAAAACGAAGAACTACTACATTGCCGGGCTTATCCCGCTGTTTCCCACCTTTGCGTTAATTGCGCACTATATTGTGGCCTCTGAGCGGGGTATAGAGGCGCTGCGTGCCACCATTGTATTCGGGATGTGGTCAATCATCCCGTATTTCATCTATCTGCTGTCGCTGTGGTACTTCACCAGTTTTCTGCGTCTGCCCCTGGCGCTGGGCGGGGCGGTGGTCTGCTGGAGCCTCAGCGCCTGGGTGCTCATCTTCTTCTGGAGCCGCTTTCACTAGCGCAGCGGGCGGCCACCGTCCACGGCAAACGTCCTTCCCGTGACGTAACAGCTGGTCAGCAGATAATCGATCAGGTCGATCACCTCTTTCTCGCCGGGCGCAATTTTCATCAACGATTTGTTAAGCGCCTGCTGACGATACTCGGCATCATCGCCCTCGTTAAATAAAATCATCGCCGGGGCAATCGCGTTGACTTTTACCTCGGGGGCCAGCTTGCGCGCGAACGAGCGAGTCATATTATCCAGCGCGGCTTTGCTGGCCGCGTAGGCGATGTGTTTATCGCTGCCTCGCTCCACCACGTAATCGGTGAAATGGATAATGTCGCCTGCGGCATGGCCGTGTCCGCGTAGCAGATCCTGTAGGGCATGGTTGAGCAGATAAGGCGCATTAACGTGGATCTGCATCATGCAGGCGAGCGTTTCGCTGAGCGAATGTCCTGCTTTTTCAGGAAGCCAGGTACTGGCGTTGTGAATAACCGCCCGCAGCCCGGGGGTGGTCGATTTCACTTTTTCCGCGAAAGTAAGAATACCTTCATCCGTGGAGAAATCCGCCTGAATGCAGACGGCTCCGGCATGTCGTAGCCCTTCAATGGAGGGATATTCCGTGCGGTAACTGACGATAACCGGATGGCGAAGATTGAGAAAGTGATGGGCGAGGGCGAGGCCGATGCGACGGCCTGCGCCAGTGATCAATATTGGGCGTTGCTGCGTGTGTCCCATCGTAATCTCCTTTTCAGTTCAACAATGGGACAGGCGGCGCTATCCCATTAACATCCACGTTGCCGGTACGGCAGCGACTAACAGCAAACCTATCAACGCCATTTCGCGGCGCTTAAGGGCATTATCAAGCTGATGCGTACGGCGAGCGTAGATAAACACCAGCAGGCCTGGCGCGTAGAGCACCACGGACAGCAGCAGATGCATCGGGCCGGAAGCATACAATAACCATAGACCGTAAATACAGGCACCTACGCCTACCGCATAGTGTGCCGGGCGGGTCGCAATTTTTAACAGATATGCGCCCACTAAGAAATAGGGTACCAGAATCATCTCGGAGGCGATGGTCAGCAGCGTGTTATAGTCCGAACCTGTGAGCCAGATCAGCACCAGACAGACCTGCACGCTGATGTTGGTGAGCCACAGAGAGGCCGATGGCGCACTGTTTTTATTCTGACGGGCAAACAGGCGCGGGAACGCTTTATGCGTGGCGGCCAGGAACGGAACTTCCGCTGCCATAATGGTCCAGCTCAGGTACGCGCCGCAGACGGAGACAATCAAACCCGCCGCGATAACCACATCACCCCAGGGACCGAGCATTTTCACCATCAGCCCGGCCATGGACGGATTACGCATCTCCGCCAGTTCAGGGCGGGCCACCACACCGAGCGACAGCAGCGTCACCAGCAGATAAACGCCCAGCGCCGCCAGGACGGCCAGCAGCGTGGCGCGTCCCACGTCGCGTTTGTTACGCGCGCGGGCAGAGACCACGACGGCACCTTCAACACCGATGAACACCCACAGGGTAATCAGCATGGTATTTTTCACCTGCTCCCAGACGGGAACGCCCAACGCAATACCGCTGAAATCGAGCGTAAAGACATCGAGACGGAAGGCGAGGAAGGCCAGCACGACGAACAGGCCAAGCGGCACCAGCTTGGCCAGCGTCGCCACCAGGTTAATGCTGGCCGCGGTCTGAACGCCGCGCATAATCAACCAGTGAACAATCCACAGCAGCACCGAGGCGCCGACGATGGACTGCCATGTATTGCCGTCACCAAACAGGCGCAGTTCGGGCGTATCGGTAAAGAAACTGAGCGCCGAGAAGACGATAACCAGATAGGAGACGTTGGCGATCACCGCGCACAGCCAGTAGCCCCAGGCGGAGCAGAAGCCAATCAGCTCGCCAAAACCTTCACGGGCGTAAGTGAATATTCCGCCGTCCAGATCCGGTCGGATACGCGTCAGCAGCAGCATGGCGAACGCCAGCAGCAAAATCCCGACGCCGGTGATGCCCCAGCCAATTAGTAATGCGGCCGGGCTGGCGACGGCCGCCATGTTCTGCGGCAAACTGAATACGCCCGCGCCCAGCATTGAGCTCAATACAAGTGCAGTTAACGCACTCAGGCCAAGTTTCTTTTCCATTGGCTTCCTGTTATGAAAAGTCCAAATCCAGAATAATTATTTCGCTAAGGCGCATAAAAATGGTGGATCACGCTAAGGCGCGGGATTTTACGGAGTGTGACGGATGCATGCAATGACATGGGGCAGAAATCAGAAAAAAAGTAACAAAAAAGGCGGCACTGCGCCGCCTTTATGAAACCGTTTTGTTACTTGTACAGATCAGCACTGATGGTCAGGTTGTTGCCACGTTCCTGCCACTGGCGGGTGATGTGGTAATACTTCGCGCCTTTCTTCGCAGCACGCTTCGCCACCTGATAGGAGATTTCTGTCATGTTGCCATAGTTGCCCGTAAACTTGATGCTGTCGAACGGCACCATCTGCGCGGCAGTGGCTTTGTTCAGCTCTTCAATTTTCGTGCCGTCTGGTAACGTAACGGTATAACGACCGCCTTTGGTGGATTGGGTTTCAAAGAAACGACCCACTTCAGCGCTTGGTGCCGCAGACGTTGCTACGCCCGGAATTTCAACTTTCTTCGCTTCTTCACCGCCTTTTGCTAACGCAGCACGACCGGCTTCTGAATCCGCTGGAATCGCATCGGGGCTTTGCACTACGCGTTTTTTCGCATCTTGCTTATAGATGAAGGCGGTAATGCGCTGGTTTCCGCCCTGGTTGGCATCAACCTGACGCACGATATAAAACGCGTAAGCGCCTTTTTCTCTCGCGGCTTTGGTGATGGCATCGTTAACTTCAGGCTGGCTGCGGTAGAAGCCCTGAACGGTCACGGTGTCATACGGTTCCAGCTGAACAGCCTGATCTTTCGGCAGTTCAACAATGCCGTTAATCACGCGGTTTTTCTGTTCATCTGCCTTTGGGGCATTCTCTTTGTACAGCGCAACAGTCACGCGCTGGTTACCGCTGTTGCCCTGATCGGACTGGTCAACAACGTAAAACGAGGCAGCGCCGTTTTTATCGGCGGCTTTTGATGCGGCGGCGACGGCATCGCCAATGGAATTATACCGACCCACAATGACCGTATGGTCAAAAGGTTTTAACGCTGCCGCTTGCTCCGGCGTCAACTCTGTCGCAGCATTCGCTGACAGGGCGGTCGCGGAAAGAAGTGCGGACGCCAGGAGTGTGTTCTTAAGCTTCATAAAAATAATCCTTCGCCTTGCGCAAACCATGTACTGGTGTTGTTGTTAATTTGAGACGGTCCCGATTATGGCATTTAACACCCGTCGCTGTCTGCGGCATTTTTCACAGCCTGTGCTCAGCAAAGGACCTGATTCGATAACATTTTGTGATATGTGGAAAAAACAGGCGTTTCACAAGAAAAACTGATTAAGCATATGACTTTTACAAGTTAATTTAATGTTAATGAGTTGTTCTTTTATGGCGCTATATCATGTTTTTACCGCTTCGCTTGCGCGATTTATCGGTCCTGAAGGCGAATTTAAGGTAAATATCTCTGTCAGTGACCCCGATCGCTTATTTTTCACAGATAAAATAAGAAATAGTGTTTTCTGGCGGTAGATCACGGGCGCTATTTTCAGTAGGTTATAGAAAGTTTGTTACTGTTTTATTTTCCGGGGTTAATCATTCTCCGTCGTTATCGCGATGGTGAAAATTGATACGAACCGCGGGCAATTATCGACAAACCATCATCACAAACCGATGGAAGGGAAAACTATGCGTATTGGGGTACCAAAAGAACGGTTAGCCAATGAAACCCGCGTAGCGGCAACACCAAAAACGGTGGAGCAACTGCTTAAACTGGGTTTTACCGTCGCGATTGAAAGCGGCGCGGGCAAACTGGCGAGTTTCGATGACGAGGCCTTTACTCAGGCTGGCGCGGACGTAGTGGACGGTGCTGAGGTCTGGCAATCACCCATTATTCTGAAGGTAAACGCACCGGAAGAGAGTGAAATTGAACTGCTGAACGCGGGCACGACGCTTGTGAGCTTTGTCTGGCCAGCCCAAAACCCGGAGCTGATGGAGAAGCTGGCGGCACGCGGTGTCACCGTGATGGCGATGGATTCCGTGCCGCGTATTTCGCGCGCGCAGTCTCTGGATGCGCTGAGTTCTATGGCAAACATTGCCGGCTATCGCGCCATTGTCGAAGCTGCGCATGAGTTTGGTCGCTTCTTTACCGGTCAAATTACGGCCGCAGGCAAAGTACCACCCGCGAAGGTGATGGTAATTGGTGCCGGTGTGGCAGGTCTTGCCGCTATTGGGGCCGCAAACAGCCTGGGCGCTATTGTTCGTGCGTTTGATACCCGGCCGGAAGTGAAGGAGCAGGTGCAGAGTATGGGCGCCGAATTCCTTGAGCTGGACTTCAAGGAAGAA
Source organism: Enterobacter cloacae complex sp. SYL003 (assembly GCF_049236925.1). Taxonomy (NCBI): domain Bacteria; kingdom Pseudomonadati; phylum Pseudomonadota; class Gammaproteobacteria; order Enterobacterales; family Enterobacteriaceae; genus Enterobacter; species Enterobacter cloacae complex sp. SYL003. The sequence goes on along the minus strand of NZ_JBMKJK010000004.1, from coordinate 240,905 downwards.
GCGGGCAGCGGTGATGGTTACGCGAAGGTCATGTCTGAAGCCTTTATTAAGGCGGAAATGGCGCTCTTTGCGGCGCAGGCAAAAGAGGTGGACATCATTGTCACCACCGCGCTTATTCCGGGTAAACCGGCACCGAAGCTGATCACCCGTGAGATGGTGGATTCCATGCAGCCGGGCAGCGTGATTGTCGATCTGGCGGCGCAAAACGGCGGTAACTGTGAGTATACCGTGCCAAATCAGGTCACGACGACCGCGAACGGCGTGAAGGTGATCGGTTATACCGACCTGCCAGGACGTCTGCCAACCCAGTCCTCTCAGCTGTACGGCACGAACCTCGTTAATCTGCTGAAGCTGCTCTGCAAAGAGAAAGACGGCAACATCACCGTTGATTTTGATGATGTGGTGGTGCGCGGCGTGACCGTGGTGCGTGAAGGGGAAATCACCTGGCCTGCACCGCCGATACAGGTTTCCGCTCAGCCTCAGGCTGCGCCGAAAGCGGCGCCTGAGCCTGCAGAACCAGCGAAACCTGCGTCGCCGTGGCGCAAATACGCCATCATGGCGCTGGTCATTATCCTGTTTGGCTGGCTGGCGGACGTCGCGCCAAAAGAGTTCCTTGGCCACTTCACCGTCTTCGCGCTCTCCTGCGTGGTGGGTTACTACGTCGTGTGGAACGTTTCCCATGCGCTGCATACCCCGCTGATGTCGGTTACCAATGCCATCTCCGGGATTATCGTGGTTGGGGCATTGCTGCAAATTGGTCATGGCGGCTGGATCAGCTTCCTGAGCTTCATTGCAGTGCTGATCGCCAGTATCAATATTTTCGGTGGTTTCACCGTGACTCAGCGCATGCTGAAAATGTTTCGTAAAGGCTAAGGGGTAGCATATGTCTGGAGGATTAGTTACAGCCGCATACATTGTTGCTGCAATCCTGTTTATTTTCAGTCTGGCGGGGCTTTCCAAACACGAAACGTCTCAGCAGGGAAATAACTTTGGTATCGCCGGGATGGCGATTGCGCTGATTGCCACCATCTTTGGGCCGGACACTGGCAACGTGGCGTGGATCCTGGTGGCGATGATCATCGGTGGTGCGATTGGTATTCGTCTGGCGAAACGCGTTGAAATGACCGAGATGCCGGAGCTGGTTGCTATTCTGCACAGCTTCGTGGGTCTGGCCGCGGTGCTGGTGGGCTTCAACAGCTATCTGTACCACGAACCGGGTCTGGAACCGATTCTGGTGAACATCCACCTGACCGAAGTGTTCCTCGGCATCTTCATTGGTGCGGTGACCTTCACTGGCTCAATTGTGGCGTTCGGCAAACTGCGCGGGAAGATCTCTTCCAAACCGCTGATGCTGCCTAACCGCCACAAGCTGAATCTGGCGGCGCTGGTCGTTTCCTTTGTGCTGCTGGTGGTCTTCGTGCGTACCGAAAGCGTAGGCTTGCAGGTGCTGGCGTTACTGGTGATGACCATCATCGCGCTAGCCTTCGGCTGGCATCTGGTGGCGTCTATCGGCGGGGCAGATATGCCGGTAGTCGTCTCCATGCTGAACTCCTACTCCGGTTGGGCAGCGGCAGCAGCAGGCTTTATGCTGAGCAACGACCTGCTGATTGTCACCGGTGCGCTGGTCGGTTCTTCCGGTGCGATCCTGTCTTACATCATGTGTAAGGCGATGAACCGCTCGTTTATCAGCGTCATCGCGGGTGGCTTCGGTTCTGACGGTTCATCAACCGGTTCTGATGAGGAAGTGGGTGAACACCGTGAAATCAGTGCGGAAGACACCGCAGAGATGCTGAAAAACTCGCATTCCGTTATCATCACCCCGGGCTATGGCATGGCGGTGGCGCAGGCGCAGTATCCGGTGGCGGAAATCACCGAGAAACTGCGCGCGCGCGGTATCAAGGTTCGCTTTGGTATTCACCCGGTGGCGGGGCGTCTGCCAGGCCACATGAACGTGCTGCTGGCGGAAGCGAAGGTGCCTTACGACATCGTGCTGGAAATGGACGAGATCAACGATGATTTCGCCGACACCGACACCGTGCTGGTGATTGGCGCCAACGACACCGTTAACCCGGCGGCGCAGGACGATCCGCGCAGCCCGATTGCGGGTATGCCTGTTCTCGAAGTGTGGAAGGCGCAGAACGTCATTGTCTTCAAACGCTCTATGAACACCGGCTATGCTGGCGTGCAGAACCCGCTGTTCTTTAAAGATAACACCCACATGCTGTTTGGCGACGCCAAGGCCAGCGTGGATGCGATTCTGAAATCTCTTTAATTCCGCTTCATCCTGTCAAACCGCCCCTGGGGGCGGTTTTCTTATTTCTGCGGTCAGCCATTCTCCTCTGTCTATACTTTACCCTTTGTGTAATACGAGGAGGTGTAATGCAATTTCTGTCCCGCTTTGACATCATCGCGCTGATGATGACGCCATCATTCTGGATTGGCGTCGCCACGGTAGTCTTTGTAACTTTGCTGGTGTACTGGCTGCTGACGCGCCTGATCGCCTTTGTTAAGAAGGGGATCACCACCTGGGGCGACAAGCATCCCACCACCAACCGGATGCGTTTTATCCTGACGGATATGCTTAACCGCACCAGCCGCTTCCTGCTTTTTGTCGTGGCGCTGCTGTTCAGCCTGCGTTTCGTCGACTTACCGGATCATCTCTTTGGTACCGTGAGCCACGCCTGGTTCCTGGTCTTCGCTATCCAGGTGGCGCTGTGGATGGATCAGGGGGTGGTGTCGTGGCTTCGTCACGTCATGCTGGCGCCGGGAAGCCATAAAAACCCGGTGACGCTGGTGATCACGGGGCTTATCCTCCGTGCCATTGTCTGGTCAGTGATGCTGCTGTCTATCCTTGCTAACGCGGGCGTCAACATCACTGCTCTGGTTGCCAGCCTTGGGGTAGGGGGTATTGCTATCGCCCTCGCGGTGCAAACGATCCTGAGCGACGTGTTTGCATCGCTCTCCATCGGTTTTGATAAGCCGTTCGAAATCGGCGATTTTGTGGTGTTTAACGATGTCGCCGGGACGGTAGAGCACATAGGCCTGAAAACCACCCGTATCCGTAGCCTGAGCGGGGAGCAGATTGTCTGCGGGAACGCCATCCTGCTGCAACAGACGCTGCATAACTACAAGCGGATGCAAACGCGCCGGATCGTCTTTACCTTCGGGGTCGCCAGCGACACGGCGCCGGAAAAACTGCGTTCAGTGGGTGATATGGTCAAACAGATCATTACCGACGTCGGGGAAACGAAGTTTGACCGCGCCCATTTCCTGGGCTTCGATCGCGATCGCCTGACCTTCGAGGTGGTCCATATCGTTAATACGGCGGATTACAACAAGTACATGGATATTCAGCAGGAGATCAATATTCGTATTCTGGAGGGGCTGAACCAGCAGGAGATCAAGCTGGCGCTGCCGAGCATGGTTCTGCACGCGCCCTGGATGAATGCTGGCGACGAGGCACCGGCGCAACGGTTGAGCGAAGCGCAATAAAAAAAGCCCGCCGTTACCGGCGGGCTTTCATTTTGGGGTCAATCGTCTTCCTCATCGTCCAGTTCAACCGGCGTCTGATACTGATCCGGCTTGATAACCAGAAGGTCGCAGCGAAGATGGTCGATCACCTGCTCGGCGGTATTACCCAGGAACGCGGCAGAAATACCGGTCCGGCCAATGGTGCCCAGCACCACAATCCCGGCCTGCAAATGCTCCGCCAGATCCGGAATAACCTCTTCCGGTAACCCTTTTTCTACGTGGGTCATGTTCTCATCGATACTGAATTTCTGGCGCAGCGCTTTCATGGCTAGCAGATGCTGACCGCGAATCGCATCGTTATACACGCTCGGGTCAAATTCAGGCAGCTCGATGGCGATATTGATTGGCGTAACCGGATAGGCTCCCACCAGATGGACTTCGGTATGGTTAACCTGGTCGGCAAGCTGAAGGGTCTCCTTCACCAGCTTCTCGTTCAGCGAATTGTGATAATCCTCTTCGCTGGCCAGATTGACCGCCACGACGGCTTTCCCGCCCTCAGGCCACGGCTGATCTTTCACCATCCATACCGGACAAGGGCATTTGCGCAGCAGGTGCCAGTCGGTCGGGGTGAAAATCACGGATTCCAGTTTGTCATGCTGGTGCGCCATTTTCAGCAGCAGGTCATGCCCACCGGCCACCACTTCCTGAATAATGGCTTCGAAAGGACGGTTGTGCCAGACCACCTTGATATCGATAGGTACGCCCGCTTCCAGATAATACTTCGCCTGCTCGCGGATCCACGCGGTACGCTGGCTGATCACTCCCTGACGCATAGCGGTGCGCTCGTCAGGCGACAGAAGGGTGGTCATCTCGTATGAGAAGTCATAAATCGGCAAAAAGGCTTTAATTTTGCCACCAATCCGTTGATGTAAATACACAGCACGTCGTAATGCTGGCTGATCGTCCTGATTCGGATCGATAGCCACCAGCATATTTTGATACTTTGCCATACAGGTCTCCTTACTACTGTCACCACAGTCTGTATGTAAAAGAGTAACCTATATATCTTGAATGAAACAGGGGGGAAGTTTTTGCCAGATCAATAATCATGAAAATTTATCGACCTGGCATAAGATATCCGGGAGAGTTATGCCACGTTACGTGAGTGACCCGCCAGAATGGCCAGCGCTTCACCGTTTTCAATGGTGATGTACTTACCTTTAACCGCCAGCATTCCGCTCTTCTGGAAACGACCCAGCAGACGGCTGATGGTTTCCACGGTCAGGCCCAGATAGTTACCAATATCGCCACGCGTCATGGTCAGACGGAATTCGCGTGGGGAGAAGCCACGTTCCGCGAAACGGCGGGAGAGGTTATAGATAAAGGCGGCCAGACGCTCTTCGGCATTCTTTTTGGAAAGCAGCAGGATCATATCCTGATCGCCTTTGATCTCACCGCTCATCAGACGCATCATCTGCTGACGCAGGTTCGGCATCTTACCGGACAGATCGTCCAGCGTTTCAAACGGGATTTCACAAACCATAGAGGTTTCCAGCGCCTGAGCAAAGCTCGGGTGATGGCCACTGCCGATGGCGTCAAAGCCGACTAAATCGCCCGCCAGATGGAAGCCAGTGATCTGCTCGTCGCCCTGTTCGGTAATGGTGTAGCTTTTGATGGTGCCAGAACGGATAGCATAGAGCGATTTCAGTTCGTCTCCCGCTTTAAACAGCGTCTGCCCTTTCTGAATAGGCTTTTTGCGCTCGATGATATTGTCAAGCTGATCGAGTTCATGCTCATTCAGAGTAAACGGGATACAGAGCTGGCTGATGCTGCAATCCTGGCAATGGATAGCACAACCGCCAGACTGAATGCGTCGTATAATTCGCTTTTCCGGGATCATAGGTTTGCTCAAGCCTTAATTGATATTGGTCAATTTTAACATCTTTTTGGTAAGGACGTAAGTCTGGCAAACCCCCAATAAAGACAAGAGACGGCAGCGAGCTGCCATCTCCTTGAAATTCCACAGAATGATTAAGGATTATTAGCCTAACAGGAAGAAAATTAAGCACAAAAAGCCTGGGAATTACAGCAGAAAATACCCTTCGTGACGCAGCAGCCACTCTTTACGCTGTACGCCCCCGGCATAGCCGGTGAGGGTGCCGTTGCGCCCGATCACGCGATGGCAAGGCACCACAATGCTGACGGGATTTGAGCCATTTGCAGCACCGACTGCGCGCGCCGCGCCGGCACGGCCAAGCTGCTCTGCCAGCTGACCGTAGTGCATCACCTGCCCGCAGGGAATGTTACGCAGCGCCTGCCACACCTCGCGCTGAAAAGGGGTACCCGCCGTGGCGGTTGGCAGGGTATTAATAATGCTGAGATCGCCCTCGAAGTAGGCCGTCAGTTTATCGCTCAGCCCGCCAGGATTACGGGCTGTAATACGCTCGTAACCCTCGGCGCGATAATGAATGTTGAGCAGCTCAACCATCCGGTCGCTGTGCTCTTCCCACTCAACAGCGCGAAGATTGAACGCTTCATCCGCGATAACCCACAGCGGCCCCAGCGGTGTCGCAATCTTGTCTTCGAGTAATCTCAGCATCAGTATTCCTTAGTTCAGCCTCGGGTAAATACCCGGTCCAATCGGCAGGCCGACAAGATACCACGCCACCAGCATCACCAGCCATACCCCTAAGAAGATAAGCGGATAGGGCAAGACCAGCGAATAGTAGGTACCCAGCTTAGCCTCCGGTCTGTAGCGTTGCAGGAAGCCTAAAAACAGCGGAACGAAGGGTGACACGGGCGCCAGCGGGATCACTGAGGAATCGGCGACACGGAACAGGATCTGGGCGAACGCCGGATGAAAGCCGAGCATCATAAACATGGGGACAAAGATGGGGGCCAGAATCGACCAGATGGCCGACCCGCTGGCAATAAACATGCACAGCAGGGACGACAGCAGCGCCAGGCCGACAAACGCCGGAACCCCGCTCAACCCCGCCGCCTCCAGCGCGTCCGTCAGGCTCACGGCCATAAATTTGCCCATGTTGCTCCAGTTAAACATGGCCACAAACTGCGCCAGCGGGAACACCATCACGATAAAACCCGCCATCTCCTTCATCGGCTCGATCATCAGGTGCGGCAGATCTCCCTGACGGCGGATTTTACCGGTAGCGATGCCGTAGGCGAGCGAAACGACGAAAAAGAAGAGAATTATCAGCGGCACAATACCCTGAATAAACGGCGAGGGAAGTACGGTGTGTTTGATTGGATCGCGCAACACGCCATTCTCCGGCACCACCATCAGCGCCACAGCCGCAATGAACGCCAGCGAGACGATCCCGGCGACGCGCAGGCCGAATTGCTGCTCTTTGCTCAGCGTCTCCAGCTTTTCATCGCTCCGGCCTTCCCATTTACCCAGGCGCGGCTCAACGATCTTATCGGTAATCAGCCCCCCGACAATCGTCAGGACAATCACCGAACTGGCCATAAAGTACCAGTTGTCGATCACGCTGACGTGCATGGCCGCATCGATGGTGCTTGCTGCCTCCGTGCTGATGCCGGAGAGCAGCACATCGGTGGTCACGATAAGCAGGTTAGCAGTAAACCCACAGCCGACGCCTGCGATCGCCGACAGCAGGCCTGCAACAGGATGACGGCCAACGGCAAGAAAAATCAGCGCCCCCATCGGCGGCATGATCACCAGCGCCGCGTCGGACGAGATATGACTGAAGAAGGCAATAAACAGCACCATATAGCTGGCATAACGCGCGCTGACATGCGAGGCCATTTTCACCATCAGCGCGGGCAGCAGACCCACACGTTCGGCCAGACCCGCGCCTAACACCAGCGCCAGGATGGCGCCCAGCGGCGCAAAACCGCTGAAGTTTTTAATCACGTTCGGCAAAAACCAGTGCAACCCCTCCACGCTGAGCAGATTTTTTACGGCCACCATGCTGCCGTCGGCCGGGCTGCGCATGCTCACATCAAAGGCGGACAGCACGGCTGTCGCGACCATCAGGATGACAATTAAATAGATAAAAAGCAGGAAAGGGTGCGGCACTTTATTGCCGATCCTTTCAACCCAGCCATAGAGCTTACCGGATGGGGAATGCGAAGGTATGGAAGACATACTCATGGGCGTTCCTCGGGACTGTTGTTGTGTTGTGTTGTGTTTTTTTATTTTAAAGGTGACGGTGTCACGTCCTGTGGGATCGGACACTCGTACGGTTTTTCTGTTATGTGTTGTTCAAATTCTTCCCGACATTTTCGCAGCAGGTCGGCATCCTGAAGCAGATGCAGCGCGGTCGCGCCCATCACTTTTCCGGCCAGCAGCATGCCTTTATGGGCAATAGAGGTACGCCCCTGCGCCACCAATTGCCAGGTATGCAGCGGGGTGCCGACGGTAAAACAGGGGCTAAAGCACTGTGCGACAGGCATCTTCCAGCTGACATCCCCCACGTCGGTGGAGCCTGCCAGCACGTTATCGGTGATGGCGTAAGGGGCAACTTCATCCACCAGTAGCGTCTCGTGATGGCGTCGGGCAAAGGCTTTTCCCTCTTCGGCTCCCGTTGCGGCAATGTTTTTCAGGCTGTTTTGCAGGTCGTTTGCCGTGAGCGTGGCGCGGATTTCACGGGCAAATTCGCGTTCTTCTTCCGTCCAGTCCGGCGTGCCGTAATGCTGCAATGCGCGGTACATGGCCGCTTCGAGCGTACGGTTCGGCAGATAGCTGGAGCAGGCTTTATCAAAGCGACACTCGACAGTGGTTTCGGTCATCATCGCCGCGCCCTTGGCGATTTTCTCGATGCGCGCGTAGATCTGCTGCGCATCGGCCATCTCCGGAGCGCGGATCAGGTACAGCACTTCTGCCTGAGCCTGCACCACGTTAGGCGAAATCCCGCCGGTATCGGTGATGGCGTAATGAACGCGCGCTTTTTCAATGATGTGTTCGTTGAGGAAGTTTGTGCCGGTGGTCATCAACGTCACGGCATCCAGCGCGCTACGTCCCAGATGTGGGGAGTTTGCGGCGTGGGCGGCGATCCCCTTAAACCGCCAGGCGGCCTGAATATTGGCCAGCGTGCTGACGTTAAACATCCCGGCAAAGGCTTCCGGATGCCAGGTCACGGCAGCGTCCACGTCGTCAAATAATCCTTCACGCACCATAAAGGTTTTACCGGAGCCGCCTTCCTCGCCGGGGCAGCCGTAAAATCGTACCGTTCCGCTGCCGCCGTGCTGTTCCAGCCAGCTTTTCACCGCCACCGCACCGGCAAAGGCAGCAGTACCCAACAGGTTATGCCCGCAGCCATGGCCGTTAGCCCCCGGGGTGGCGGATTGCGCCGTCGCGCAGTGCGCCTGCTGGCTCAACCCGGCCAGGGCGTCGTATTCGCCCAGAAGGGCGATAACGGGCTTGCCGCTGCCGTAGCTGGCAATAAAGGCGTTGGGAATGCCTCCGGCTTCCCGCATCAGGGTAAAGCCCTCGGCTTCCAGCGCGCTGGCAAGCCGTTCGGCGGACCAGAACTCTTCAAAGCGCGTTTCGGGATGATCCCAGATGTCGTCGGCAATATCGGTAAACGTCTGACATCGCGTGTCGATGGCATCAGCGATAAAAGCGTAGTTCTCCTGCATTACACACCTCGCGTCCACGGGAAATTAAGCGCAGTTCGCGCCAGTGTTTCGATGGCAACGTTCATCACCTGCTCATCAAAATCGAATTTTTCGTTGTGATGTCCGGCGCTCAGTTCGGTGCCGAAGACCATATACGAGGCCATGCCGCCGTTCTGCTGCACGCGGGCCATCATTAGCGTGGCATCTTCGGAGCCCGCAGGCGCTTTGACCTTATTAATGGCATGAGTCACGCCGGGCACCTGGCTTGCCTGTTCGCGCAGATAATCGACCCAGGCCGGGGAGGGGGCACTGGAGGTCGCCGCCCCCATCAGGTTTATCCCGGCTGTTACGCCGTAGAGCGCTGCCGCGCCGGTAATCACCGCCTGCGCGCGATCGAAGACATACTGATTAATGGCCTCGCTTTCACCGCGGGTTTCAACCTTAAGTAACGCATTAGCCGGAACCACGTTGCGTCCGCTGCCCGCCTGCATGACTCCGACGTTAACCCGGGACGCGCCTTCGCTGTGGGGCGCGATGCCATGCAGCGCGATAGCGGCCTGGGCCGCCGCGAGCAGGGCGTTACGGCCCTCTTCCGGTTTACCGCCAGCGTGTGCGGCAACGCCGGTAAAGCGCACGTCAAATTTAGTGGTCGCCATGAAGTTATCGCTGCCGCAGATCACCGTCCCTTCCGGAACGCCGGTTCCAATATGAATGGCGGTAAAGTAGTCCACGTCGTCCAGCGCCCCTGCAGCGACCATAGCGCGGGCGCCGCGCGTACCCTCTTCGGCAGGCTGGAAGATCAGTTTGATGGTGCCGTTGAGCTGGGCTTCATGCTGCTTAAGCACCTGCGCCAGCCCCAGACCAATGGTGGTGTGGCCGTCATGCGCGCAGGCGTGCATCATGCCCGGGTTACAGGAGGCAAAACCGTCGCGGTACGGCCGGTGGCTGTCGTCATGCGCTTCGCTCAGATCAAGCGCATCCATGTCCACGCGAAAGGCCAGCGTCGGGCCGGGGCGACCGGTATTCAGGGTCGCGACAATGCCGGTGAACCCGCCTTCGAACGGCGCGAGCCATTTCTCCGGTGCGCCTTGCGCGCGGGCGCGGGCAAATTCCCGCGCCAGGGTTGCGTCATCGGGCAACCCCATCCGGCTTTCGGCATCCACGACATCGCGACCCATCGCCAGCTCGTAACCCAGCGAGTCCAGGATCTCCGAGACTTTCGCGGCAGTGCGAAACTCCACCCAGCCGGATTCCGCGAAATGGTGAAAATCGCGACGCCATGCGCTCAGTTGGGGGGCTAATGTGTGGATGTACTGCGCCAGTGCGTTCATATCTTTTCCTGTCATCATTAAAATATGTGAACTGCTTCACGCTGTGATAGTTTTTACTTATCACTAAGCGATTTTTCACAGTTTTAACCGTTCAGGAATTACCCTCGCACATCCGATTCCATTAAAGTAGATGACAGTTTCTTTATTCTGATAAACAACGGTTATCGGTCGGGCTATGTCATTTCAGATTAAATTTCATCAAATTAGGGCTTTTGTCGAAGTGGCGCGTCAGGGCAGTATTCGCGGAGCCAGCCGGGTGCTGAATCTTTCGCAGCCCGCGCTTACTAAATCCATTAAAGAGCTGGAAGAGGGCATGGCGGCACAGCTGTTTGTGCGCCGGAGTAAAGGTGTCGCCCTGACCGAGTGCGGGGAAGGGTTTTATCACCGCGCTAATTTGATTCTGGAAGAGCTTCGCGCAGCGCAGGATGATATCCGTCAGCGTCAGGGGGAGCTGACCGGGCAGATCAATATTGGGATGGGTGCCAGCGTGGCGCGCAGCCTGATGCCCGCCGTTATCTCCCGTTTTCATGCGCAGCATCCTCAGATCAAGGTGCGGATTATGGAAGGTCAGCTGGTATCAATGATCAATGAATTACGCCAGGGTGAGCTGGACTTTACCATCAATACCTATTATCAGGGGCCTTACGATCACGAATTTACGTTTGAAAAACTCTTTGAGAAACCTTTTGCGGTATTTTGTCGGGAAGGACATCCGGCGTTGGGGGCTACCTCTATTAATGAACTTCTTCATTATAACTGGACAATGCCAACGCCGCGGGGAAGTTATTATAAGCAGCTTGAGGATATATTTCATCATCGCTCGCAGATACCGCGTATTGGCGTCGTTTGCGAAACCTTTTCGTCCTGTATTAGCCTTGTCGCACAAAGTGACTTCCTGAGCGTGCTGCCGCAGGAGCTGGGCTGCGACCCGCTGCTGGCGCACCGGCTGGTCATGCTGCCGGTTGTGGAAACACTTCCCAGAGCGGCCTATTATTTAATTCAGCGCCGTGATGCACGCCAGACGCCCCTGGCTGAATCATTAATTACACAATTCAGAAGGGAAGCGAGAAAAATAGTTTTATCGTGAAATTGCCAAAGAAAAAATAGAGCCTGTCCGACATCAGACAGACCCTACAGTACACACAGCAGTGCGTCCTTTCGCAAATCCTGGGTATTATATCCATGAGGCAGGTATATTTAGGTATAACATCTTTCCTGAAAAAAGAAAGGCGGCACGTCATTGGTTTTACAAAATTTCAACGCAAATCACTTATTTTAACTCTGCTGTAGTTTTAGTTAAGTAATATTTAAATAACTTTAATGGTAGCTATATATATTCATCAGATTAATATTTATCTTGCCCCTTGCGGTAAGGGTTATTGAGGCCCCTGCCCGGTGCAGGTATAGTACAAGCCCCGATGTGCCCGGAGGATTTCCATGAACCCTGACGACAAATCACTTTTTCTTGACGCCATGGAGGATGTCCAGCCCCTGAAACGCTGCACCGATATCCACTGGCAGCAAAGCCGTAATACCCGGGTTCGCCAGGAGATCGATACCGAGCAGCTCGACAACTTTCTCACACTGGGTTTCCTGGAACTCTTGCCGCTTGAAGAGCCGCTGATGTTCCAGCGCGAGGGCGTTCAGCAGGGCGTTATTGACAAGCTGCGCTCGGGTAAATACGCCCGACAGGCCAGCTTAAATCTGTTGCGTCAGCCCGCCGAACGCTGCCGCCAGATGCTGTACGCCTTCATTCGCCAGGCCAGCCGCGACGGTTTACGTAACCTGATTATCATTCACGGGAAGGGCCGCGAGCAGAATTCGCACCCGAACGTGGTGCGCAGTTATCTTGCCCGCTGGTTAACTGAGTTCGAGGACGTGCAGGCTTTCTGCGTGGCGCTGCCGCATCACGGCGGCAGCGGGGCATGTTATGTTTCACTCCGAAAATCCGATGAGGCGAAACAGGAGAACTGGGAACGTCACGCCAAGCGCAGCCGTTAACGGTAAGGCCTAGAACGTCTCCCAGTATGTGTCACCTGAGGCACTGACCGTGGCGGGACGCAACAGTTGCGGTGCTTTTGTATTTTTTGGCCGCGGAGCGGTGTTTTCCTGCATGTTCAGCCGGAATGCCGCCACGGCCTGGCGCAGCTGTTCAGACTGATCTTCCAGCGCCGCCGCCGCCGTTGCCGACTCCTGTACCAGCGCGGCGTTTTGCTGCGTTACGCTGTCCATCTGCGAGACCGCCAGGCTGACCTGTTCAATACCGCGGCTTTGCTCGTCAGACGCCGACGAGATTTCAGCCATAATATCGGTTACGCGTGTCACGGCCGCGACGATCTCTTTCATGGTCGCACCCGCCTCGCTCACCTGTTCCGAGCCGGTATTCACCCGGCTGACGGAGTTTTCAATAAGCCCTTTGATCTCTTTTGCCGCCTGCGCGCTGCGGCTGGCCAGCGTCCGTACTTCGCCTGCCACGACCGCAAAGCCGCGGCCTTGTTCGCCGGCACGGGCGGCTTCAACCGCCGCGTTGAGCGCCAGAATGTTGGTCTGGAAGGCAATGCTATCGATAACGCCGGTGATATGCGCAATTTGCTGAGAACTGTCGGCAATGTCATTCATGGTACGCACTACATTATTCACCACCTGGCCGCCGCGTGCGGCGGTTTCAGACGCATTCTTTGCCAGCAGCGTCGCCTGACGAGCGTTATCCGAGTTCTGTTTCACCGTGGCCGTCAGCTCTTCCATGCTGGCGGCGGTCTCTTCCAGCGAGGCTGCCTGCTGCTCGGTTCGGGCGGAAAGGTCGTTACTCCCGGCGGCAATTTCTCCTGCGCCCGTGTAGATAGAATCTGTGCTGCCGCGCACGGCGCTGACGGTGCTGACCAGCGACTGTTGCATCTCATGCAGACCGGCGGCCAGCTGGCCCATTTCGTTGCGCCCGGTAATCGCGACGTTTTGCGTCAGATCGCCGCTCGCGATGGTGCGAATATGGTTCATGATGGCGTTGAGCGGTCTCAGGAGCAGGTGCTGTAAACCCTGCCAGATCACCACCAGCACGGCGATAACGGTCAGGAAGATCGCCGCCAGCGTCCACTGCATCTGGGTAAAGCTGTTCTGGTTCTCTTCGGCGGCGGCTTTCAGCAGGACGTTGTTTTCCGCGCGCCAGCGGGTATAGACCGCCTCCATCTCATCCTGCGCCTGCTGGGCGTCCAGGTCGCCATAGGCCTGATAGTTATCGGCGCGCAAGTACGCAATGGACAAGCGCATTACCTCGTGCATGTTCTTCCAGGCTTTCTGCATCTCTTCGGTGAGCGCGGCATTTTGCCCCTTCACCTGCGGAATCGCCTGCCAGTTTTTGTAATAGTCTTCGGCTTTGGCCAGCGAACCATTGGCGGTGCCCAGCAGCGTGTTGATCGCTGCGAGAGAGGCCGGGTCGCGCTGGTTTTTCAGGTAGCGGATCGCCACGCGGGTGACGGTAACGCGCGTTTTCACCAGGGTGTTCACACTGTCGCTCAGGCTCTCCTGCTGGGCATTGAGCAACCCGGAGTTCTGAAAGTTGTGACGATCGTTGTTAACGGCAGAGTAGAACAACCCTCCCGTGACAACTTGCAGCAGACAGAATATGGTGAGGGCAAAGATAATACCGGTAATCACGTGCAGATTTTTCAGCATGGCGGTCATCCGTAATAGAAGAGGCAGGGTTACATCAATACTATCGTCGTAGCGAATTTAAACTTTAATTTTACTATTGCTTAACTAATGGTTTCGTTGCGGAACCTGTTGTAAACCCGGATCATTTTTATGAGGAAGGTCAGCATGAGCAGCATAGATAAATGCGGAACATTCACGCTCGGAACGCGTACGGTTAAACGGTTTGGCTATGGCGCGATGCAGCTTGCCGGACCTGGCGTTTTTGGTCCGCCAAAAGACAAAAATGCGGCGCTGGCGGTGTTGCGTGAAGCGGTAGAGTCGGGGGTAAATCACATTGATACCAGCGATTTTTACGGCCCCCATGTGACCAACCAGCTTATTTGCGAGGCGCTTCATCCCTACCGGGACGACCTTACGATTGTGACCAAGATCGGAGCCCGACGCGGCGAGGACGCCTCCTGGCTGCCGGCGTTTTCCGCCCAGGAGCTGACGCAGGCGGTGCATGACAACCTGCGCAACCTGAAGCGAGATGTGCTGGACGTGGTTAACCTGCGGATCATGTTTAGCGCCCACGGACCAGCGGAAGGCTCGATTGCCGCGCCGCTAAGCACCCTCGCGGAGCTGCAACAACAGGGGCTGGTTCGCCATATTGGGCTGAGCAACGTCACTGCTTCGCAGGTGGCTGAAGCGCAGAAGATGGTTTCCGTGGTATGCGTACAGAACATGTACAACGTGGTGAATCGCGGTGACGATGCGCTGGTAGATTCGCTGGCGCAGCAGGGGATTGCCTGGGTGCCGTTCTTCCCACTGGGTGGTTTCACGCCACTGCAATCTTCCGGGCTACAGGCGGTGGCGGATTCACTGGATGCGACGCCTATGCAGGTGGCGCTGGCATGGCTGCTGCAACGCTCGCCAAATATCCTCTTGATCCCGGGTACTTCTTCGGTGGCGCATCTGCGTGAAAACCTGGCGGCAGCCGATCTGGTATTGCCGCCTGAGGCGCTGGAGACGTTAAATACGCTGGTGGAGTAATCCAGACAGCAGCAAAAGCCCGGGGGATTTTTCGGGCTTTTGGTGTTTATGACGCAATCTGATTCCTTTGGCGGTGAAGTGCTAACGCTTCCGCCACGATTTCCTGCTTACTTTTCCGTGTTTCATACGCAGTAATGCGGATGTACTCCATCAGCGCTGGATCGATGCGCGCACTTAACATCCTGAGATCGGCCTCCTTTGCTACACCGCGAGCAACACGCTTGTCGGGATAATCACGGGCTGGCATAGAAAACGTCCTCCAAAAATTGTCTTGTTAATTTGTGCTGTAAAATATGCGCTAGTCTTGGTGTAAAGTCAATGGCTAGTGAAGGCGCAGTGAACTACTGTTTGGATTTTCTGTGATTCAAGACTTCATTAAGTGATTTAATAGTGTTTGTATTGCCACTCTGTGAGTCCGCTTTGATGCGGAAAGTCACATTTTCAGTGCTGATAATGACGGAATGTTCAACGCACCAGACGCTCTAAAATTATTGATAATTTCTTCCTGAAAATTAACTCAGGTTTATCCCTGTGCTTATTCATGGTTATTGCTTAATTAAATCTTCTGTTTGAAGGCTCAGCTGTAAAAATCTGACGCTATAAGACCGGCCTTGGGGGAATCCTGATATTAATCCTTTAAGCAACTTCCGGCTGGTCATATATTCCAGCATAGGTGACGTAGTTAGCGATATTCGCTATTTTAACCCTGTTAAATCCATGTAATTTCGCTGGTTTTCATTTCTTCCGACATAATAGATTTTGTCTACGGTCTCTTTTTAATTTATGCTTCGCATACGAACAATTAGCGTTGTGCAGGGTTTTAACATCGTGGCAGTTAATAAAACCCTGCTTTATATAAAGTAATCAGGAGATTCATTTTTATGTCAGACAATAATCCCCGCCCATTGGGCTGGTTAGGCCCGTGGTGCCTGCTGGTGGGTGTGGTACTTCTTGTGACGGGGCTGTTTTTTGCCATCGGCGGTTTTAAACTGGCTTCCCTGGGGGGGAGTTGGTACTTTCTCATTGCCGGGGTTTTCACGCTGCTCTCTGCTATTCAGTTTTTCCGCCGCAAGTCCTCTGCCGTAGGGCTGTTTGCTCTGGTGTTTCTTGGCACCCTGATTTGGGCATTTTTCGATGCCGGACTCGACTTCTGGCCCCTGGTTTCCCGATTAATGGTACCCGCCGGGCTGATGGTGCTGGCAGCAGCCACCTGGCCTGCATTGCGTAAGCGTGAAGGAAAACCGTCCTCCACGAAAGGGGCGATAGCGGTCTGCGCGGTCCTTATTATCGGCATGGGCGTCACCTTTGTTCAGATGTTTCAACCCCATCCGACCGTGCCGTTTAGCGGCGAAAAGCGCCCGCTGGTGCCGGTAAAAGAAGAGGCGAAACAGCAGAACTGGGATCACTACGGTAATACGGCTGGCGGTAGTCGCTTTGTGGCGCTGGACCAGATAACCCGTGACAACGTGAAAAACCTGAAACCGGTCTGGACATACCATACCGGTGATATTCCGCAAAGTCCGGATGGCAATGGCGCAGAAGATCAGCAAACGCCGCTACAGGTAGGCGATAGTGTCTTCCTCTGTACGCCGCATAACAACGTGATCGCCGTGGATGCCGATAGCGGGAAAGAGATCTGGAAAGCGGAAATCAACGCTAAGTCTGCCATCTGGATGCGCTGCCGTGGCCTGGCGTACTTTGATGCCACCAAACCGCTGGCACAGCCAACGGTAGCCGGCTCCACACCGGTTCTGCCAGCGCAGGTCGCATCGGGCGCGGCATGCCAGCGCCGTATCCTGATGAATACCATTGACGGTAAGCTGATCGCGTTAGACGCCGATAACGGCAAATTCTGCCCGGACTTCGGTACTAACGGCAGCGTTAACCTGCATGAAGGAATGGGCGACGCGTCAGATCCAACCTATGTGTTGACGTCGGCCCCGACGCTGGCGGGTACCACGGTCGTGGTTGGCGGCCGCGTTGCGGATAACGTCAGCACCGATATGCCGGGCGGCGTAATACGTGGTTATGACGTGATCACCGGCCAGCTGCGCTGGGCGTTCGATCCGCGTAATCCGGATCCGAACTATGTTCTGAAGCCGGGCGAACACTACAAACGCAGCTCCGCAAACTCCTGGGCCCCTATGTCCTGGGATGCGTCGATGAATACCGTGTTTATCCCGATGGGAAGTTCCTCTGTCGACCTGTGGGGCGCTGACCGTATTCCGGAAGATCACAAATACGCCACCTCAATTCTCGCTCTGGATGCGACTACCGGGAAAGAGAAGTGGGTATACCAGACCGTGCATAACGACCTCTGGGATTTCGATATCCCGATGCAGCCGAGCCTGGTTGATTTCCCAACGAAAGAGGGCAACAAGCCCGCGGTGGTAGTGGGCACTAAAGCGGGGCAAATTTACGTTCTCGATCGCCTGACGGGTAAACCGCTCACTGAAGTGAAAGAGGTTCCGGTAAAACCAGCGGATATTCCACGTGAACAGTACCCGGCAACGCAGCCTCGCTCTGTGGGGATGCCGCAGATTGGCGCAGAAACCCTGAAAGAATCGGATATGTGGGGGGCGACGCCGTTTGACCAGCTGGCCTGTCGTATCAGCTTCAAATCAATGCGTTATGACGGTCTGTACACGATGCCGGGAACCGATATTTCCCTGAGCTTCCCGGGCTCGCTGGGGGGAATGAACTGGGGCAGTTTGTCCACCGATCCGAACAACCAGTATATCTTCGTCAATGACATGCGTCTGGGCCTGTGGGTTCAGCTGATTAAGCAAGATCCGCAGAGCGCGGTGGCAAACACGGGCGGTGAAGCCGTGAACGCCGGGATGGGCGCCGTTCCGATGAAAGGAACGCCGTATTCGGTCAACAAAAACCGTTTCATGTCACCGCTGGGCATTCCGTGCCAGAAACCACCGTTTGGCTCTCTCTCCGCCATTGACCTGAAAACGCAGAAAATCGTCTGGCAGGTGCCGGTCGGTACCGTACAGGATACCGGTCCGTTTGGGGTAAAAATGCGTATGCCAATGCCTGTCGGTATGCCGACGCTGGGCGGTACGCTGGCCACGCAGGGCGGTCTGGTCTTCATTGCGGGAACCCAGGATTACTACCTGCGCGCCTTTGATTCCTCTACGGGGGAAGAAGTGTGGAAAGCGCGTCTTCCGGTGGGTAGCCAGGGCGGACCTATCAGCTATGTATCACCGAAAACCGGCAAACAGTACATTCTGATCTCTGCTGGCGGAGCACGCCAGTCGCCGGATCGTGGTGACTACGTGATTGCCTACGCGCTGGATAAATAACAGCGAAATAAGCAACCTGGCCCCGTCGAAGTACGGGGCTTTTTTTTGACTAAAAACCACGGATATGAAGAAAGCGGCGGGTCCGGTCAGCCCGTTAAAAGCACCCGCCAGCGACGGCGATGGCGAGTCATCTCGCGCCATAGTGCGATTATCTCGTCATGTTGCAGGGCATCAACAGCCTGCGGCGTTAACACCGGTAAACCATAGCGCTGGCGCAGGGCGGCTACTGCCGTGGCGCTGGCATTCATCGGTGACCGGATTTGCATCGCCAGCTGCTGTCGCAATACGCTGAACGCCGTCTCATCGCACAGCGTCAGCTCACGCAAAAATTGTTTGCAGCAACCCAACAGGTTCACGGGAGAGCGGTCAGGCGACTGTAACGCCAGCAGCAGGCCATCGCGATCGGCAATACGCTGATAACGACAGCTGACCACGTAGCCAATCTGCTGTTCCACGCGCAGGCGCTGGAAAAATTGCGGTTCGCAGCATAATGCCAGCAGCCGCAGCGCGGCGAGCGACGCGCCCGGCGGCAGGGGAATAAACACCAGCAGCGCCGAATCCGCGCTGGCGTGCGGAATGTGTTCGATCCCGCTGGGACAACCGCTTAATGGCGTCGGCTTAGCGTTAACCGGCGCCCGGAGCAGGCCAAGCTGCCGGGCTAACCCGTGCGCGTGTGCGACGCTGCCGCCAACTAGCGCCGCCAGCCAGCCGTCCCGTGGCGGATCCGATGCCAGACGTTCAGGCAATTGCTGAAGCAGCTCACGGATGGCAATGCCTTCTGGCACTGGCGTAAGAGCCGGGGCGGGGTGGGAGAGGCGATCGATTATCGCCCCGATGATGTGTTCCGCCGTCACCACGGCGTCAGGAAGCCGCAGGGTGAGCTGCCAGCTACCGTCAACCGTTTGCCACTCGCCGCTGCCGTCAATATGGCGCAGTTCAGCAAGGAGAGGGCGTAACTGTTTGCCCATCGCCACCCCCTGCGCCCGTTCCACGCACGAATAAAAAGGCCTGCGCAGGATCAGCGTTGGCGGTTGTGTCTGCGCCGACAAATGCAGCAGCGGAGCGGCTTCTGACGTCGGGGCTGGCGTAACATACCTGGCAGTCTGCGGGTAGAAGGAAAACGCGATGGGGCTATCATCTGCAACCGGCTGGCGACGCCAATGGCTAAGCGGCAGAGCAAACCCCTGGCTGACGATAATTTCAGCGGTTTCAATTTTTTTGCAGGCCAGATACGAGGTGGGCGCCGCCAGTAAATCGGCACAAAAGGCGGAAAAACTTACGGGCGCCGCACCGGGCGCAAAACCGAACGCCCGCTGGCGCAGCTGCTCCAGCGTCGGCAGGGCGCTGAAACGCTGCTGTGCCAGCCGATAATAATGCCGCTGCTGCTCATCCGTCGTTTGCTGTAGCGCCCGTAGCCAGTGGGTAATATGCGGGTCAACCTCCTCGGGTCGTTCGCTATCAACCGTTAGCGCCAGCCAGCCGTTATCGTTATCCTGATAAAGCCAGTTCAGGGCGACATCTTCTGCCAGCCCGCGCTCCCGCAGCCCGGCAATCAGGCTTCCGGGGGCGTCGTCCAGTAAAAACTCCCGAAATAAGGTGACGTTGTCACTTTTTCGAATTAACGGACAACGCCACAGTGCGGGTCGCTCCGTCACTGCCAGCTGAAAATCTCCCTCAGCGCTAAGACGCAACGGGGGAGCGGTTTCAGGCATGCCACCAGAAGCAAAACCGGACGCAAACGTATGGGCAAGCTCGGCCAGCGCATCCAGCGTTTGCGGCCCTTGCAGCCACAATTGCAGGTGTCCGGCCACATAATAGCGCCGATGAAAGTCGCGCAACGCGGTTTGCAGCGATCCCGTGTCCTGCCCCAGAGAATCCTGGCTACCTACCTGAAAACGGCGAAAAACTGTGGGTTCTTCCATCGCGTGGCGTGCCGCCGCTTCGCGCCTGGCGGAATCATGCTGCTGGATGAGCCGGTTTTCCGCATCAATGACCGCCACTTCGCGCTGTATGTCATCGCATGAAAGCAGCGGCGCCTGCAACATATCCCACAGTCGTGCGACGCCGTCGGACAGGTTATCGGCGGCCACATCGAAGAAAAATGCGCTGTGGCGAGCCAGCGTGGTGGCATTGACGCTACCGCCCTGACGCTGGACCCAGGCCATGAGTCGATCGTCGCCCTGATAGCGCTGGCTACCGCGGAACAGCAGGTGCTCAAGTAAATGCGCAAGACCGGCGAAGCGCGGTGGCTCGTGATGGCTTCCGGCACTCACGCGCGCAAGCGCCGCCGCGCGTGTCGCCTGCGGCTGATGCACCAGCGTTGCGCGTAAACCGCCTGCCAGCTCCACGATGCGGGGGGTCATTATCGTTACAGTTCCCGGGTTTTATAGATAAGCTGAGAACGGGTACGGTTGCGGAACTGAAGCTGGCCGATTTTCATATCGCTACAGGCTGCTTCGCGTCGCGCGTCCAGAATTTTATGATGATGCGGCGATTTGCTGCACACCGGATCGGCGTTATCAGCATTCCCGGTGAGCATAAAGGCCTGGCAGCGGCAGCCGCCGAAGTCCTTCTCCTTTTCATCGCAGGAGCGGCACGGCTCCGGCATCCAGTCAAACCCGCGATAGCGGTTGAAGCCGAAAGAGTCATACCAGATGGATTCCAGACTCTGATCAAGCACCGAGGGGAACTCCACCGGTAGCTGGCGCGCGCTGTGGCAGGGCAGCGCCGTGCCTTCCGGGGTCACGCTGAGGAAAATCGACCCCCAGCCGCCCATACAGCCTTTTGGTCGCTCTTCGTAATAATCAGGGGTGACGAACAGCAGGTTGGTCAGATTGCCGCTGGCGGCCATTTTTTGCCGATAGTCGGCAACCACGCGTTCCGCGCGGGCGATCTGTTCTCGCGTCGGCAAAAGGCCCTGACGATTAAGGAACGCCCAACCGTAGAACTGGCAGGTGGCAAGTTCGACGTCGTCGGCGTCCAGTTCAATGCACAGCTCGATGATTTTATCGATCTGGTCGATGTTGTGCCGGTGCAGGACGAAATTCAGCACCATCGGGTAATCGCGCGCTTTGACCGCTTTGGCCATCGCCAGCTTCTGCTGGAAGGCTTTTTTATTCCCCGCCAGCGCGGCGTTGAGCACTTCATCGCTAGCCTGGAAGCTAATCTGGATATGGTCCAGACCGGCCTCGCTGAACGCGTCGAGCTTGCTTTCCGTCAGGCCAATTCCCGAGGTGATCAGGTTGGTATAAAAACCGAGATCGCGGGCGGCGCGGATCAGCTCCGGCAGATCTTTACGCGTCAACGGTTCGCCGCCGGAAAAACCTATCTGCACGCTGCCCATCGCCCGCGCCTGGCGGAAAACCTCAATCCACTGTTCAGTGGTCAGCTCCTGATCCTGCCGGGCAAAGTCCAGCGGGTTAGAGCAGTAAGGACACTGTAGCGGACAGCGATAGGTCAGCTCCGCCAGCAGCCACAGCGGTGGATTGACGGCGGGTTTATTCTGGCTCACGGAAAATAATCCACTTCTGTTGATAAGCGATTTGCAGGAATTCTACGACGTCGTCATCCACGCCGCCGGCTTCCGGGAACCGTTCGTTGAGTATGGCAATGATGGCCGCCGCGTCGCGTTGGCCATCGACCAGTTCGAGGATTGCGGCCGCGGTCTCATTGAGTTTAGCCATGCCTTCCGGATAAAGGATGACATGGCTGTCCTGAGCGGCTTCCCATTGCAGGCGATAGCCGCGACGAAAGGCGACGATGGAGTTTTTTTGCATGCTTATACCAGTCGGGTTGTGTGCCAGGCCGCTTTGTCGGTGACCGTGTGATAGGGCGGACGCTGTAGCGCGTAGGCCATGGTCATCGCGTCGAGCATCGACCACAGGATATCGAGTTTGAACTGAAGGATCTCCAGCATCCGATTCTGCTTTTCTGCGCTATCGCAGTAACTCTTCGCCAGCTCCAGACCGTGTTCAACGTCGCGGCTGGCCTGGCTGAGGCGGCTGCGGAAATAAAAATAGCCTTCCTCTTTGATCCACGGATAGTGCTGCGGCCAGCTGTCGAGACGCGACTGATGAATTTGCGGGGCAAACAGTTCGGTGAGCGAACTGCATGCCGCCTCCTGCCAGTTGGCGCGGCGGGCGAAGTTAACGTAAGCGTCCACGGCAAAACGAACGCCGGGCAGCACGTGGCGTTCGCTGATTAAGTCGTCGCGGCTAAGCCCTACGGCTTCGCCCAGCTGTAGCCAGGCTTCGATCCCGCCGTCATGACCGTTGCTGCCGTCGTGATCGAGGATCCGCTGCACCCATTTTCGACGCGTGTGCGGATCCGGGCAGTTCGCCATAATGGCCGCATCTTTCAGCGGGATCGTCGTCTGGTAGTAAAACCGGTTCGCCACCCAGCCCTGGATCTGCTCGCGGCTGGCCTCGCCGTTATGCATCGCGATATGGTACGGATGGTGAATATGATAGTAGGCGCCTTTCGCCCGGAGGGCGTGTTCAAACTCTTGCGGCGAGAGCGTTTCACGAATGTGCATAGTTAGTCCTGAAGCGTGATGGTCATCCCGTCCCAGCTCACTTCAATTCCCTGCTGCGTGAGGGCGTGACGCTGCGGCGACTGCTCGTTAAGGATCGGGTTAGTGTTATTAATGTGAATCAGAATCTTGCGCTTTGCCGGCAGTGAGGCCAGCAGCGCCATCATGCCGTGTTCATCGCCAAGCGCCAGATGGCCCATATCGCGGCCGGTATTGCGCCCGACGCCAGCGGCCTGCAGTTCATCGTCCTGCCAGACGGTGCCGTCAATCAGCAGACAGTCCGCTTTTTTAAGCCACGGCAGGATGTCGTCATCGGGTTCACCGAGACCCGGCGCGTAGAACAGCGTCTGACCGTTGCGGCGGTTTTCGATAAACAGCGCCACGTTATGCCCCGGCAGCGGGCGGTCGCGCCACGGCGAATAGGGCGGTGCGTTACTGGCGATGGGGACAGCGGTAAACTGCAAATCAGGGCAGGCTTCCACGCTAAAGGCGGTGAGCGGCGCAATCGGATGATGAACCAGGCCGCCGTTCCAGTGCCGGAGCATGGTAAAAATCGGGAATCCGCTGGAAAGATCTTCATGCACCTCTGGCGTACACCATACCTGATGCGGACACCCCTCGCGCAGGCTGAGTAGCCCAGTGGTGTGGTCAATCTGGCTGTCGGTGAGAATAATGCCGCCAATATGCGTGCCGCGCAGAACCTCTTTCTTATTCAGTTCTGGCGTATGGGCAATCTGCTGGCTGATATCGGGCGAGGCGTTACACAGTATCCACTCTTCGCCGTTATCGCTGACGATGATCGACGACTGGGTGCGGGGGGTCGCCTGAAGGGTACCGTTGCGCAAACCCTGACAGTTGGCGCAATTACAGTTCCACTGAGGGAAACCGCCGCCGGCGGCGGAACCGAGGACTTTAATAAACATGAAGATAGGCCAGGTAGTAAAACAAAAATGCCCGCACGGATGGCGGGCTGAGCGATTAGCGGTTGGAAATGTACAGCGTCACTTCCAGGCCAAGACGTAAATCAATAAAAGCAGGTTTCTTCCACATCGTTTTTTCCTCTTTAAAAATGCAGCACCAACACCATTGTTTGTGCCAGTTTTGTGATGGTCATCAAATAATGCGTCACAGTGGGGCAAAGCTCAACCCGAAAGATGTAAGGAATTAACGTAATGTTTACAACGTAACCTATTGTTGCCAAACATTTTGCAATACCTTTTGCCAGTTGCCCCACAGCAGCTTATTCAGCACAAATTGATCATAGCCGCTGTCACGCAACGCGCTGATTAGCCGCGGTAAACCACTCACATCATGCAAATCATCAGGTAACGTAATGCCGTCAAAATCGGAGCCCAGCGCAACATGATCTTCGCCCATGATGTTAATAAGATAGTCGATATGGCGAACGATTGTGCTCAGCGGGGTATCGCTATCGCGTTTACCGTCGGCGCGCAGAAAGGCGTTGCCGAAATTGATCCCTGCCACGCCGCCGCTGTCGCGGATAGCCAGCAGTTGCCGATCGGTCAGATTACGCGGTTGCGGGCACAGCGTATGGGCGTTGGAATGGGTGGCGACCAGCGGTGAAGAGGAATGACGAGCAGTATCCCAGAACGCCTTTTCATTCATATGAGAAACGTCAATCAGCATGTTCAGGGCGTTAGCGTGCTTAATGAGGGCGATACCCTCTGCGGTAAGCCCTGGGCCGCTGTCCGGGCTGCCGGGAAACGCCCCGTTAACGCCGGTGCCAAAACGGTTAGCAATGTTCCAGAAAGGCCCAATGCTGCGCACGCCAGCGGCATAGAAAGCCTGTAGATCGCCACCCTCGCCGTCAAAACCGCCCGCACCCTCAATATGCGCCACCATCGCCAGCACCTTATCCTGACGGCAGCGTTCGATATCTGCCGCGCTCAGGCACAATCGCGCCCGTCCATCGGAGTGTGCGACAAGCTGCTTGAGGATCGTCAACTGTTGCCAGAGAATGTCGATTGGTTGCCACGGCTCGCTGGCGTAGTGCGGCGCCATGCGGGCGATATACTCCTGCGGCGGCACGAACAGCGCGAACAGCCCGCCGGAAAATCCGCCTTGCTGCATGCGCGGATAATCGAGGTGTCCGTTCTCAATGCCGGAAAAGAAGGCCGTTACCGGATCCTGGCGATGATGAAGCCATAAATTAAGCAACAGGTCATTGTGACCATCAAAAATCGCCATAGCGCATCCCACTGTTTTTTATTGCTGCGAAAGTTGCCTGGCACGATAACCGATTTGTCCGGTCCGGCAAGGAGAAACTTACAACTTAGCAGCAATTGTTAATAACGCTTAACCCTGAGGAGATCCGCACATCATATTGCGTGGCGAGATAAGAGCATTTCCCGTTCCATCTGCGATTGCATCGCGTACGTTCCCTGAGCTACCGGGCTACGCTATACTTCGCCACTTTGAGTTATGCGTGGCAGGTAACGAAATATGCGGGAGAGCATTAATTTTCTTTTCGTAGTGCTGTCTTTCACGGCACTGATTATGCTGATGCGCTTTTTCATCAGGCGTATTCGGCATCCAAAGCGCATCGTTGCCGACAGCCGGGGAATGAAAAAAATCTCTACCCATCCTTCCTGGTTTGGCGGATCGTCAGGTAAAACCTACTTTTATGATGAGCAGTATTTATACGAGGTCATAAATAGCGTCACCCGTAAAATTGAGCTGGCCGCTATCGTAAAAATTAAGCCGGGCTCGACAGTGGTAAATAACAGGCGGATCTGGTCTGTGAGCTATCTTGAGGGAACCCGTGAAAAACAGGTGCAATTTTATAATAATCTGACGGTGTTTAATCAAAACTTTGCTGCGTTTTTAGAGGCTGTAAAACGCGTGAATCCTGAAGCCGATATTAAGGCCGTCTCCTTGTTCAATCTGTGACTGGAATACATTGCCTTTATCTTTCTGACTGCCCATACGGCAGGTATGGGCAGTAAAGCTGCCGATATTACTTCTTCTTGTTCATCATCGCCTTGAGATCGGCAAAGGGGTTAAACGTGGCGACACCCACGTCTTTTTGCGCATCCTCACCTGCGACAACGGTGGTGCCATACTGATCCGCTTCGGTGTACTTTGAGTGTTCGTGGTCATGGCAAAACAGGCACAACAACTCCCAGTTACTGCCATCTTCCGGATTATTGGTGTGATCGTGGTCGATATGGTGGACCGTGAGTTCACGAAGATTCGAATACACAAACTCCCGCGAGCAGCGTCCACAGACCCACGGGTAAATTTTTAGCGCTTTTTCACGGTAGCCGCTTTCCAGCCGTGCGTAGTTTTTGGGGATCAGAGCCATTGCTGATGTTACCTGTTAAAAAAGAGAATAGTTCACACTATATCCCATTTTGAGA
This sequence comes from Enterobacter cloacae complex sp. SYL003, assembly GCF_049236925.1. NCBI lineage: Bacteria > Pseudomonadati > Pseudomonadota > Gammaproteobacteria > Enterobacterales > Enterobacteriaceae > Enterobacter > Enterobacter cloacae complex sp. SYL003. The sequence continues at coordinate 214,600 of NZ_JBMKJK010000004.1, read as the reverse complement.
TGCCAGGAGAATGCCTCCTCTGCGGGAAGGCAGCGTGCGATTTGCGTATTTCTGTCAGTTTATTTGAAGCATTCCGTTAAATAATCACCATTTATTCTCATCGGTTAATGCGTAGAGTAGGGATAACGCAATGCTTTATCAGGATACTCCACTATGAAAAAGATCGGATTTTTGTCGTTTGGTCACTGGACGCCGTCTTCCCAGTCCGGCACGCAAACCGCAGCTGACACGCTGCTACAGTCCATCGATCTGGCTGTCGCCGCTGAAGAGCTGGGCGCGGACGGGGCTTATTTCCGCGTGCACCACTTTGCCCGCCAGCTCAGTTCGCCATTCCCCTTGCTGGCTGCGATAGGCGCGAAAACCAAACGCATCGAAATCGGTACGGGCGTGATCGACATGCGGTACGAGAATCCGCTGTATATGGCGGAAGATGCTGGCGCGGCAGATCTCATCTCCGGCGGGCGATTACAGCTTGGTATCAGCCGGGGCTCCCCGGAGCAGGTGATTGATGGTTGGCGTTATTTTGGTTACGTGCCGCAGGACGGGGAAAACGAATCTGATATGGCGCGCCGTCACACTGAGGTACTGCTTGATGTATTACGCGGTGAAGGGTTTGCGAAGCCTAACCCACAGCCGATGTTCCCAAACCCGCCGGGATTGTTGCGTCTGGAGCCGCATTCAGAGGGCTTACGCGATCGTATCTGGTGGGGGGCTGGCTCCAATGCAACGGCAGTATGGGCGGCAAAACTGGGGATGAACCTGCAAAGCTCAACGCTGAAAGATGATGAAACCGGTGAGCCGTTCCATATTCAGCAGGCAAAACAGATCCGTGCCTACCGACAGGCCTGGGCCGAGGCAGGGCATACCCGTCAGCCACGCGTTTCGGTCAGCCGCAGTATTTTTGCCCTGATGGACGATCGCGACCGGATGTATTTCGGTTCAAGCCGCAATGAGAGCGACAGCGTTGGCTATCTGGATGAGAAAACGCGGGCCATTTTCGGACGCAGCTATGCCGCAGAGCCAGACAAGCTGATTGAACAGTTGAGAAAGGATGAAGCGATCGCGGAAGCGGATACGCTGTTGCTTACCGTGCCGAATCAGCTGGGCGTGGAATACAACGCACATGTGATCGAGTCCATCCTGAAACATGTCGCACCGGAAATGGGATGGCGCGATCGCAATGCGTAATCTGGCCCTCTGGTATCGCCGGTTTGGTGAGCCTGAATCGGTACTGCAAGCGGAAACCACACCATTGTCACCGCGACAGCCGGGAGAGATACGTGTGCGCATGCTTTTTTCTCCGGTGAACGCCTCCGATCTCATCCCCATCACCGGGGCATATCGCCATCGCACGCCGCTGCCCGCAATAGCCGGTTATGAAGGGGTCGGAATAGTGACCGAAACGCCCGCCGCTTACCCGGCGATGCTGGGCAAGCGGGTTCTGCCGTTACGGGGGCAGGGAACCTGGCAGCGCTATGTCGACTGCCCGGTGGCGTATGCGGTTCCCGTCCCGGACGACATCGACTCGCTTCTTGCCGCGCGGGCGTATATCAACCCGCTTGCCGCTCAGATGATGCTGGACCGTTATCCTCCGGTCGGGAAAACGGTGCTGCTCTCCGCTGCCGGTTCTGACTGCGCCGTTCTGCTCGGGCAATGGGCACGCCAGGCGGGTGCAGAGGCGGTTTACGGGATCCATCGCTCGCCCGTGCACGCTCAACGTCTGGCTGAAATGGGGATCGTCCCGATTGCGCAAGATGATACGGCCGCCGTCAACGCTGCCGCCGCGCAAGCGGAGGTGGTGTACGACGCCACGGGCGGCAGCCTGGCGGAGGCGATCCTGAGCGTGATGCCCGAAACCGGTACCTTTGTCTGCTACGGGCTACTCTCCGGGCAGACCTTCCGGCAGCAGCGGCCGTTGCCGCGCGTGGCGTGGTTTCACATTCGTAACTATCTGGACGCGCTGAGCGCTGAGGCGTGGCAGGCGGAGTTTCGGCGCATCTGGCCTAAACTGCGCGCCAGCCAGTGCAGCGATGTTACCCTCTACCCGCTGTCGGAATGGCAGCGGGCAGTGGGCAACTACCGCGAAGCGGGAAGAACGGGCAAGCCTATGCTGTCGATGGACAATTAATCGGCCTTATGGCTCATGTCGCTCAGCAGTACAGCGATACTTTGTCCACCGGCGGTCTGCTCCAGGCCAATTTTGACAATAATTGTCAGCGGAACGGAGAGCAGCATGCCGACAGGCCCGAGCAGCCAGCCCCAGAAAATCAGGGACAGGAACACAACAAGAGTTGAAAGCCCCAGCCCGCGTCCCATTATCCGTGGTTCGAGAATGTTCCCGAAGACAAGGTTAATCACCAGATAGCCTGCCAGCAGAATCAGGGCATCATACAAACCGCTGAAAACCAGCACCTGAAGGATAGGGGGGATCGCCGCCAGCACGGAGCCAATGTTAGGAATATAGTTGAGCGCAAAGGCCAGCAGCCCCCAGACGAAGGCAAAACGCACATCCAGCGCGGCGAGCATCCCCCAGACCACTAATCCCGTCACGAGGCTGATGGCCGTTTTCAGCACCAGATAGCGTGAAACGCTGTCGAGCGCGCGCTGAATAGCACCCATTCCCTCTACCGGACGCACCATGATGTGCTGGAGTTTTGCAGGCAGCTGTGGAACTTCCAGCAGCATAAACACAACCGTCAGGAACAGCAGGAAAATCGAGGTCATGGCGTTGGAGAGCTGTGCCAGCAGGCTGGTGACAATCGTCATGGCGGCATTCGGATCGATGTATTTAAGCAGTTCCTCAACCGAGACTTCGATACCCGCGCGTTGCAGCCAGGGTTCAATTTGCAGCAGCGGGGTCGCCAGGGAAGAGCGGTATGTCGGCAGCGTCCGCGCCAGCTCGTTCAGGGAGGTTCCCAGATAGGCGACTAACAGCACCATCGCAACGATAATAATACTGATAAGCAGGCTTATCGCCAGCACACGCGGGATGCGCAGCCGCACCATTCGCTGCACCAGTGGATTGAGGATCACCGCGATAAAAAGCGCCAGGATAAAGGGCACGATGATATCGGCCGCAAAACGAACGCCGGTCAGAATGATCACCAGCATGCCCAGCATGATGACGATCTTAAGCCCGTTGAGGGTGATAATGGGTTTGGCCATGGACGTTCCTGAACAGTTTTTTATTTATAATAGAGGGGAAAGCGGATTAAAAAAACTAACCAAAATCAAACAGACTGGGTAAAGAAATGAAAAGGCTTTGAGTAAATTCCTGGCTTATGATACAAATCAGGCGTGTTCAACTACTGAGGACAATTTTCATCCGCAAAGACGAGAAGCAACACCGCGGATAATTGTAATTTTATGGACAATTTGTTCAGGACGTTTTTTTCAAACAACTCTGCTCTGTTTTCTACCTCCCTCTGCACGCTTTCCGGTGAACAACACTGGCGTTCCGCGCTATAGTCACGTCTTCTGCCTGAGCTGGCGCTATGCGCTTAGCTAACTGATTTAATTCCCACTTTTTTGGTTTGCTGTTCGCAGCGAGCCTCGATGGATTATATTCTCAAGCAGGAGAAAAACATGTTTTACTGGATTTTATTAGCTCTGGCTATCGTTGCTGAAATTACCGGCACCTTGTCGATGAAATGGGCGAGCGTGAGTGACGGCAGCACCGGATTTATTTTGATGCTGGTCATGATTACGCTTTCCTATATATTCCTCTCTTTCGCGGTTAAAAAAATCGCGCTGGGCGTGGCATACGCTTTGTGGGAAGGTGTTGGTATTTTATTGATTACGCTGTTCAGCGTCATGATATTTGATGAAACCCTGACGACAATGAAAATTGCCGGGCTGACGACCCTGGTCGCAGGTATCGTGCTGATTAAATCGGGTACGCGCAAACCAGCCAAACAGCAGAAGGAGCAGACCCATGCAGCAGTTTGAATGGATCCACGCGGCCTGGCTGGCTTTCGCCATCGTTCTGGAAATTATTGCGAACGTCTTTTTGAAGTTCTCCGACGGCTTTCGTCGCAAAGCCTACGGCTTGTTATCGATTGCCGCGGTTCTGGGGGCGTTTAGCGCTCTGTCACAGGCGGTGAAAGGCATCGATCTTTCCGTGGCCTACGCGCTGTGGGGCGGCTTCGGTATTGCCGCCACCCTGGCGGCAGGCTGGATTATGTTCGGGCAGCGTTTAAACCATAAAGGCTGGATAGGGCTGGTATTACTGCTCGCTGGCATGATCATGATTAAACTGGCCTGAGTGGCCTACTGCTGCGCCAGGGCTTCCAGCCGGTCGCGAAAACCGGTCACCGCCAACGCTCGGTTATCGGCGCGCCAGCGGTCTTTCGCTGCCGGAGCAGAACTCTGAACGCCAATCAGTTGCCAGCCGTTAACGGTTTTTAACATCAGGGGCGATCCGCTATCACCCGGTAGCGTATCGCACTGATGCGAAAGCACGCTGTTTTGCGCCCAGCCCGTCACCACGCAGTCCGTATGGGTGTACAGCGAATCGAGGTGATCAACAGGGTAGCCTGACTGCGTCACTTTACGATCGGCGGCTTTCAGGGCGGCGGTGAGCGCGTCTTTGTCACCATCAAAGAGCGGTAGCGGAGCGATCCCGGACGGCGGATAACGTAAAACGATCAGCCCGAAATCCCAGGAGGCCGCCCCGGGCGGCACAATCCAGCCATCGCCATCCGGTTTCAGGCGTTTCCCGAGCGACGGATCCACCCGCCCCTCAATACCGTGAATTTCGTAGCGCCAAATCCCTTTCTGCGAGACAAAGCGCAGGGCGATCGCTTTATCCGGTTTGCCTTCGGGCGGCATTAACAGGCAATGACCCGCCGTCAGCGCAAGGCGTGGCGTTATGAGAGTTGCGGTACATAGATTGCCGCTGGCGGTTTCCAGTTGCCCGATGGCATCCCAGGGCGCTTCGGTAGGATCGGTGACACGCGTACGATCGTCATGACCAAAAAACAGCGTCTTTACCTCTTTGGCGCTGATGGCGTCATCGTCGCCCTCATCCGCATGTGAAAAGCCAGCAAAAAGGCTAAACGTTCCCAGTAACAACACAACAGATTTACGCATATCACACTCTGGTGGGGGTAATTATGATTATTAAAAGTGAACCCTATGAAAATACTATAGACGCGACGGCGAGAAAGTGGGAGTAAAATCAGCGTGCTACATTCAGGAAAGATAAAAGTGGCTGGCGATGAGCGCGCATAAAATTAGCAGGATAAGAATGAACTCAAACCGATAGCGCCGCAGCATACGCCCTCCGGATAAAAAAACGGCGCTGACCGCAATCCCGTTCAGCGCCGGTTTACCAACGTGCCCCGAAGGGCACGGTTAAGCTTGTACTCTTACGCTGCTGGCTGTGCAGCAGGTTTAGCCGCTTCGTGTTTTGCCGCTTTTTTGTGATGCTTTTTAGCCGCCTGGGCTTTCTGCTCTACCGCAGGTTTTGCCGCTTTTTTGTGGTGCTTTTTCGCGGCCTGCGCTTTCTGTGCTGCCGCTGGTTTAGCCGCTTTGTGATGTTTTTTATGGTGAACCGTTTTGGCCGGAGCAGCGGTGGATGCCGCAGGCGCTGCGGTGGCGGTAGTTTCAGCCGCGAATGCAGCGGAAGAAAGACCCATAGCAGCGGCAACAACCAGAGCTAATACTTTTTTCATTTTCATACCCTCGAATTTGGTTTTTCATTTAACCCCACTGCGGGGCCGTTGAAATAACTATATCCCTGTAAATTCGGGGTTTCCGTGAGTGATTGGTATCGGCGTGTAACCATATGTACAACGCCGGGGTGGCCCCCGGCGCGTTCGTTTACAGGTAGCGGGACGTCAGGTGTTCGCGGAAGTAGCGGATATTCAGATCTTCACCCGTGGCCTGGGTGATGAGCTGCGACGTGCTGAAACGGCTGCCGTGCTGCCAGATATTCTGACGCAGCCAGTCAAACAGCGCCGAGAAATCGCCCCCGGCAATGGATGCCTGCAACCCGGGCAGCGCAGTTTTGGCGGCATGAAACAGCTGTGCCGCATACATTGCCCCCAGCGTGTAAGACGGGAAGTAGCCAAAACCGCCGTCGGTCCAGTGGATGTCCTGCATACAGCCGTTGCGGTAGTTATCTTTGGTGGATAATCCAAGCCAGGCCTGCATTTTCTCATCCCATAACGCGGGGATATCATCCACTTCAATTTCGCCATTGATCAGCGCGCGCTCAATCTCATAGCGCAACACCACATGCGCCGGATAGCTCACTTCATCTGCATCAACGCGGATGTTGCCCGGTTTCACGCGCTGATTCCAGGCAATAAAATTATCTTCACTGAATGCCGCCTGGCTGCCGAAACGGGCATGGACCGCCGGAAGCAGATGCTTCAGGAAAGCCTCACTGCGGCCCAGCTGCATTTCAAAGAACAGACTTTGGGATTCATGGATCGCCGTAGAGCGCGCCAGCGCAACGGGCTGACCGGCCCACGCTCGCGGAAGGTTTTGCTCGTAGCGGGCATGTCCGGTTTCGTGGATCACGCCGAAAAGCGCGCTGAGCAGTTCATCTTCATCGTAACGCGTGGTGATACGCACATCTTCCGGCACGCCGCCGCAGAACGGGTGGGCGCTAACGTCCAGACGACCGCCGTTAAAATCGAAGCCAAGCATTTTCATCGCTTCCAGGCCCAGCTCGCGCTGGGTGGCGGTCGGGAAGGGACCCTGTGGCGGAACGAACGATCGTTGAGCCTGTTTTTCCACAACCTTTGCCAGCAGCTCCGGCAGCCAGGACTTCAGATCGCCGAACAGCACGTCCAGGCGAGCGCTTGTCATGTCGGGTTCAAAGATATCCAGCAGCGCGTCGTAAGGCGTGCAGCCTTTAGCCTCGGCGCGCAGGCGGGCCTCTTCACGACTGAGCTTCACCACCTCTTTCAGGTTGGCTGAAAAGCCCTGCCAGTCGTTGGCCGGACGCTGAGTACGCCAGGCGTGTTCACACCTGCTGCCCGCCAGCGATTTGGCCTCCACCAGCGATTCCGGCAGTAAAGTGGCCTGCTGGTAGTGGCGCGTCATTTCACGCAGGTTGGCCTGCTCAACGTCGTTCAGATCTTCTTCTGCTGCCGCCGCCAGCCTTTCACCCACTTTTTTATCGGTCAGGATCTGATGTTGCAGGACGCTCATCTCCGCCAGCGCTTCACCGCGCGCGGCGCTGCCGCCGGGCGGCATCATGGTAAACATGTCCCAGCTGGCGATGGAGGAGAGGTGAGAGAAGCGGGAGAGACGCTGGAAGGTGCGGGTGAGTTGTTGATAGTTATTGTTTTTCATGAAGTCCTCGTGTCTGAATCAGCCGATGACAAAAATTAGCATCGGCTCGATTTAAACACGAAGAGGGCTGAATGTTAATGCAGTCGTTTATGCAGGCTCGCGCCCACCAGCAGTGCCGCGCACAGCATCAGCGCGATAAATCCGCCCACGCCGTTCCAGCCGTAGTTATGCCAGAACACCCCGCCGAGAGTCCCGGCAATGCTGGAACCGAGATAGTAACTGAACAGATACAGAGACGAAGCCTGACCTTTAGCGCGGCGCGCGCGTGGGCCAATCCAGCTGCTGGCAACAGAATGCGCGGCAAAGAATCCCGCAGAGAAGAGCAGCATTCCGGCAAAAATCAGCCACAGGGAAGAGACAAGCGTCATCAGCAGTCCGAACAACATCACAGCGGTGGACACCAGCATCACCGGACCACGGCCGAAGCGCGCGGTCATGGCGCCCGCTTTTGGCGAACTCCACGTCCCGGTGAGATACGCCACAGAGAGCAAACCCACCAATGCCTGGCTAAGATGCCACGGTGAAAGCATCAGCCGGTAGCCAATATAGTTAAACAGCGTGACAAATGACCCCATCAGCAGGAATCCCATCAGAAATAGTCGCGGCAAACCTTTGTCGCGCCAGTGCAGACGGAAGTTGATAAACAGTGTTTTCGGACGCAGAGAAGTCGGGCGGAAATGGCGCGATTCCGGCAGGATTTTCCAGAACATCAGCGCCGAAGCGAGGGCGAAGCAGCCGATTACGGCCAGCGCAATGCGCCAGTTAAAGAAATCGGTAAACACACCGCTGAGCAGGCGTCCGCTCATCCCGCCGATAGAGTTCCCGCTAATGTACAGCCCCATGGAGAAGGCCACGAAACTCGGGTGGATCTCCTCGCTGAGATAGGTCATCCCGACCGCCGCCACGCCGCTGAGGGATAACCCAATCAGCGCGCGCATGACCAGAATGCCGTGCCAGCTGGTCATCATGGTGGACAGCAAGGTACACACGGAGGCCAGCATTAACGCCGTTACCATGACCTGCTTACGCCCGATGGCATCTGAAAGTGGCCCGGTGAACAGCAGACCGATCGCCAGCATCCCGGTTGAAATGGAGAGCGAAATACTGCTGCTGGCTGGCGACACGCCAAATTCATGCGACAGGACCGGCAGGATCGGCTGAACGCAGTAGAGCAGGGCGAAAGTGGCGAGACCCGCTGAAAAGAGCGCCAGCGTGACGCGCATAAACTGGGGGGTACCACGTTTTATAAACTGAACCGGCTGCGGTACTGCGGGTAAATCATCAATGTCGCTGGCCGGCGCGATATCAACGGTCGTTGTACGGCTCACACATAATCCTTGCTTAAACTTCCCCGTGGTTTCTGGTGACGGGTATGACCACAAGATTAGGGTAGGAAAATGTAAATATTCTGTCTAATATATTAATAATCTCAAATGATACTTTAAAAATATGAATATCGAGCTGCGCCATCTGCGCTATTTTGTCGCCGTCGCCGAAGAGCTCCATTTTGGTCGTGCTGCGGCAAGGCTGAATATCTCCCAGCCACCGCTGAGCCAACAGATCCAGATCCTTGAGCAGCAGGTTGGGGCGCGTCTGCTGGCGCGAACCAACCGCAGCGTGAGCCTGACGGCGGCGGGAAAACAGTTTCTCGCCGATAGCCGACAGATCCTGAGTATGGTGGTGGACGCCGCCGCCAGAGCGGAACGGCTTCATCTCGGGGAGACGGGAGAGCTGCGCATCGGGTTTACCTCGTCGGCCCCCTTCATCAGCGCTGTTTCACAAACGCTATCCTCGTTTCGCAGTAACTTTCCGGATGTGCATATTCAGACGCGCGAAATCAATACCCGGGAGCAAATATCGCCGCTTAATGAAGGATCGCTCGACCTGGGGCTAATGCGTAACACGCAGTTGCCTGATACCCTGGCGTGGCAGGTGATCCTCCGCGAACCGCTGATGGCGATGATCCCCCGGGATCACCCGCTCGCCGCGCAGCATAGCGTCACGCTGGCTGAACTAGCGAAAGAACCCTTTGTCTTTTTTGACCCACAGGTGGGTACCGGATTGTATGACGATATTCTTGGTCTGATGCGGCGATATGGCCTTGTCCCGACTATCGCGCAGGAAGTGGGGGAAGCCATGACGATCATTGGTCTCGTTGCCGCAGGACTTGGCGTGTCGATTCTTCCGGCCTCGTTTAAACGGGTACAACTGCCGGAAATGCGCTGGGTGAATATTGCCGAGCAGGATTCGGTCTCGGAGATGTGGCTGGTGTGGTCTAAACATCATGAACAGAGCCATGCGGCACAGCGTTTCAAAGAACAATTAATTACCGCTTCTCACGGGCGTTATTTATAGGGAAATGTGGGCGAAAATGTGCAGTAAATCACATGGCTAAGTAAAAATTTGACGTCAGCCATTGAAGTGCTTCACCATAGCCCTCAGTTTATTTCGAAGCTCGAAAATAAGGGAGTACGAGGTGGTTGCTGATAGTCAGCCAGGGCATATCGATCAGATCAAGCAGACCAACGCGGGCGCCGTTTATCGCCTGATTGATCAGCTGGGTCCGGTTTCGCGTATCGATCTTTCGCGCCTGGCACAACTGGCACCCGCCAGTATTACCAAGATTGTCCGCGAAATGCTGGAAGCCCATCTGGTTCAGGAGACAGAAATTCAGGAGCCGGGCAGCCGTGGCCGTCCGGCGGTAGGGCTGGTGGTGGAAACGGAAGCCTGGCACTACCTGTCGCTGCGAATTAGCCGCGGGGAAATCTTCCTCGCGCTGCGCGACCTCAGCAGCAAGCTGGTGGTGGAAGACCGGCTGGAACTCCCGCTCGATGCAGAGCAACCACTCCTCGATGCCATTCTGACCCATATCGACCAGTTCTTTATTCGTCACCAGCAGCGCCTTGAACGTTTAACGGCGATTGCGATCACCCTGCCGGGAATTATTGATACCGAAAATGGCATTGTGCACCGCATGCCGTTTTATGAAAACGTCAAAGAGATGCCGCTGGGCGACGTGCTGGAAAACCACACCGGTGTGCCGGTCTACATTCAGCATGATATCAGCGCCTGGACGATGGCGGAGGCGTTGTTTGGCGCTTCCCGGGGCGCGCGCGACGTGATTCAGGTGGTGATTGATCACAACGTTGGCGCAGGTGTGATCACCGACGGGCGTCTGTTGCATGCTGGCAGCAGTAGCCTGGTGGAGATTGGCCATACGCAGGTCGATCCGTACGGAAAACGCTGCTACTGCGGTAATCATGGTTGTCTGGAGACGATTGCCAGCGTCGAAAGCGTGCTGGAGCTGGCGCAGGTGCGGCTCAGCCAGTCAATGAGCTCCACGCTGCACGGTCAACCGTTGAGCGTCGAGGCATTGTGCACTGCGGCAAGGCAGGGCGATCTGCTGGCGAAGGACATCATTACCGGCGTGGGCAATAATGTCGGGCGCATTCTGGCCATTATGGTGAACCTGTTTAACCCGCAAAAAATACTGATTGGCTCCCCGCTCAGCCAGGCGGCGGATATCCTCTTTCCGGCGATTTCCGCCTGCATCAACCAGCAGGCGCTTCCCGCGTACAGTAAAAACATCGTGGTGGAAAGTACGCAATTTTCCAACCAGGGTACGATGGCTGGCGCCGCGCTGGTAAAAGATGCGATGTACAACGGCTCGTTACTGATTCGTTTGCTTCAGGGCTAACTCTTTTCCATAGATGTACGAAAAATTGCGCTATCTCAAGCCGGGTAGCGCACGCTTCCCGTAGACTTTCCCCACTGAATTATTTACCTGGTTTATATTTTTTGAAGCATACCCAAGAGGTGGAATGAGTCATGCTTAAGCGTTTCTTTATTACTGGTACGGATACGTCTGTCGGGAAGACCGTCGTATCCCGCGCGTTACTTCAGGCCCTGGCGGCAAGCGGTAAACGCGTTGCAGGATACAAGCCGGTAGCAAAAGGCAGTAAAGAGACGCCAGAAGGGCTGCGCAATAAGGACGCCCTGGTTCTGCAAAGCGTCTCGTCTCTGGAACTGCCTTATGATGCCGTCAATCCCATCGCGTTAAGCGAAGAGGAAAGCAGCGTTGCTCACAGCGGGCTTATCAACTACAGTCTGCTTTCTGATGGCCTGGCAAATCTGAGTGAAAAGGTTGATCACGTTGTCGTTGAAGGGACCGGTGGCTGGCGCAGCCTGATGAACGATTTACGTCCCCTTTCCGAGTGGGTGGTGCAGGAGCAGCTGCCGGTGATTATGGTCGTGGGCATTCAGGAAGGGTGCATCAACCATGCCTTGCTGACGGCGCAGGCTATCGCTAATGACGGCCTGCCACTGATTGGTTGGGTGGCGAACCGTATTAACCCGGGCCTTGCGCACTACGCAGAAATCATCGACGTGCTGAGCAAAAAGCTACCTGGCCCGTTGGTAGGCGAACTGCCTTATCTGCCCCGCGCCGAGCAGCGCGAATTAGCGCACTATATCGATCTCTCGGCTTTCGGCGGTATGCTGGCCGTAGATCGAGTCGTGGCGTAGCGTTCTCGACAATACCGACGCCACAACACAGGCAACCAGCAAACCGGGAAGTAAAAAATACTGCCCGGTCATCTCACATACCATCAAGGCCGACATGATTGGCGCATGCGTTGTGGCGGCGAGCAGCGTCGCCATACCCGCCAGCCCAAGCAGGATCGCCGTCTCAGAGCCAGGAAACCACAGCGCAAAGATCTGCGCAAACAGCATTCCCGTTGCCATACCAACGAACAAGGTTGGCGTAAACACGCCTCCCGGTGCGCCGGACCCGCTGCTTGCCAGCACCGCCAGGAGCTTGCAGATAAAGACGCCGGCAATTACCGACAGCAGCGGCGGCGACTGCAAAAACGCCTGAACCACGCTATAGCCATTCCCCCATACCTTCGGCGTCAGCAGCGACAGCAGCCCGACGATCAGACCACCCAGCGCCAGCTGCCAAGGCGGTGATAGTTTGAGACGCAGAAACAGAGAATGGCTGAAAGCCATTAGCCACATCAAAAGCGGGCCGCACAGCCCAGCCAGCAGACCCACGCCAACGATCAGGAAATAATCCACCGCCGTAAGCATCTCGCTGAGATGGACATCATAAAGTGTATTCGCGCCGGGACTTAACAGGCGCGTGGTCAGCAGGGCCACCACAGCGGCAATCACCACCGGGCCGAGGGAGGCCAGCATCAGCGTGCCAAACAGGATCTCTGCGATAAACAGGCTGCCCGCCAGCGGCGCATGATAGGCGCTGGCCATCCCGGCGGCGGCACCGCAGGCGATCCACAGTTTCCATTCGGATTTCGGCGTACAACGTTGTGCAAAAAAGGAGGCAGCGAGGGCGGCAAGCAGGATCATGGCGCCTTCCCGGCCGATGGCGCTGCCGCTGGCGACCACCAGCAACGAGGCGAGGGATTTCACCAGGCTGGCGCCGTAATCAAACTGGCCATCACCCGTTTCCAGCGCCTCCATATAATCGGTCGGGGCATGGGGACGTTGGGCCGTCATGCGCTGCCATCCCCACAGTAGCACTCCCGCGGCCAGACCACCCAGCGCAGGCGTCAGCGCCCGCCGCCAGGGCGATAACGCGGCAGCGGCGTTCACCAGGCTTCCGCTTTCGTTGCTGAGAAACAACCACTCCAGCAGATACATGCTGTGGCGGAACACCGCAACGGCCAGCGCTGCCAGCACGCCGGTGACGGTAGCAATCAGGAGACGGCGAAACATCGCGCGGATGTCGGGGTATGCGTGAAGACGTTGCATGAAGTCGTGATTAACGGGGACGATACGATATTGTGGCGGGAAAACGTGAGGTTAGCAAAAGGTATGCGTGCGGAAAAAGGCCGGGCAGTACCCGGCCTGAATGCTTAACTCTCGCTATGAATATTCAACGCCCGGCGCGTACGCCCGGAACTCAAATACTCCGCAATATAATCCTGGGATATCTCGCCGTTATAGCGTCCGTCCTCGTCCACAATCGGCATCCAGCTGGTGTTGCTCTCATACAGGCGAGAAAGCACCACGCGCAGGTTATCCTCGGCCTTACCTGTCATGCGGAACGGATGCAGAATATCACCGCAGCTGCCGCTGGCATTACGCGCTTCGCGGCGCTTCACAAAGCCCAGCGGTTTGCCGAGATCATCAACCACGGTAATGGCGCGAATATCGTTGTCATCCATGGTGGCGAAGGCCTCTGGCAGCGGCGTCGATTCGCGTACCGTAATCGTCGGCTGCTGGTCGGTGACGTCGCCCGCGGATACCAGCAGCAGGCGTTTCAACGTCCGGTCCTGACCAACAAACGAGCCGACAAACTCATTGGCGGGTTTCGCCAGCAGCTCGTCCGGGCTGGCGCACTGAACAATACGCCCCTGACGGAAGACGGCAATACGGTCGCCCAGCTTCAGCGCTTCGTCAATATCGTGGCTCACCAGCATCACGGTCTTTTTCAGCTTGCGCTGCATCTCCAGGAACTGGTTCTGGATCACCTCACGGTTAATCGGGTCAACCGCGCCGAATGGTTCATCCATCAGCAGGACCGGAGGATCCGCTGCCAGCGCGCGGATGACGCCGATACGCTGCTGCTGACCGCCGGACATTTCGCGCGGATAGCGGTGAAGGAATTTATGTGGATCCATTGCCACCATATCCATCAGCTCCTCGGCACGGGATTTACAGCGCGCTTTGTCCCAGCCCAGCATGCGCGGCACGACGGTAATGTTCTCTTCGATAGTCATGTTCGGGAACAGGCCAATCTGCTGGATCACGTAGCCAATGTTGCGGCGCAGGGTCACGGTGTCCATCCCGCTGGTGTCTTCGCCGTTAATCAGGATCGTCCCGCTGCTTGGCGTAATGAGACGGTTGATCATCTTCAGGGTAGTGGTTTTCCCGCAGCCGGACGGGCCGAGCAGCACGCACATTTCCCCTTCAGGCACGTTCAGGTTGACGTTGTCGACGGCCTTAAACGTCTGGCCGTGTTTCTGTGAAAATTGTTTGGTGAGGTTTTCCAGTTTTATCATTATCGAATCCCCTTCGGAGTCAGTACCACCTGCAAACGGTGCAGCAACCAGTCGAGCACAATCGCTAAAAGACAAATCATCAGCGCGCCCGCAATCAACATACGAATATCACTCCCGCCAATACCGTTAAGCAGCAGCAGGCCCAGCCCGCCCGCACCGATCACGGCAGCAATCGCCATGACGCCGATGTTCATCACCACGGCGGTGCGGATGCCGCCAAAAATGACCGGCAGCGCCATTGGGATTTCCACCCAGCGCAGACGCTGCCAGAAGGTCATGCCGATGCCGCGTCCCGCTTCGCGCAGGCCGGGTGGCAGGCTGTCGAGCGCCGTGTGGGTGTTGCGCACAATCGGCAGCAGTGAATAGAGGAACACCGCCGTAATCGCGGGCAGGGCGCCAATGCCCTGACCGATCAGCGAAAAGAGCGGGATCATCAGGCCGAAAAGCGCAATTGACGGGATGGTGAGCACAATGGTGGCAATCCCCAGCACCGGCGTTGCCAGCCATTTATGGCGGACAATTAAAATACCCAGCGGCACGCCAATAACAATCGCCAGGCCCACGGCGAGTGCCACCAGCCAGAGGTGTTGCAGCGTCAGGGTTAAGAGATAGTCCCAATTGTCGAGAATATAGTGAATCGTCTCCATAGCGCCTCCTACAGCAACTGTTTGCTACGCAGGAAATCACGGGCGACCTGCTGCGGTGACTGATGGTCGATATCCACCTTCTTATTCAGTTCGGTGATAACGTCGTTGTTGAGCTGGGCTGAGAGGGTGTTCAGCGCCTCCTCCAGCCCCGGATTAGCCTCCAGCGTGTCTTTTCGAACAACTGGCGTCACGGCGTAACTCGGGAAGAAGCCTTTATCGTCTTCCAGCACTTTAAGATCGAAGCCCTTTACGCGCCCGTCGGTGGTGTAGATCAGCCCCGCATCGACAAACCCGTCGCGCACCGCGTTATAGACCAGCCCCGGATCCATCTGGCGGATCTGCGGGCGGTCCAGCTCCATGTTGTAGGCCGCCTGCAACGGTTTCATCCCGTCGCTACGCCCGGCAAATTCCAGGTCAAGGCCCAGCAGCCAGTTGTTATCTGGATCGGTTTTACGGATCTGCTCAATCTTTGCCACCATCTCAGACATGGTATTGATATGTTCAGCCTCGGCGCGCTTGCGCTGCATGGCAAAGGCATAGGTATTGTTCATATCGGCAGGTTTAAGCCACACCAGACCGTGCTTTGCGTCGAGGCGTTTCACCGTCTCGTATGACTCCTGCGGCGACATGCGTTTGTTGATGTGGTTGAAGATGATCAGCGAGGTGCCGGTATACTCCCAGGTCATATCAATCTGCTTGTTAATCATCGCGTTACGGGAAATCACCGTCGCAATATTAGTCTGCGGCTGTACCTGAAACCCTTTCTTTTGCAGATACTGCACGGTCATGGCCGAGAGAATGTGCTGCTCGGTAAAGCTCTTTGTTGCCAGGATCAGCGGCGCGGCGAGCGCCTGGCTGGTGAAGAGCGCGGCGGCGCACAGCGCCGTCAGGCCGGAAAACAGTCTCATAGAAGCTCCTTGTTATAATTATCGCGCGAGATGCGGGCTCAGTAGTCGACCCAGTGCCGCCAGCAGCGTATCCAGAATCAGGGCGAACAGGGCGGTGGCCGCCGCGCCCAGGATCAGCGTCGGGAAGTCATTCAGATAGATCCCCGGGAAAATCAGCTCGCCGTAGCTGCTGGCGCCAATCAGGAATGCCAGCGGTGCGGTACCGACGTTAATCGCAGTGGCAATGCGAATACCGGAAAGCATCACCGGCCAGGCATTAGGAATTTCGACCTGATGCAGGCGCTGCCATTTGGTCATGCCGATGCCGTTTGCCGCTTCCAGCAACGACGCGGGAACAGAGCACAGCCCGGCATAGGTGTTACGCACAATTGGCAGCAAAGAAGCGAGAAAGAGGGCGATAATGGCCGGTTTATCACCGATGCCAATCACCACCATCGCCAGCGCCAGAACGGCCAGCGGCGGCAGGGTGTTGCCCACGTTAAAGATTTGCATCACGTATTCGGCGATACCCCGTGCCGCTGGACGGCTCAGCAGAATACCGCTTGGAATGCCCACCAGCAGGGCAAAGAACATTGATGAAAAGACCAGAATCAGGTGTTGTTGACCGAGGTAGAGCAGGTCAACCTGGCGCGCCTTAATCGTCTCCAGTCCAATTCCCCAGGTGAGGAGAGCGAGGACCACGATAATCGCGCCGACAAAAAGCAGCGAACGTTTAAGTAATGGGTGCATTGCGGTGTGTCTCCCTGTGCGCATGCGTTATAGCAACCACCTGTTGCGGTTGCCTGTTGTTATGCCATGTTTCGGCAGGGGTACTTCACCTATAGCAAGCGAAACGGAAGGGTTCCAGCAAAGGGGGTAAAACAGTAACCCTATGAAATTAGTGACAACCTGAGTTAAGCCTTATGGCGTAAGGGCTGTCAGTGGGAAGGCAGAATAGTCTTAAAGAAGCACGCCTCAAGTGACAACGTCACTTGAGGCGTGCTGATCACCCTATCGACTAAGCGCGGCGCGTACCTTTCGAACGCGCCACGAGATACGAACGATTGAAAAGGCGGCGATAAACACCAGCATCAGGCCCAGTGCCAGCATCGCGTGGAATCCAAACTCTCTGAAGAGGATCAGCCCCGCAATCCCGCCGGTAATAAACGAGAAAAGGGTGGTTAAATGGGTTTTGAGCTGGCTCTTTTGCGCGGCCGTGTCTTTGGAATAATCCCGGCGCAGCATGGCGACCATAACGGAGGCCAGCGAAATGCCGGCATCGGTCAGCGTACCGGTAATGTGCGTGGATCTCACCCGACCGCCGGAAAGCTGAGTTGAGGTGGAGTTATGAATTCCCATCAAACCGCACAGGAAAAGAATAATCTCCTGATTCGTGGCGAAGGAGTGAAAATGCATTTCATAGAGGGATACCCCGGCAAGTAATAGCCCTTCAACAAATAAAACCTGGCTGAATATAAGCCTGACGTTATGGATAATTCCCCAGATAACAATAATCCGCGCAACAATGGCGCCAGTGACAAACGACAGAATAATGGCGCCAAAAAAAAGAATATCACTGAGATCGGTGGAAGAAACTTCGCTGGATAACTGCGATGTATTACCCGTCATATGAGAGGGGAAAAAGCCGAACGCGCCCAGCGCAATGGCATTCAGCAGTCCCGCGGAGGTCGCCAGCCAGAGTGCAAGACGACGATCCTCCTGATGCGTTCGTTCTTTCTTTAATTTAATCAGCAAAGAATACCTCCAGTTTGAGCTTTGCCTGACTTCTCAAGCTAACAAAGCGATGTCGCCGACTGACCAGGATATTGCTTAATTATTATTTCAACGGGAGATATTCGAGGTTTTGTAATTAAATAAAATAACCCTGTTAATATAATGCCTTATTGCTGATGCCACGAGCAGACTGACGGGCAAAAATACCGTCCCAGTGTGCATGCTCGCTGTAGCGGGATGGGATTTGATTCAGTGTAGACATAGGTGTCATTCACGACGATGAGAAGAGATGCCCCCGTGATTTCCGGGGGCTTAGAGTGTTATTTCAGACTGGTTTTGAAGAACTGCTCAAACTGCGCGAACGGGATTTTTCCTGCGACGTTATCGTAGAGATCAACATGGTTTGCACCGGGAACAATCACCAGCTCTTTCTCTTTGCTGCCGACGGCCTTGAACGCATCCTCCGCAAAATAACGAGAGTGTGCGTTTTCACCGGTCACAATCAGCGTTGGGATAGTGATCTCCCCGGCATAGCTCAGCAGCGGCATATTCATAAAGGATAACGGCATGGTCGCAGTCCACGCGCCGGTGGAGTTTACGGAACGGGCATGGAAACCGCGCGGCATACGGTAGTAATCATAGAACTCTTTCAGTACCGGATGCGGATCGGTGGGCAGTGCTTCCGGCAGAATGCGCTCGGCCGCCGTCACCTTGCCATTCTCATCGACATTAATATCGTGGCCGCCATGGGCGAAAGTGCCGCTTTCAGCATCTTTCCAGCGCTGCGCGTTCAGATACTGCAACACGGCCCGACGATCGGCCGCTGAATAGCGATCTTTCCCGTTGCCCACGCCGTGACCCATCGCGCGGCTCATATCGTACATTACGCTGGTGGCGACCGCCTTCACGCGGGTAT
This sequence comes from Enterobacter cloacae complex sp. SYL003, assembly GCF_049236925.1. NCBI lineage: Bacteria > Pseudomonadati > Pseudomonadota > Gammaproteobacteria > Enterobacterales > Enterobacteriaceae > Enterobacter > Enterobacter cloacae complex sp. SYL003. The sequence continues at coordinate 196,086 of NZ_JBMKJK010000004.1, read as the reverse complement.
CCATGGATGCCGCGTTCAGCGCCATACCGCCCCAGCCGCAGATACCAAGAATGCCGATACGGTTACGGTCGACTTCTTTCTGTAACCCCAGGAAATCCACAGCGGCGCTAAAGTCTTCGGTGTTGATGTCAGGGGAGGCAACGTTACGCGGCTGGCCGCCACTTTCCCCCGTGTAGGATGGATCGAAGGCCAGGGCCACGAACCCCTGCTCAGCCAGAGTCTGGGCGTACAGACCGCTGGATTGTTCTTTAACCGCACCGAACGGCCCACTGACGGCTATCGCCGCCAATTTCTGGTCGCCGTGGTTCCTGGGAATGTACAGATCGCCCACCAGAGTGATCCCGTACCGGTTCTGGAACGTCACTTTGCGGTGGTTGACTTTATTGCTCTCGGCGAAGGTTTTATCCCAGGTTGTCACCATCGAAACGGGGGCGTTAGGATTTAGCGTTTCTGCATAACTCATTGTTGTCACTCCACTTAATGATGCGCATAACAGCAGCGCAACGGACAGTTTTTGGGTGAATGTTTTCATAAGAGGTACCGTGTGTTTTTGTAATGAGGCCATTATAGTTAGCAGAAATAGTGCTGATTAGAGGCCAAAAGCTGCTAGGATTAATATCATTTTGTTATGAATTGACGAGGCATGATGGCGAAGCGGGAAAACTATAATGAGCTGTATCTCTTTATCCAGGTGGTGCGGGAGGGAAGCTTCACGGCAGCCGCACAGCGGCTCGGGCTGGCGCAATCCGGGATCAGCCGATCGGTTCGCGAGCTGGAGGAGCGGCTGGGCGTTCAGCTTCTGGTGCGCACTACGCGCAAGCTGTCGCTGACACACGCCGGGGAACAGCTTTACCAGACCGCCGGCTCCGCCTTTGATGCGCTTGATACCGGGTTGACCAGACTGGCGCATTACCGTCAGACGCCGTCCGGCACGGTGCGCATTAATGCCAGCCAGCACGCCATCGAGAAATGTCTGCTGCCAAAGCTCGCTATCTTCAAACAGCGTTACCCGGATATCCGTCTGGAATTGATGAATGAGAGCCGGTTCGTGGATATCATTGCCGAGCGATTCGACGCGGGCGTCCGGCTGGGGCCGGAGGTGGGACAAGGAATGATTGCGGTGCGCATCACGCCCGATATGGAGATGGCTGTGGTTGCCCCCCCGGCGCATTTTCGGCGCTATGGTTTCCCGCAGACGCCCGCCGATCTGGATGCTCATCCCTGCATTGCCTACCAGTTTGCCGACGGTAACCACTATCAATGGGAGCTTGTTCAGGACGGGAAGCGAGTTACGCACCGGCCTGAGGGGCAATGGGCCTTTTCCGACAGCTACATGGAGGCCGAAGCGGCCCGGCTGGAACTCGGGCTGGCCTATGTCCCGGTTGAGCTGGTGTCTGACGATCTGGAGCGTGGCACGCTTATACGCGTCTTACAGCGCTACAGCCTGCGGATGGAAGGCCTTTACCTCTATTATCCGCACCGCAACGTGTCCCCGGCGCTGAGAGCGGTTATTGATACGTTGAAAATTTAAGGCAGCCTCTGCTCGATGGTCTATACAGCTCCTGGGTTTATGGTACGCTACTATTTTATATAGCGCTGCTTAATTAAGGCAAAGAAATGACAAAAATTACGCCAGAATATACGGCTGTAGACTTATCGAGTTGGGCAAGGAAAGAACATTTTGAAGTCTTTCAGAGCTTTGCTCAATGCACGATTAACCAAACGGTTCAGCTGGATATCACTGCGCTGCTGAAACATATCAAACAGGTTGGCTGGAAATTTTATCCTTCGATTATTTCCCTTATTTCGACAGTCGTTAACCGCCATTCTGAGTTCCGTATGGCTATGAAGGATAATGAGCTTGTAATATGGAATGAGGTGCATCCCAGCTATACCCTTTTCCATAAAGAGACGGAGACGTTTTCATCATTATGGAGTCACTTCGACGGGAATATTCATCACTTTCAGAACGTTTATGCAGAAGACGTTTCTCGCTATGGTGATAATCTTGCTTACTGGCCCAAAGAAGAGTACCGGGAAAATATATTCTTCATATCGGATATTCCGTGGGTCAGTTTTACCAGTTTTAATATCAACGTGGCTAACATGCAGAACTTTTTTGCGCCCATGTTCACGTTTGGAAAATACTTTAACCAGGATGGAAAAGTCTTGTTGCCTTTCGCCGTTCAGGTTCATCATTCTGTCTGTGATGGTTTCCATGTGGCCAGACTAATCAACGAGTTGCAAGAGTTGTGTGATAATTTACCGCACTATTAAGCCGCGAGCCGTTTCCGGCCCGCGGCAGCAGGACAGGTGATGAGTCGTTCTGACGATCAGGCGGCTTTGACGGCCCGGATTTTTTTGCTGCTATCCGCCTCCTCTGGCGCTGTTTTATCCGTTGCAGCATTGAGCTCGGGAAGCTTGCTGGTACGCAGGATATGCTGCACGGACTCTTTCTGCTCGGCAAGATACAGACCAAGGTTTTCCGCCTGCGTTTCATCCATCTGCATTCCGCTTTGCAGCAGCCAGTCGGTGAACGCTTCTGCCATGTCGAGCAGTTTGTCGTGAGCGTCAGCCTCTTTCTTACTGGCAAAAGTCATTTTCTCTTCACCTTTTCTTACGACCACGAATTTTGTTTCAACAGCCATTTTGCACCTCCAGCACTGTAATTATATACAGTATAGCAGCTCCGGATCTGCGTTGCAGCAAAAATGTCCGAACCTGGCTTACACAACGGATGTACAAGCCAGGAGCTGTTATCGGTACAGCGTTTTTTCTGCAATCGGGATCAGCAAAGTGGACTGCCATTCTGCCAGCGTCAGCTGGGCAAGTTTACCCAGCGCCGTATAGAACGGATGGGCCGCGTTTTCAACGAATACGCTAAGGAAACGCGTGCTCCACGGCAGCAGATGCCAGGCCATAAGCTGGTCGCGTTCTGTGTCGCGACCGTTCTCGGCAAGCCATGCCGCCAGCATCAGCAACGTTCCGAAGTGATCTTCCGGCTCATTCTGCTGCATCTCAAAGGCGATATGGTTTTCACGCATCCACTGGCGCAATGCAAGGGTCGAATCGCCAAACAGCACGGACTCGCGATCGAGCCAGACGGAGCCCCACGGGGGGGCGGGCAGGGCATACGGGCCAATAAACAGACGCTGCCAGGCGTCTTTCAACGCTTCGTTCGACGGGTTCTTAAACATACTGGCCACGGGCTGCAGGCTTTCCTGCGCCAGCGGCCAGTCCTGCACCCAGTCACCTGCGGTCAGGGCACTCACCAGCGGTGCGGTCTGCTCGCTGTCAGGGGCAAAATAAAACAGCGCGCCCAGTACCCGGGCGCTGAACGCGAACGATTCGCGGTGTGAGACGTCATTCATTACAACTTTCCTTACTTGTGCGCGGGGGTAGCCCGCGCACCTGTGTTAACCTGCAATTGCTAACCCTGCGGTCATATGCAAACCATAAAATAGCCCACGGCCAATCATTTCACCCACAGCCACCAGCACGAAACCTGCAAACAGGCCGAGCGTTTTCGGTTCCTGACGACGAATAAGTGGACAGATCCAGCAGCCTAAACCCGCCGCCAGCAGCGCGATGCGCCATACCTGAAGCGAACCATAATCCGGCAGCAGGGCGTTAGCCTGCTGGATAGAACTCTGGATCGTCCCCAGCGTATTGCTTTGCAACACGACAACCGCCACGCAGGCGATGAGTGCCAGTACGCTGACAGACGCGGCAAGAGTACCTTTGTATGTCACGTTTGCGACCCGCAGCAGCAGCGCGGCCAGCATCGGGCCAGTAAGAGCCATCGTCAGGAAGAAGGCCAACGTGGTGTAGCCCGTATACCAGGTCGGAACGGTATCGATCTGATAGACCCGGGTCATCGCCCAGACAAAAACGACACCCAGGAGCTGGCTGACAACCATCCAGATTTTGCCTAAAGCTGGGGGCATTTTACCGATAACCGACACCAGCCACCAGAAACCGCCCACGGCAAAGAAGATCGAACCCGCCGCGATCTCATTACTCAGCGCTGACGCTCCCACGCGGTTAAGCGAGTTGAAGGCGCGCAGCGGGGAGCCAAGATGCAGTACCGAGGCCATAAACCCAATACCCATTACCAGCCAGAGAAAAAACTGGCTGCGCACGATGCGTATTCTGGCCTTGTCATCACCTTCATTCAGCCAGGCGAAGCCCATCACGATTAATGCGCCAGCCACGCACTGCCCGAAAACGGTGAAGATCACCAGCGGCCATTCATGCCATCCACTTCCCATCTCACACCTCCTTCGGGTTTGCCAGGTAGCCGGTGGTGTCACCCGTCGGACGGCTGTTGGCGTTAGGTTTAATCACAATACTCGGCTTCGTGAAGTGCGCAGACGGCAGCGGCGCGACCGCAGCAAGCTGGCCGTGTTTTTTGCGCAGCTCTTCAATCGGGCCAAAGTCCAGCGCGCGCAGCGGGCAGGACTCGACGCAGATGGGCTTTTTGCCGTCCGCCACGCGGCTGTGGCAGCCGTCGCACTTGGTCATGTGGCCTTTAGCCGCGTTATACTGCGGCGCACCGTACGGGCAGGCCATGTGGCAGTAGCGACAGCCGATGCAGACATCCTCGTTCACCACCACAAAACCGTCGTCGCGCTTGTGCATTGCCCCGCTCGGGCAGACCTTAGTGCAGGCCGGATCTTCGCAGTGGTTGCAGGCAATCGACAGGTAATAGGCGAAGACGCTCTGATGCCAGACGCCGTTATCCTCCTGCCAGTCGCCGCCCGCGTATTCATAAATACGACGGAAGCTGACGTCCGGGGTCAGATCTTTGTAATCCTTGCAGGCCAGCTCGCAGGTTTTACACCCGGTGCAGCGGCTGGAATCAATAAAAAATCCATACTGGGTTGTCATCGGTTAATCCTTATGCCTTCTCGATCTGCACCAGGTTCGTGTGCTGCGGATTGCCTTTCGCCAGCGGTGACGGGCGGTGTGTGGTCAGGGTATTGATGCAGGAGCCGTGATCGACACGATCGCCGTTCATGTTGGCGTCATGCCAGGCGCCCTGGCCCATCGCGCTCACACCAGGCATGATGCGCGGGGTGACTTTGGCGGCAATGCGCACTTCGCCGCGATCGTTAAACACGCGCACCGTGTCACCGTTTTTAATGCCGCGCTTCTCGGCGTCTACAGGGTTAAGCCACACCTCCTGGCGACAGGCGGCCTGGAGCACATCCACGTTGCCGTAGCTGGAGTGGGTACGGGCTTTAAAGTGGAAACCGAACAGTTGCAGCGGGAATTTGCTGCGCTCGGGCGCGTCCCAGCCTTCAAAGGTTGAGGTATAGACCGGTAGCGGGGTGATGGTTTCGTCTTTTTGCAGTTCCCAGGTTGCCGCAATATCCGCCAGCTTGCTGGAGTAGATCTCGATTTTCCCCGACGGGGTTTTCAGCGGATTGGCATCCGGATCGTCACGGAATTTTTTATAGGCCACAAAATGTCCATTTGGATCTTTGCGCTTATAAATACCCATTTTTTTCAGCGCGTCGTAGGACGGCAGCAGCGGATCTTTGGCAACCATTTTGGCGTAAAGGTAGCGCAGCCACTGCTCCTGCGTACGGCCTTCGGTGAATTTCTGATAGACATCCGGTCCGAGACGTTTCGCTACTTCGCTCATGATCCAGTAGATGGGCTTGCGCTCGAACTTCGGGGCGGTTACCGGCTGGAGGAAAATCAGGTATCCCATGTTGCCGGCGTAATCGTTGGGGATGATATCTTCCTGCTCAACGGTCATCAGGTCCGGCAGGACAATATCGGCATACTTCGCGGACGAGGTCATGAAGTTGTCGATAACGACGATCGTTTCGCACTTACTCTCATCCTGCAAAATGTCGTGAGTTTTGTTGATATCAGAGTGCTGGTTGATGATGGTATTACCCGCATAGTTCCAGATGAACTTGATCGGCACATCCAGCTTATCCTTACCACGTACGCCGTCGCGCAGGGCGGTCATCTCCGGTCCACGCACGATGGCATCCGTCCAGCTGAAGCAGGAGATTTGCGTTTTCACAGGATTTTCCGGCAGCGGCATACGTTCGATGGTGATGGTGTAGGTCGATTCGCGCGCGCCGCTGTTGCCGCCGTTAATGCCGACGTTGCCGGTCAGGATCGGCAGCATGGCGATGGCGCGGGATGTCTGCTCGCCGTTGGCCTGACGCTGCGGGCCCCAGCCCTGGCAAATGTAGGCCGGTTTTGCCGAACCGATTTCACGGGCCAGCTTAATAATGCGATCGGCAGGAATGCCTGTAATGCGCGACGCCCATTCCGGAGTTTTCGCGGTTTTGTCATCACCCTGGCCGAGAATATAGGCTTTGTAATGACCGTTAACAGGTGCGGCTTCCGGCAGGGTTTTTTCGTCATAACCTACGCAGTATTTATCGAGGAAGGGCTGATCGACGAGGTTTTCATTAATCAGCACCCACGCAATACCTGCCACCAGTGCGGCATCGGTGCCCGGACGAATCGGGATCCACTCGTCTTCGCGGCCTGCGGCGGTGTCGGTGTAGCGCGGATCGATAACGATCATCCGTGCGTTAGACCGTTCACGTGCCTGTTCAAGGTAGTAAGTGATCCCGCCGCCGCTCATGCGCGTTTCTGCCGGATTATTGCCGAACATCACCACCAGTTTGGTGTTTTCGATATCCGATGTACTGTTGCCGTCGTTGCTGCCGTAGGTGTAGGGCATTGCGCAGGCGATCTGCGCGGTGCTGTAGGTACCGTAGTGGCTGAGGAAGCCGCCGTAGCAGTTCATCAGGCGTGCCACCAGCGAGGCGTAAGGGGAGGAGCGGGTGATATTGCCGCCGACAATTCCGGAGGAGTAGTTAATGTAGACCGCTTCGTTGCCGTATTTTTCGACCACGCTTTTCAGGCTCGCGGCGATGGTGTCCAGCGCTTCTTCCCAGGTGATACGTTCAAACTTGCCTTCTCCGCGTTTGCCCACGCGTTTCATCGGATAGTTCAGACGGTCTGGATGATTAATGCGACGGCGAATTGAACGGCCTCGCAGGCAGGCGCGAACCTGATGGTTGCCGTAAACATCCTCGCCGGTATTATCCGTTTCAACCCAATAGACTTCGTCATCGCGAACGTGCAGACGCAGCGCGCAGCGGCTACCGCAGTTTACCGAGCAGGCGCCCCAGACGACTTTATCTTCCGCTGGCTGAATAGCGGTCTGCACTGCGGCGGCGGCGCTTTTCAGACCAAAAGGCAATGCGATCCCACCGGCGGCAAGCGCCAGAGATCCTATGGCAGTAGATTTAACCAGAGTTCGACGGCTTATCCCGTCGTGATGTTCAACTTCGGACATAACTCACCCCATCATTGTTAATAATTATTTTCACCCGTGACTACAACCGGGCTAATGATGGGGGGAGTGTTACTTATTTAGAGGTATTAAATATTAATCCTCGTCAAATCAGGGGAATTGAGTGGGAAAATCATTGCGGCTCAGCGGGTGCATTCTCCTGCGTACCTGCACCGCTTACCGGGTAGTTTCCGCTACTGGTGCGAGTGTACAAAATTTTGAAAGTATCGTTGGCGCAATGCCCAACGACCTGCGCATCCGGCTGGTCGGCCTGATCGTTCGGCACGATGTTCAGGGTAAAGCCAGACTCCGGTACGCCGTTGTTGATAATTTTCTGCTGAATGTCGCTTTTCACGCGCTCGCAGGAGTCCGGGGCCGCAAGAATAGCAGGTGAAGCACTCATTAACAGCAGGGCGGTAATCCAGGGTAACCGTTTCATCTGTAGCTCCTTTTCACTGTGTAGACTGTAAGCATAGCAGGGTTAGGGTAAGCTTTTGTTTTTGTGTCTCTCTTTCTGAATTGTCCTGGAGCCCCGCCTGCGTCATAAAATAAATTGCGAATAATGGTGCTGATTGTCTACCAGATAAGAAGGCAGGGTGCGTTTTGATACCTCTTGCCTGACCAGTTTTCGGTCTCGTCCCCAGATATCTTCGGCGTTGGTGATAACCTTCATAATATGTTCCGGGTTATTAAATTCCGGCAGATCGTATTCGGTATGAGAAATGGTAGACATTTTTTCGGAAATTCTTTCTGGGGTCATTACCCAGGAGAAATGCCAGCCGCCATCTTTCACAACCTTATTATTGATTTTTAGCCAGTTCCATTTAAACCATGACCAGTTTTTATCTTTGCGTGCACGCTTCCAGTTTCTGAAAGATTCAGGCTCACCGTGGAAGAAATGCTTAAGGTTGTAATAGGACGTCGCGCGGGGCAAGGTACATTTTCTCGGCGTACCATCCATGTTGTGAACCTGAAGATTAAACTGATAGTTGAACACGTTTTGATGAATAGTCGTGCAGAGCGCGCGTGGATTAATGGCCCTGACCGTCTCGGGAGAGAAAATTTCATCAACGTCTGACACCAGAATCAGATCGTCGTCTGCCGCGTCTTTTAACCCATTCATAATGGAGTTGCGAAGCGCTGCTTCATTTGCCCAGGCATCAACCTGGTTATTGTCAGCACTGTTTAAAATAGGCTGCGCGTCAAAAGGCACGTAAATAATTTTGTCTCTGAATTTGGCAAACTTCGTAATATCGAAATGTAATTCTCGCGGTATGCCCGTAAAAGAGTGTGTTGCTTCTACAATGACAAAACGGTCAACGACATCAGCGAGCGTATGTAATCTGATGTCGAGCAACATATCTTCGTCATAGTACAAAAAACAGTCGTAAATCATGATGTTAACCCGAAAATTTAAGAATCTAATTTTATAATAATGTGGAATTTTCCGCGCCCAAAGTAGCCACTTTGGCAGGTTTCGTCAATGCAAATGACGGATTTATACAGCGTAAAGAGTCAAATGAAGTGCTGTTATGTAAGTTGCTGTATTTGCTAATATGATTGTATCTCTCTCTGAACGGTAAATGATGTGAATAAATACGCAGCGATAACGCTACTGGCAACGGTACTGGTGGGATGTGACAACAACACCGCGCCGCTGTCATTTACGCCGGAGATGGCGAGCTTTTCGAACGAGTTTGACTTTGACCCTCTGCGCGGGCCGGTGAAAGATTTTACCCAGACGCTGTTGAACGATAAGGGTGAAGTCTCTAAACGCGTGACCGGAACGATGTCGTCGGAGGGGTGTTTCGATACCCTTGAACTGCACGATCTGGAGGCTAACACGGGCGTTGCGCTGGTGCTGGATGCTAACTACTACGTCGATGCGGAAACCCAGCAGCAGAAGGTGAAGTTGCAGGGAAAATGTCAGCTGGCGGAACTGCCGTCTGCCGGCCTGACGTGGGACACCGACGATAACGGATTTGTGGTTGCCGCGCACAGCAAAGAGATGGAAGTGAAGTACCAGTATGACGCCGACGGCTACCCGCTGGGTAAAACCACGGTCTCCGGCGACCAGCGATTATCGGTCAAAGCGATGCCGTCGAAAGATCTGCGTAAGCGCATGGATTATACGGCGGTAAGCCTGTTGAACGATAAACCGATGGGCAATGTAAAGCAGAGTTGCGATTACGATCGCCACAACAACCCGGTGAGCTGTGAGCTGGTTATCGTCGATGACAGCGTTAAACCTGCCATTGAGCGCAAGTACACCATCAAAAACAGCATTGAATATTATTAAGAATAAAACCGCGCAGGTTACTGCGCGGTGGGTTTAAGCAGGTTGGCGGAGGAGGATTTATGCCCGGCCAGATGCTGATGCTGGAAAATGCACATGCGGATGGTGTTACGGTATTCGCCATTAATAAAGAACTCATGGATCAGTTCACCTTCCACCATAAAGCCGAGCTTACGGTAGATATGAATCGCTTTTTCGTTCTCTTTGTCGACGATAAGGTAAAGCTTGTAGAGATTCAGGACGTTAAACCCATAATCCATCGCCAGCTTTGCCGCCCGCGACGCAAGACCTTTCCCCTGGTGCTCCGGTGAAATAATGATCTGAAATTCCGCCCGACGGTGAACATGGTTGATCTCAACCAGCTCAACCAGCCCGGCTTTCTCACCTTCGCACTCCACCACAAACCGGCGTTCACTCTGATCGTGGATATGCTTATCGTAGAGATCGGACAGCTCGACGAAGGCCTCGTAAGGCTCTTCAAACCAGTAGCGCATCACGCTGGCATTGTTGTCGAGCTGGTGGACAAAGCGTAAATCTTCGCGCTCCAGCGGACGGAGCTTTACGTCACACGGCATCGACATTACGGTGCTACCGTGCGGCCAGTGCGACGATCCAGACAGCGCAGGGTGTTAGGCTCCCAGTAAGCGTTGACGTTGGCACTTTGCTGGCATTTGTCGCGGGCATCAAACGCGACGTCTTCTTTATCCCACTCTTTTTCCACGCGCTTATTCACTTTCTGACGCAGGCTGCGGGTGTCATTCCATTGTTCTTTGTCCATGGCTGCGTTCTGGCGGCTTTGCGCGCTGTCACCAGACTCAATGATGAGTTTGCTGGTTTCGGCTGATGCCGTTGCGGTGAAGGCGAACGAGGACAGCGCCAGTGCGGCTGTCAGACAAAGGCGTTTGCTTAATGTAGTCATAGCGTTTCCTTTAAACGGGTGCAGACAATCGGATTACCCCGTTGGATTCTACACCAATCCGAAAGGGTGTCATACCCGCGCGGCAGGTATGGGAACGATGAGAGCATTATCGCGTATGATGTCTAAATCAATCCTCACGAAACGAGAAAAATGTTCAAAACGACGCTGCTTTTTTTCGCGACCGCGCTGTGTGAAATCATCGGATGCTTTTTGCCGTGGCTCTGGCTAAAGCGGGGCGCTTCCGCGCTGCTGCTGATCCCGGCGGGTGTGTCCCTGGTCCTTTTCGTCTGGCTGCTCACCCTGCATCCGGCCGCTAGCGGGCGGGTTTATGCGGCCTACGGAGGGGTGTACGTCTGTACTGCGCTGCTGTGGCTGCGCTTTGTCGATGGCATCAGGCTAAGCCTGTATGACTGGGCAGGCGCGCTGGTTGCCCTGTGCGGCATGTTGATCATCGTGGCCGGCTGGGGACGCGCATAGTCGTCCTCATAGTGTGATCGCCCGCTGATTTTTCGATCGTTATACTTGTATGGTAGTAGTGTAGTTGCGTAAATTTCCTGCATCACAACGAGCGATGTAAGGAAATGGATTATGAAGATTGTCGGGGCTGAAGTATTTGTCACCTGCCCGGGGCGTAACTTTGTCACCCTTAAAATCACCACCGATGAGGGCATTGTCGGCCTGGGTGATGCCACGCTTAACGGACGTGAACTTTCCGTTGCCTCCTACCTGAAAGATCACCTGTGCCCTCAGCTGATTGGCCGCGATGCGCACCGCATCGAAGATATCTGGCAATTCTTCTATAAAGGCGCGTACTGGCGTCGTGGCCCGGTCACCATGTCAGCGATTTCTGCCGTGGATATGGCGCTGTGGGACATCAAAGCGAAAGCCGCGAACATGCCGCTCTATCAACTTCTGGGCGGAGCCTCCCGGGAAGGGGTGATGGTTTATTGTCATACCACCGGGCACACCATTGACGACGTACTGGAAGATTATGCCCGTCATAAAGAGATGGGCTTCAAGGCTATTCGCGTGCAGTGCGGCGTGCCGGGGATGAAAACCACCTATGGTATGTCTAAAGGAAAAGGGCTGGCGTATGAGCCTGCAACCAAGGGCGATTGGCCGGACGAGCAGCTTTGGTCCACCGAGAAATACCTCGACTTCACGCCGAAACTGTTCGACGCAGTGCGCAGTCAGTTCGGCTTCAACGAACATCTCCTTCACGACATGCACCACCGTCTGACGCCCATCGAAGCGGCGCGATTCGGCAAAAGCATTGAAGAGTACCGCCTGTTCTGGATGGAAGACCCGACTCCCGCTGAAAACCAGGAGTGTTTCCGCCTGATCCGCCAGCACACCGTCACGCCCATTGCGGTGGGGGAAGTGTTCAACAGCATCTGGGACTGCAAGCAGCTGATTGAAGAGCAGCTCATTGACTATATTCGCGCCACCATAACCCATGCGGGCGGCATCACCGGGATGCGTCGCATTGCTGACTTTGCCTCACTCTACCAGGTGCGTACCGGCTCACACGGCCCGTCGGATCTGTCGCCGATTTGCCACGCCGCGGCGCTGCATTTTGACCTGTGGGTACCGAACTTTGGCGTGCAGGAGTATATGGGGTATTCAGAGCAGATGCTGGAAGTGTTCCCGCACAGCTGGCGCTTCGATAACGGCTATATGCACCCGGGCGACAAGCCAGGGCTGGGCATTGAGTTTGATGAGAAGCTGGCAGCGAAATACCCGTACGAACCGGCCTGTCTGCCGGTAGCCCGTCTGGAAGACGGCACCCTCTGGAACTGGTAAACGAGGAGCGAATGATGAAAAGCGTAGTGATCCAACAGCCGAATGCGCTGGTGATTGAGGAGCGTCCTCTCCCGTTGCCGGGCGCAGGCGACGTCCGCGTCAGAATTAAACTCGCCGGTATCTGCGGTTCAGACAGCCATATCTATCGCGGGCATAACCCGTTTGCGAAATACCCGCGGGTAATCGGTCACGAGTTCTTTGGCGAAATAGACGCGGTTGGCGAAGGTGTGGAGAGCACCCGACTGGGCCAGCGCGTGTCTGTGGATCCGGTGATCAGCTGCGGGCACTGCTACCCGTGTTCCGTCGGAAAACCGAACGTTTGTACCTCACTGGTGGTGCTGGGCGTCCACCGTGACGGCGGCTTCAGCGAATACGCCGTCGTGCCGGCGAAAAATGCCTGGCACATTCCGGATGCGATCCCTGACAAACACGCGGTGATGGTTGAGCCCTTCACCATTGCCGCCAACGTGACGGGGCAGGCGAAACCCACCGAACAGGACGTGGCGCTGATCTACGGCGCAGGCCCGATGGGGCTGGTCACCGTGCAGGCGCTAAAGGGCGTTTACAAGGTGAAGCAGGTCATCGTGGTGGATCGGATTGATGAGCGGCTGGGGATGGCGCAACGCAGCGGCGCAGACTGGGTCTTCAACAACAGCGAGCACTCATTACAGGCCGCGCTGGATGAAAAAGGCATCAAGCCGACGTTAATCATCGATGCTGCCTGTCATCCATCCATTTTGCAGGAAGCGATTACGCTGGCGTCTCCGGCGGCGCGCATCGTGCTGATGGGCTTCTCCAGCGACCCGAGTCAGATCGTGCAGCAGGGGATCACCGGCAAAGAGCTGTCGATCTTCTCTTCGCGCCTGAATGCCAACAAATTTCCGGTGGTCATTGACTGGCTGGAAAAAGGGCTGATCGACCCTGAAAAACTGGTCACCCATACATTTGACTATCACCACGTTACAGACGCCATCGAACTGTTTGAAAAAGACCAGCGGCAGTGCTGCAAAGTCTTGCTCACGTTCGACCAATAATAATTCACGCGGTTAAGAGCCTGCGAAGACAGGCTCTCAGTGGTACGCATCTTACCTTGCAGAGATAGCCATTATGACTCAAGCACAACCTCAAAGAAGTACGTCAGACCTGGTGAAAGCCGCCGTATCCGGCTGGCTGGGCACCGCCCTGGAGTTTATGGATTTTCAGCTTTACTCCCTTGGCGCCGCGCTGGTATTCCATGAAATTTTCTTCCCTGAACAATCCGCGGCCATGGCGCTGATCCTGGCGATGGGGACCTATGGGGCAGGCTACATCGCGCGTATCGTCGGGGCATTTATCTTCGGCAGAATGGGAGACAGAATTGGCCGCAAAAAGGTGCTGTTTATCACCATCACCATGATGGGGATCTGCACCACCTTAATCGGCGTCCTGCCAACCTACGCGCAGATCGGGATTTTCGCACCGGTGCTGCTGGTGACGCTGCGTATTATTCAGGGGCTGGGCGCGGGGGCAGAAATCTCCGGCGCAGGTACCATGCTGGCGGAGTACGCGCCGAAGGGTAAACGCGGCATCATCTCCTCGCTGGTGGCCATGGGAACCAACTGCGGGACGCTGAGCGCCACGGCGATCTGGGCCGTGATGTTCTTTGCCCTCGATCGTGAAGAACTTATTGCCTGGGGCTGGCGCGTGCCGTTCCTCGCCAGCGTGGTGGTGATGATCTTCGCCATCTGGCTGCGTATGAACCTTAAAGAGAGCCCGGTGTTTGAGAAGGTTAACGACGCTGAAACCATTGCGCCGGTTGCTGCGCAGGATACCTCATTAGGCGCGATGTTTAAGAGCAAATCGTTCTGGCTGGCGACGGGGCTGCGCTTTGGTCAGGCCGGCAACTCAGGTTTGATTCAGACTTTCCTTGCCGGATATCTGGTGCAGACGCTGTTGTTTGATAAGGCGATCCCAACCGATGCGCTGATGATCAGTTCGATTCTCGGCTTCCTCTCCATCCCGCTGCTGGGCTGGCTGTCCGATAAAGTGGGGCGCCGTCTGCCGTATATCCTCCTTAACATTTCAGCCATTATTCTGGCTTACCCGATGCTGTCGATTATCGTCGATAAGAGTTACGCGCCGGGCGTGATTATGCTCTCTATCATCGTTATTCATAACTTTGCGGTGCTCGGGCTGTTCGCGCTGGAAAACATCACCATGGCAGAGATGTTTGGTTCGCGGAACCGCTTTACCCGCATGGCCATTTCGAAAGAGGCGGGCGGGCTGGTAGCCGTAGGCTTTGGTCCGGTGCTGGCGGGGATCTTCTGCAACATGACCGGGTCCTGGTGGCCAATTGTGGCGATGCTGGTGGCGTACTCGCTGATTGGGCTGGTCTCCGCTTTGCTGATGCCGGAAGTGCGCGACCGCGATCTGAGTGAAGCCGAAGATGCAGCCGAAGCGCCGCGTAAAGAAGCGGTAGCCTACGGCGCGCTCTCTTCACGGCGTTAATGGTTTATATCTTGCGCTACCTGTCACACAACTTTTCACTGATGTCACACCACATGGCGAAAAGTTAATGTAAATCAAGATCTGAAAACGACGTATCAGTATGGTTAATGGCAGCGTTTTTGACTCCGACTGCCATTCTAGTTGGTGTAGTCAGCAGGCGCTGCCGCTCTGAAAAGGAAGCGGCAGCGGATCACAGCGTTCATTAATTAACGAGTCTCAATCATGGAAAACCAGTTATTACAGGCGAAGGCAACGCGTCCTCAGTACGATCGCGACAGCCTCAAGGCACGCATTGTTCATTTAGGGTTTGGCGCGTTTCACCGCGCGCACCAGGCGGTGTACACCGATATACTCGCCGCAGAACAGGGCAGCGACTGGGGTTACTGCGAAGTTAACCTGATTGGCGGCGAACAGCAGATCGCCGATCTGAAGGCACAGGATAATCTTTATACCGTGGCAGAGATGTCTGCCGATGCGTGGACGGCGCGCGTGATCGGCGTCGTCAAAAACGCGCTGCATGCGCAGATCGACGGGCTGGAAACCGTGCTGGCGGCGCTGTGTGAGCCGCAGGTCGCCATTGTTTCCCTGACCATCACCGAGAAAGGGTATTGCCACTCCCCGGCAACAGGACAACTGATGTTCGATCATCCGTTAATTGTTGCCGACCTGAAAAACCCGCATCAGCCGAAATCGGCGCCGGGCGTGGTGGTTGAAGCGTTGGCGCGGCGTAAGGCGGCCGGGCTGCCAGCATTCAGCGTAATGTCATGCGATAACATGCCGGAGAACGGCCACGTGATGCGCAATGTCACCTGCGCCTACGCGCGCGCTGTTGACGGCGAACTGGCAGACTGGATTGAAGCGAACGTCACCTTCCCGTCAACCATGGTGGACCGTATTGTGCCCGCCGTCACGGCTGATACGCTGGATAAAATCGAACAGCTGACCGGCGTACGCGATCCGGCAGGTGTCGCCTGCGAGCCGTTCCGTCAGTGGGTGGTGGAAGATAATTTTGTCGCCGGACGTCCCCAGTGGGAAAAGGCCGGTGCGGAACTGGTTTCTGATGTCATTCCGTTTGAAGAGATGAAGCTGCGTATGCTTAACGGCAGCCACTCGTTCCTGGCCTATCTCGGCTACCTGGCCGGTTATCAGCACATTAACGACTGCATGGAAGATGAACATTATCGCGCAGCCGCGCATGCGCTGATGCTGATAGAGCAGGCGCCGACGTTGAAAGTGCGGGGCGTGGATTTGGGTCGTTATGCCGACCAGCTGATTGCGCGTTACAGCAATCCGGCCCTGCGTCACCGCACCTGGCAAATCGCCATGGACGGTAGCCAGAAATTGCCGCAGCGCATGCTCGATTCCGTGCGCTGGCACCTTGTCCACCAGAAACCCTTCCCGCTGCTGGCCCTCGGCGTGGCGGGCTGGATGCGTTATGTCGGCGGTGTGGATGAGCAGGGTAACGCGATTGAGGTGAGCGATCCGCAGCTGGCGGTGATTCAGGCGGCGGTAAACGGTAGCGCTGAAGGTGAAAGCCGCGTTAGCGCGCTGTTGGGCATTGAGGCTATTTTCGGTAACGAGCTGCCGAAGGACACGGTATTCGTGGCTGCCGTCATGCAGGCCTATCAAACGTTGCTGCAAAAAGGCGCGAAGGCCACGGTTGCTGAGTACGCAGCCCGGCTTTAACGCTTTGACATGCCGCCGTTCGCGGCGGCATGTCGGGGCACAGCTTAGTGCATCCCCAGGCGAATCAGCTCAATCGGTTCGAACTTACCTTCGCATCCTTCCACTTCAACCGTTTTACCACGACGCACCTGCTCGGCATTAAGGCCGTCGCTGTGGATCGCTTTAATCACGCCGAACTGACCTGTGCCGCTAATCATGACGCGGCTGCCAGTGGTGATTGCATTTCGGTTACGGTCGTATGTCATCATGGTATTTTCTCCTCTCGCACTTATCCGTTACGGCGCTAATTCAACGGCTGCCGTTCACGGGGCACTATTAATACGCCTCTCTTAAACGAAATTATTTGCTTTTGATCAAGCTCACACTTTTTTCTTATTTCCTGATGGCGTTGACGGTTCAGGACACCGCTTTACAAAGCGGACAGTTATTTTCCTTAATTGATAGTTTCCAGACGCAAGTGTTTAGGCTTTGTTTATATCCACAATGCCATTCTGGAGGCAGAAAATAACCCTTCATCGGAAAAGGAGTCAGGCTTATGTATAAGAAAATTTTGATGCCTGTTGACGTGTTTGAAATGGATCTAAGCGATAAAGCGGTACGCCACGCGGTCAACCTCGCGAAATCGGAAGGCGCGACGATCACCCTGGTCAACATTCTCCCTAACAGCAGCCGTTCGTTACTGCGGGGGTTCAATGCCGATATTAAGAAGTTCGAAGAGTATATGACCGCCGAGTCGGATAAGAAGATGAAGGCACTGAAACGGCTCTTTGATATGTCCCCGGAAAATATTGATTGTGAAGTACGTTTCGGCAACGTACGCGATGAAATCATCCAGCTCAGCAAAGAGGGGAAATATGACGTTATTGTTATTGGATCAAGAAACCCGAGCATGACAACTCATCTGCTGGGCTCGAATGCTGAAACTATCCTGCGCTACGCCACTATTCCGGTATTAGTGGTCCGCTAATCACTTCGCCGCAACCGAAAGGGGGCGGCGAGGTTTTATTCTTCGCTGAACCACTCGCGGTTTTCCTGACGAATTAACTGAACTGACTCGCTAATTTCCTGAAGGTGAAGCGTCATCGCTTTATCTACGGCTTCCACGTCGCGTTTTTCCAGTGCGCTGAAAATATCGTGATGCTGGCGCAGCAACATCTCTGGCGGAGAAACATGGTCGAGGCTCATGTAGCGCACGCGGTCGATGGTAGCTTTGATGTTTTCGACGGTATCCCACGCGAGCTGGCACTCGGCGATCTGCGCCAGTTTCTGGTGAAATTCGTCGTCCAGCTGGAAAAAGTCGTTTAGCTGTTTGCGGTCGATGGCAATGCGTTGCTGATGCAGGTTTTGCTCCAGCAGGTAGCACTGGTTATCGTTGATGAGCGACGCGGCGCGACGCACAACGGCGCACTCAATGGCCTGGCGAACAAAACAGCCATTCCGTACCTGCGAAAGCGAAATTTTATTTACATAGCTGCCGCGCTGAGGGCGGATCTGGATAAGGCCGTTTTCTGCGAGCTTAATAAACGCCTCGCGCACGGGCTGACGGGAAACGTCAAAACGTACCGAAACCTCTTTTTCTGAGAGTGGCGTTCCCGGTGGGATCAGGCAGCGAACGATATCACGGCGTAAGATGCGATAAATTTGCTGATTTACAGGCTGGGTAGGATTAAGTTGCGATTCAGCGGCCATGGGTTGTGATTTCTCAGAGAGTTAACCTGAACATACTACCATTCTTTTACCCGTCATCACATACCCGGCCCGCAGGCCGGGAAGGGTGAATTACCCGCGATGCACGCTGAGTCCGGCATAGGTCTGGCTGACGGGCATCATCTCAACCGTGTTGATGTTGACATGCTTCGGCAGCGTCGCGACCCACCAGACGGTTTCGGTGATATCTTCCGGCGTCAGCGCATTCGCATTTTCATAGGTTTTATCCGCTTTCGCGTCGTCACCCTTGAAGCGCACGTTGGAGAATTCCGTTCCACCGACCAGACCCGGCTCAACATCGGTCACGCGGATCGCGGTACCGTGCAGGTCGGTGCGCAGGTTCAGGCTAAACTGGCGTACAAAGGCCTTGGTTGCGCCATAGACGTTGCCGCCCGCGTAAGGCCAGCTGCCTGCGGTGGAACCGATATTAATGATATGACCACGGTTACGTTCAACCATGCCCGGCAGCACGGCGCGGGTCATGTACACCAGGCCTTTGTTGTTGGTGTCGATCATGTTCTCCCAGTCTTCCACGCTGGCTTTGTGGGCAGGCTCCATGCCCAGCGCCAGGCCAGCGTTATTGACCAGCACGTCGATTTCACGCCATTCGGCAGGCAGGTTGGCAATCATCTCTTCAATGGCGGCGCGGTTGCGCACGTCCAGCTGTGCGGTCAGGATGCTGTCGCCCAGCTCGTCTTTCAACTCCTGGAGACGCTCCTGACGACGACCCGTTGCAATCACCTTATGTCCGTTGGCGACGAAGCGACGCGTGATGCTTTCACCAAAACCTGCTGTCGCCCCGGTAACTAATATAATCATCTCACTGTTCCTCAACGCTTTTTGTGTTGTACTACCATAGCACGCACTCGGGCACATCGTTAAGGCAACATTTGTATGACGCCATTGCAGGCCGGAGCAGGCTGGCCTACTCTGGTGAGAAATACCGTGCTCAGGAGTAAACGATGTCGGTCAACAACCCTTTCTTTGACGTTAGCCTGCTGCCTTATCAGGCTCCGCGTTTTGATGTGATAGAAGACAGCCACTATCGCCCGGCGTTTGATGAAGCAATGCGCCTCAAGCGTGCAGATATTGACGCGATTATCGCGCAGAGCGCCGTGCCGGACTTCAACAACACCGTGCTGGCGCTGGAAAAGAGCGGGGCCATGCTGTCGCGCGTCAGCAGCGTGTTCTTCGCCATGACGTCCGCACACACCAACGATTATCTTCAGGCACTGGACGAGCAGTTCTCCACCGAACTGGCCGGGCTGGCGAACGATATCTGGCTAAACGATACGCTTTTCGCCCGCGTGGAAGCCGTCTGGCAGGATCGCGACACGCTGGATGCCGAATCCCGCCGACTGACGGAGGTGACGTATCAGCACTTTGTTCTTGCGGGCGCGCGTCTGAACGCCGATGAAAAAGCCGAGCTGAAATCTCTGAATACCGAAGCCGCCACCCTGACCAGCCAGTTCAACCAGCGCCTGCTGGCGGCGAATAAGGCGGGAGGGCTGGTGGTGGATGATGTTCACCAGCTTGACGGACTCAGTGCGGAGGAGATGGCTGCCGCAGCTCATGCTGCCGCAGAAAAAGGGCTGACGGATCGCTGGCTGATCCCGCTTCTGAATACCACGCAACAGCCCGCGCTGGCGGCGCTGTCTCTGCGCGAGACCCGTAAAAAGTTGTTTAGCGCGGGCTGGGAACGCACTCAAAAAGGCGACGAAAACGATACGCGCGACCTGATCCTTCGGCTTACCGCGTTGCGGGCAAGACAGGCGCAGCTGCTCGGCTTTGACAACTATGCCAGCTGGAGCATTGCCGATCAAATGGCGAAAACGCCGGATGCCGCGCTCGAATTCATGCGCGGGATAGTTCCTGCGGCGCGCAGCAGGGCCGCGCTGGAGCAGGCGGATATTCAGAAGGTCATTGACGACGAGCAGGGCGGTTTTACGGTGCAGGCCTGGGACTGGGCGTTTTATGCCGAACGCGTGCGTTCAGCGAAATACGCGCTGGATGAGTCGCAGATCAAACCCTATTTCGCGCTCAATACCGTGCTGGAAGATGGCGTATTCTGGACCGCCACGCAGTTGTTCGGTATCCGCTTTGTCGAGCGTTTCGATATTCCGGTTTATCACCCGGACGTTCGCGTGTGGGAGATTTTCGACCACACGGGTGAAGGCATGGCGCTGTTCTACGGCGACTTTTTCGCGCGTGATTCCAAAGCGGGCGGGGCGTGGATGGGGAATTTTGTTGAGCAGTCTTACGAGTTTGCCGCGCGTCCGGTGATTTATAACGTCTGCAACTATCAAAAACCAGCGAACGGGCAGACCGCGCTGATCTCCTGGGATGATGTGATTACCCTGTTCCACGAGTTTGGCCATACGCTACATGGCCTGTTTGCCAGCCAGCGCTATGCCACGCTTTCAGGCACCAACACGCCACGTGATTTCGTTGAATTCCCGTCGCAGATCAATGAACACTGGGCCAGCCATCCGCAGGTGTTTGCGCACTTTGCCCGCCATTATCAAACCGGCGAGCCGATGCCGGATGCGCTGCGGGAAAAAATGCTCAATGCGACCCAGTTTAATAAGGGTTATGACATGACGGAACTGCTGAGCGCCGCGCTGCTGGATATGAACTGGCACGGCATTCAGGAGCCCGTTGAAGACGTGGAAACCTTTGAAGCCGCCGCGTTGAAAAAAGAAGGGCTGGATCTTCCAGCCGTACCGCCGCGCTATCGCAGCAGCTATTTTGCCCATATCTTCGGCGGCGGCTACGCGGCGGGCTATTACGCCTATCTCTGGACGCAGATGCTGGCGGACGATGGCTATCAGTGGTTTGTCGAGCAGGGTGGTTTAACGCGCGAAAACGGACAGACATTCCGCGAGGCGATTTTGTCGCGCGGCAACAGCACTGATTTAGCTGAACTTTACCGGAACTGGCGCGGGCACGATCCGAGGATCGAACCGATGCTGGAGAATCGTGGATTGAGTGTTTAAGGGCTTTTTAGTGTGGAAACAGAACCGGGCGCGATGCCCGGTTTTTGTTCGATTTTTTCTTCCCCGAAACTCCTCCAAATTCCTCCCCAAAGTGAATCCTTAAATTCTGCGAAATTTGCAGGATAACTTTCTTATGGCTGACCCTATATATCAGGGCGAACGACTGGGCAGCTTCCTGCTGCGCCAATGGAGAGGGAATTAATTGTGGAACGTACCCGGGGCTGGAGTGGCGCTGCCTGCGAGGAAAGGTGAATAGGCTGCCCAGTAAATAAAGAGGTTATGGAAACTTGAATACATTACAGTTCATCAGGATTGTTCGATACGCTGATCCCGATCTTGATCAGACTTAAAATCATCAATGCCAGTACCATTGCCACGATAGTAGAGATGATAAGCGTTGTCATAAAGGCCCCCTTTGTGAGTATATCTTTTAGACTGTTTGAATCAAAAAATGTTCCGAGTCCTAAAAAATATATGACATTAGACAGGAATGTATTGTCTGCTAAATGAAAAAAAGCCTACGCCAGGTAGGCAATACTGATAATTCCTAATTGTTTTAATAATGCTTGTTACTGAAGGTTATCCGCAGTGTTGGTAGAACATATTGAAGCTTATAGATACTTCCTGGCTGCATCTAATATTTCCTGAGATGTAAGCTCTCGATCTGATGCAACATAGACAACTTCATGGTCACCTGTTAAAGAGGGAAAACCGGCTGACATTATCGGAAGGTTTATCCCTTCTCCATTAGGGTATTGTTCGCGTATTGATGTCACGCCCTTAAGTACGGTGATTACTTTACCTGGTTTACCATTAAAGAAAATAATTACTTTTTTCATGTATCACCATGTATTTCAGGGGGTTTTATGGCCCGGGGTTGTTCGAAAGGGGTTGATTTATTGACGTTTAGTTACCTCTTTCGAAATTAAAACAAGCAATATTCTGCCTTAACGTGTACTGTAGCAGTCCATTTGTACTGGAGAAGCTTATGTCTGCACGTAAAAACACGCAATTCCGCCGAAATTATTTAGTCAAATGCCCTTGTCCAAACTGCACAAGAGACTCGGAGCATAGTTACAATCGTGTACAAAAGGGAGCTCAACTGGTTTGCCCTTACTGCAACGCGTTGTTCAAATCCCCTCAACATTACTAAAAAATCTCATATAATAACTAAGAAGTGATGCTTTTGGAGGCTGCCTAACCTCTTACGCACTTTAATATTTTATAAGCAGTTAGTTTCTGCTTTGAGACTATTCATGCAGCAGTCCTGCATTTCATCACATCGGTCAGCAAATTTGACGGTGCTGTAAATATGCTGGCCTGTTGTAATGATATTCGCAAACGATAAATGACGCTTCTGATTATTTAATTCACAGAAGCTTAAGCGGTCATTGAGGGGGGTTATTTATCGCAAAGCGTAACATTTGCAGCTGTCGGACCTTTGGTACCGGCAATGACAGCAAATTTAACTTTTTGGCCTTCAAAAAGAGTTTTGAATGTCTCTCCCTGTAGAGAAGAAGAGTGAACAAGGATATCTTTACTTCCATCGAGTGGGGAGATGAAGCCAAAGCCCTTATCATCGTTAAACCACTTAACAAGACCTATCATTTTTGATGACATAAAAACTCCACTTGAACACTTAAAAGTTACAAGTTCATGAAAAGAAACGCATGATGGCATACGTATGGACTCAAGAGGAGGGGATATCAGAGATAGCACCTGGTTATGAGGACTACTTTGGAAAAGTCAGATTCACATTGCATCGAACCAACCGCATCATTAAGGCACGTGTAGATCTTTTAAGCAAATCTTATTTTAGCCATCTGGGAGGCCATACAGATTAGATTAGCCAATCCAAATTTTTCCTGTGTCGTCGAATTTGATTTACAGCAAGGAAATAATTTGTCTCGTAAAATGACAGAAGCTGTCAAAGGTTTTGACTTCAATAGAGGGAAGGGTTCTATTATCCCATCTAAAAAGTGCAGGTCTAACTAAGATCAGATTTGATTTCTATTTGCTCTATCAAATTCCTCCCCTGGTTTTTTACATTTCCTACTGTACGCGTTACCGCATGCCAGACGAACTTATCGGCGGGCACTGCACCATCTGAAGCTATCTCTTCAGCTTCTTTCCCGCCAACATGCTGTCGCATCCACTCGCGTGCCGCTTCTGGTGACAAAACCAGTGGCCTGCGGTCATGAATGTCGACGAGGCCTTTATCAGCCGCAGACGTCACAATCAGAAATCCCTCGGCTTCATCGCCGCGCTCAAACGGTGTGCTTCCGATCGCCGCCATAAAGATTGGCTGACCGTCGGCCCGGTGGATGAAGTAGGGTTGTTTCTTGTCACCTGACTTCTTCCATTCGAACCATCCATCGGCAAAACAGATCGCCCGGCCATGTTGCCACAGAGGTTTAAACATTCTGCTGGTGGCCGCGGTTTCTACACGTGCGTTAATCAGTGGTGCTTTGTCCCACCATCCAGGTGCGTAGCCCCAGAACACCGGATCGAGGTGCAGTAGTTCGTCGCGTTCGCTCAGCAGCAGGACTTTGGTACCGGGCGCGACGTTGTACCGGCCAATGGGGGCCGGGTCATACGCGATGTCGCGATCGCCTTCGTCGGCAAGGTAGGCCAGGTATTCTTCACGGGTTTGGGCTTGTGCAAAGCGTCCACACATAGAAACCTCCAGTCGGATGTCATACTCAAAGTATAGGGCAGGGATAAGATGACTTGATCGACATGCAAAAGCTGTATTTTGTGCAAGATAACGCGAGAAAATGGGCAGAAATTCCGGGAGGCGTTTTTATCTTGCGGGCACGATCCGAGAAATGAACCGATGCTGGATAACCGCGGGTGAGTGATTAAAGGCATTACTGGCTGAAAACAGAACCGGGCATTGCGCCCGGTTTTTCCGCGGTGGGCTGGTATTTGTTAACCTTGTTACTCTTGCGTCAGCCACATGTCCGACTCTTCAAACATTTCCTCAAGCATACGGTTCAGCTTTTCCCGGTCGCTTTTGCTGGCATCGCTATTCAGGCCATTCGCCTGCATTGGCTTAACCGTCACGCTGGCATCAGGAAAAATCCGGTGCACACGTTTTGTCAGTTCAGCCAGAATTATCTCCCTGGCTCCCTCCAGCCCCTGTACGTTTCGCTTGTCATAAACCAGTTCAACAAACATTATTTTTTCCCTATGAATATTAATTGTGCGATTCTGTCTGCACGTAAAAATACTACTGTATATGGGTACAGTCAAACGGCATTCCGGCTAAAGAAATGCCATGCCGCCCTTCACCTTGTTTATGTTGATGACAATCTATTCATTTAGCCTTTAAAACGAGCAGTCGAAGCGTTTAATCGTAAAATTTACAAAAACCATAATTTGAAGCCAGAGAGAAACTTACAAACGAAACGGTGAAGGTTTAAACAGTCGCTACGGTTCAGCTGCCTTGCGCGTGCTTCAAAACAAAACTACTGTATATAAAAACAGTATTAGAGGTATGCGTAATGGAATTTATCAGACCTACAGAACTGCGTGAGATTATCGCGCTTCCACTTTTCAGCGATTTAGTTCAGTGCGGATTCCCAAGCCCGGCTGCCGATTATGTGGAGCAGCGCATTGATCTTAATGAACTTCTGGTTGCCCACCCCAGCTCGACGTATTTCGTTAAAGCCGCGGGTGATTCAATGATTGAAGGGGGAATAAGCGACGGCGATTTACTGGTGGTCGATAGTTCCCGAACGGCTGAGCACGGCGATATCGTCATCGCCGCGGTGGAAGGGGAATTCACCGTTAAGCGCCTGCAACTGCGGCCTAATGTTCAACTCAATCCGATGAACAGCGCTTATTCACCGATTATCGTTGGCAGTGAAGACACGCTGGACGTTTTTGGTGTGGTCACTTTTATTGTTAAATCGGCCAGCTGATATGTTTGCGCTCTGTGATGTGAATTCATTCTATGCATCATGCGAGACGGTATTCAGGCCAGATTTGAGAGGCCGACCGGTGGTTGTCCTCTCAAATAACGACGGTTGCGTGATAGCGCGCAGCGCAGAGGCCAAAGCCGCTGGCGTTACCATGGGGGCGCCATACTTTAAGCAGAAAGACCTGTTCCGGCGCGCCGGCGTGGTTTGCTTCAGCAGTAACTACGAACTTTACGCTGACATGTCCAGCCGGGTAATGACCACGCTGGAAGAAATAAGCCCTCGCGTCGAAATATATTCCATTGATGAGGCCTTTTGTGATCTCACCGGGGTTCGTAATTGCCGGGACCTGACTGATTTTGGCAAGGAGATCCGCGAAACGGTTTTGAAGCGTACTCACCTGAGGGTCGGCGTTGGCATAGCCCAGACGAAGACGCTGGCGAAGCTGGCAAATCACGCGGCGAAGAAATGGCAGCAGCAGACGGGTGGGGTGGTTGATTTATCCAATATCGACCGCCAGCGCCGGTTGTTGGCTATCGTGCCTGTAGAGGACGTATGGGGCGTGGGCAGGCGCATCAGCAAGAAGCTCAATGCGATGGGTATCAAAACGGCGCTGGATCTCTCAGAGCAGAGCACGTGGATTATCCGCAAGCACTTCAATGTAGTGCTGGAGCGAACGGTCCGGGAGCTGCGCGGCGAGCCGTGCCTCGATCTGGAAGAGTTTGCACCGACAAAGCAGGAGATCGTCTGTAGTCGGTCATTCGGTGAGCGCGTGACAGAATACGAGCAGGTGCGCCAGGCTATATGCAGCTATGCGGCCCGTGGCGCTGAGAAGTTACGTGGCGAGCACCAGTATTGCCGCTTTATCTCGGCGTTCGTAAAGACCTCTCCGTTCGCTCTGAACGAACCCTATTACGGCAACAGTGCCTCAATGACGCTTCTCACACCCACTCAGGACTCCCGCGACATTATCAACGCCGCGGTAAAGTGCCTCGACAAAATCTGGAAGGAGGGCCACCGCTACCAGAAAGCCGGCATTATGCTCGGGGACTTCTTCAGCCAGGGCGTTGCCCAGCTCAATTTGTTTGACAATAGCGCGCCGCGTGCCGGAAGTGAAAAGCTGATGGAAGTGCTGGATCGTCTGAACGCGAAAGATGGAAAGGGTACGCTTTATTTTGCCGGGCAGGGCATACAGCAGCAATGGCAGATGAAGCGTGAAATGCTTTCGCCGCGGTATACGACCCGGTATTCAGATTTACTGAGAATTCGATGAATGTTAATGGCTGTTTTGTGCCAGAAGCGGACATTGATATAAATGGCAATTGATCAAACGCCAGCCCCTTTACTTTGTCCTACAGGATCTCAACCACTTCAAACTCTTCTGCGATCAACTCCATATCTTCAGAAAAATGGCCTTCGCGGCTGAAAAATCTCTGATGCTCTTTCTGCCAGTATTTAAATGGTGTTCTTAAACGGAACGTACGCCAGTTTGCCGGATGGTTTAATAAAAACTCTCCTGGCGTGTCTGCGCGAATGTACTACTTTCAGTAAAGTGACTTTTACAGGGAGGGTCAATGAAACCATTATCGCTTTTATTATTGTCGAGCCTGACGTTAGTGGGTTGTGGCGCGAACAATACCCCTTCAAATACGCCTCTTCCGGGTGTAAAAACCTCCGTCGGGACGAGCACGCTTGAAGCCGGTGCTCAGCTTATCCAGTCCCGTCCGCCCATTGATGCAATGAGTGCCTACCTTGACGGTTTCCATTTTTATAGCGGGGATAAAAATGGCCAGATGGAAGCCCATCATTATGTAACCGTGTTGAATGAAGACGTGATGCAGGCGGTGATCTACGACGGTAACACCAAAGATGCCCGTTTAATGGGCGTTGAGTACATTATTAGTGAGCGTTTGTTTAACACACTGCCGCCGGAAGAAAAAAAATTGTGGCACAGCCATCAATATGAAGTGAAATCCGGCAGCCTGATTGCTCCAGGTTTACCTGCAGTGGCTGACAAAGCATTGATGAGCAAAATTGTGAATACCTACGGCAAGACCTGGCATACCTGGCACACCGACCGCGATAAAAAGCTGCCGCTCGGCATTCCGGCACTGATGATGGGCTTTACCGGGGAAGGGCAGTTAGACCCTAAACTTCTGGCGGACAGAGATCGACGCTTTGACGTGAGCACGCAAGCCATCAAAGAAGAACGTAAGGATATTGTGGCGCACCCAGTTGCTAAGGGAGCGGATGCCTGGCAACGTGGTGAAGAGATCCAGCTTAAGCGGGTTAGAGGTTCAGGTGAGCATGGCCAGGGCGACACAAGCCATTTTTGATATCAAAAGCCTTCAGGAATACCCCGGCAACGCCGGGGACAGGGCCAGTCCTATTATTTTCTCGTCCTCAGGCATCAGAAACGCCATGTGGCTGAAAGATTACCTGCAATCGAGTCATAGCCAGAACGAAACATTTCGCTTTCAACCCCGATGCCCAATTCGACATCAGCGTTGATTTTATAGCTCATACCTGCCTTAACACCCAGAGTGTCACGACCAGTCACCTGATTCCTGGAACTAAACCCTGTGCTTCGATAGTTGGCGAAAGAGGCTTGTTGCACTACGTTGCCATCAAGCAGTTCATGATCCCAGGTGAGCTGCAGCTCAGCTGCGAACGATGCCCCTGAAGCGAGGGGTACATTCCAGTTACCATTCACCCCGATACTTGATCTCAGAGAATCGAAGGTCTGCGAACCCAGCATCAGTCGGCTGCCGTCATTGCCGCTTTCCTTCACGCCGGGACGATGTAATGTGGTGTAATTCAATGACGTTACCGGTCCGGCGTTCACATTATTATTCAGCGCCCATCGATAGCCTCCGCCGGCCGTAACAGAACCTGACAATCCGGTCCAGGTGGCATGGTGGCTTGCTCCGTAAGTTTCTACATTAATGTTTCTGTCCAGCCAGCTGGCTTCAATACCCAATCGGCCAGTGCCGAATAAATACATTCCTTCGGACCTTTCAGCGCCGTAACGAGCATGAACACCCAGATCGAAAGCAGTGGTTTTCCCGGTTGCGGTTTCTGGTGATTTCACCGTCACCGACTGACCGCTGACCGCACCATGAAAGCCATAAATCCAGTTGTGATTCTCATCGTTTTGTTTTTCAGCACCGAATACAATGCCATAACTGCTGGCGTCGTACCCTACACTGTCACCCTGACGCTGTTGCCAGAAGCCGCCGCCAAAGGGTATGGCAAAGCTGCGCCATTCGCCTTCCGTCAGTTGCTTCGGCATAACCACAGGATTTGGCCCGCCAACGATCCGCGCTATCTGCTGTTCACGCTGCAGGGAACTTGCGAACATGGCGCTGTAGGCGCCCGCAGAAAGTTGCGGCAAGGCATTGCTGATACTCCCGCCATCAGTGGCTGAGAAATCCAGAGTACGGTACAGCGGTTGTATATCCGACTTAGCTTCCGCCACAATTTTATCCAGTGCTTGCCCTACCTGCCGCGCATTAGCGTCCTGCGCATACCGGCTGTATGCGTTTGAAGCGCGCAGCATTGAGAGCTGCCAGCCATTCTTTCCCTGTGGCGTTGTTTGCAGCGTTAGCGTGGGTGAACGGAGCACGCTGTTCACCGCACTGAAATTGCCGTCGGAAGCGTCCGTTTTTAGCAAATCTTGCGTATTCAGACGCCAGTTTGTTGCGTACCAGTCCGGCTGCGGCGCAAACGACAGTTGACCGTCAAATTGTGCGTGACCGTCCACTTGCAGAGTATCATGCCTGCCGCGCCCGTCGACTTCCAACAACAACTGCCCGGTATTCCCCTGTTGATAAGCACCGGATATTTTGATTTGCCCAAGTGAATTACCCGGCGCAAGGATCCCGTTATTTACAAAGCGGCCTTCCTCATTAAGCGTATAGCTGGCGTTGCCGGACAGGCTGGCACCTGGCGCGATAGTCATGCTGTAAATCTGGAAATCGCCGTTAAGCGAGGTTTTCCCTCCGTGCGCGTCCAGTGCCAGATTATTGATACCTTCAATGTTTCCGCGGTACGTAAAGCTGAAATCAGCATCGGCAGCTTCCGTCGCTTGCCCGTACGCATTGGCCTTCCGACCGAAGGTAAGAAGCGTTAACCGCTGTTGGCCATAGTCATCCCGCTGGGCGTAGTCCGAATAAATATCACCCTCCAGCCGGGCACCCGTTAATATATTTATATTACCGACCAGCGCGTTCGGTGATATATAAATCGCCGCGCCTTTACCGGCAACCCGTCCGCTGATGTCGGCATTGTCTACCAGCGCTCCCTGCAACTCGGGTAATAACGCATCGTAATAGCCGTCCACGATATGAAGCCAGGATCCGCGATAGTCCACCTCGTTACCCAGGAGGTTATTGCCAAAATCAAAACTGATACCGACGCCACTGGCTCCCAGTGCCTGAACGTCGCCACGTTGAATAAGGCTGTGCTGTTTACCGTAGGCAAACATCACCCCACGGCCATTAACGCCATCGGCGTATATCCGTACATCGGGATCGATGCTCAGGGTGTTATTTTGCCCATCTATACGGATGCCCGCGCCGCCAGCCCCTGACGTCAACAGGTCCGCTTGTTGAAAGATATGGTTATTACTGCCATACACATGCAGGCCAACTCCCAGATTAGCGGTATTGTATTGACCAGCCAGATAGCCATCCGCCTGCTGATTACGCTGAAAATAGCCATTGCGGTTAACGAGCGTTTGCCCGTTGCCATATAGCGAAAAACCGAAAAAGTTACGCCGGTCAATCTGATATCCCATATCCTGCAGCAACGCCAGTTCCGCTTCCATAAACGTGGTGTAATTGCGGTAGTTCTGATGGCTCATCATGCTGTTTTTCAGCTCGATATGGCTCATGTAGTTATCATCGACCGAGCCGTCGTCTGCTAACATTTTCACCGGCACGCCAGGCATGGCGCCTGCAAGGACTTCATCCACATGCCTGCCGGTGAAATAGCCTTTATCAAGCCGTACATCAAAGCCTTGTGGATCCCATCTGTTATTGCATCCATTACACAATATTACTTGCCCTGGCCGGGCAGGATTGCCACGGTCATCGCGCAGATGGCTGGTCCAGGAGCCAAAAGGCACGGTATCAAAAGCAGGCGTGAATGTGCCACTTCCTTGCAGATCGGTAACCATATTGGATATTCCCAGTCCATGTGCCAGCTCATGAACAGCGACGCTGACCAGATCGGCCTTTCCAGTGCGCGGCAATTGCGCGGGCACATAGGGAACGTTATCAAAATCCAGTTTGCCCATGATGAACTGGGCGTGGGAACCAAAGGTCAGCTCTCCGGTATCAATGCCGTTCAATGCGCCTTGCAACTGCGTCAGACTTATAATGCCGTCGGTAACTGAATCGCTGGAACTTGCGGCATTCTCGTCGTTAAACGTCCCCACATTGATAATGGCAGGCAGTTGCCCCGGGCTGGGGGTAATAACCTCAGCCCAGTAACGCATAGCATCGAGTATTTTTTCTTTTTGTTGCTGGCCAAGATCCCAGGTTGACTCAGACGCATTCGGCCAGTCCGGCATAAAGGGGCCGTCGCCAACATTAAAGAAACGCACTTCAAATACCGCAATATTATGTGGGTTATAGACCAGATAGCTTTCTTCTGCATACGGATTATTACTGACAAATAAACCCGTTAATGCAGCCGTCATAAAAACCCTTTTCATATTAACCATCCATGTGTGAAAAAATAATGTTTACGTCCGTCAATATAAATTCACATCTGAGCTCAATGAATCATAAACAAATATAATAATTATCGATGTGGTTTGATAATTTAGAATAACGAGTGACCTTGCCCTGTGATAGCCTCGTTTTTCAGGATTTTATAAACGGTGGAGCGGGCGATCCCGGATTGAGAAACCGGGTCCCGGTGAACAGGAATGTACCGACATATGCAGGGGAAATAACGGATAGGGTATGGTGTCGTGGCATAATCGACATAAGCGTGAGGCTTTACTGTACTTCACGACACCAAAAACTATCAGATCGCTTATCAATCAAAGCCAGCGAGAGCGTTTGAGCCGAAGCCACAGTAATACACAGGCTCCCAGCGTGACAGCGACCGTAGCCGGATAGCCAAAGAGCGTCTTCAGTTCCGGCATATGTTCGAAGTTCATACCATACATGCTAAAGACTACCGTCGGGATCACGAGGATGGCCCCCCAACCGGCCAGTTTCTTCACGACTTCGTTTTGCTGCACTGAAACCAGTGCCAGGTTAACGTGCATCGCGCTGCTTAGCAGCTCACGCATGTCATTTACATCCGTTACTACATGGCTTGCGTGATCCTGAATATCTCTGAAATACGCCCTGAGGGGTTTTGGAATAAGTTCTTCATGAATGCGGATAAGCTCTGTACAGATTTCTTCTACTGGCTGAGCGGCGTTGCGAAGCCCGAGTAGATTACGGCGGAGGGAATACACGTCCTGAATAGCTTCACGGTCAAATTCACTGTGAAAAAGTGTCGCTTCTATATCACCAATTTTGGTGTTGAGGCGCGCAGTCAGCTCTGCATAACTGTCAACAATAAAATCCAGAATACAGTAAAGAGGATAAGCCGGACCGTACGAAAGCATGTCCGGGGCCTCAGCAGCACGGGCGCGTATAGGTGCATAGCTCACTGAAGCACCATGGCGCACCGTAATAAGGAAGTTTCGGCCCACAAACAAATGCGTTTCGCCAAACTCAATATTGTCGTCCTGTCCACTGACGGTTTTTACAACGATAAATGCCGAGCTGCCATAACGCTCTATTTTAGGCCGCTGATGTGCATTAAGCGCATCCTCAACGGCCAGATCGTGCAGACCGAACTCCTCCTGGACTTTGTACATAAACGCAGGTTCAGGCTGCCAAAGCCCCAGCCAGATAAACGCATCGGTATCCTGGATGACTTCACTGATATCCTCAATATCTACGGTTTCGGCGGGGTGGCCTGAACGGTAGACCATACAGTTAACAATCATTTCCTGACTATCCCTTAAGCATGTGTCTAAGAAGCTTAACCATTTCCGTTAAATTTCCAAATTTTTATGCCGGCAGGTTTTAATATGTTGAATACTCAGAAAGGTCATGTTCACGCGTCGTTCAATCCGGGCACTGACTCTCCAGCCATTGACCGACGACGGGCCATAATTTCTCCGCACATCGTGTACGAAAAAATCCCATATGCCCAATGGACGAAAGACCAAACTCTGCGTGCCGTATCTCGCAGCGTTCTATTTTTGCTTGTTGCACTGGCTCCATCAGCCGCGCAATAGCTTCACGGTTAGCCCAGGGATCGTCATCAAATCCCATTACCAGCACGGGTAGGGTGATCTCACTAGCCCGCTGGCGTGCATTCCAGTGTGGATCATCGTAGAAATATCCAGGCATTGCGCTCCAGCGCCCCCATTGAAGCATGACTGGCGCCGGTAAATCTTCACCCAGCCCCAGGCGCCTGGCAGGCATGTAACCGAAGATACGGCACAGAATCGGAGCCAGAACACGTAATACGCACCAGACACGCACCTTTTCTGTGGTGCGTTTGATGGTGCTCGTCACCCCGGCATGTGAGGCTACAATGACCGCAGCTTGCAGGGCGTGGGTGGCTGTTGAAAGCAGAACGGCATGCCCGCCCACACTGTGTCCTACCGCCAACAGGCTAAGCTCTGGAAAATGTGCTTTAGCCCAGGCGGTTATACATCCGACGTCCTGGTCGATCCAGTCAGACATCGAAACGCGGTAAGTACGGACCAGCCCGGATTTAGAGAGGCCGGTGCCGCGATAATCGTATGTGAGGACGTTGAATCCTCTGTTAAAAAGATATTCTGCGAATCCCTTATAAAACCCCTGTACAACCGCCGTTGCCGGATGAAGGAGCACTATCGCTTTGGCATCGCTTCTTTCCCAAATTGTGGCTGCCAGAAATCCACCTTCATTGACGGGTATTATGACTGAACGCATTCATAGAGCCTTATTTATGTGGTCATACCAGTTATGCCTGAATTAAATCTAGCCTTTACTACCCCATCTGGCGATTTTTTTTTACACCCCAGCGTTTGTCCCTCGCTCAAAGCAGACAATAAACCTCGCCCGAGCGTTTTTAGCGAAACACACTGCCTTATGGGCTCAACGTGAGGAAGGGTACTCGCCGGATAAACGCCCCTTTAAAAAATCCTCTTCTATACTCAGTTACGTTTAGGGAAATATGCCGCCGTTTTTCACGTCGCGTTGTTTTAATAGCCATTGCACGCGCGAACAGCAGGGACATATATCCACGAAAACGCCTTAATGTTGGTCCATTTTGCATTTTTTAGAGGGGGATTCCTGGTATGTTGCATTCTCAATCTTCGCGCGTCGGCACTATTTTGCTGCTGTTGGCCGCGGTTATAGGCTTCGCGGTGGCGCTATACGCCTGGTGGACGCCGCTTACCGGCGTCACAGGCACCATTGGCGCACTGGGCGTGGCCATTGCCAGCGCGGTGCTGGCGATACTGATCTTTGTGTTACGTGCGGCATCGGGGCGCGGGGCGCGTGTTTTCCTGATTATTGTCACCCTGGTGGTGTTGGCGGGTATTGGTTTTGCCGCCGCGCTGCTGCACCAGTACATCATAACGGCAGCCATGGTGGTCGGCCTGATTGGTCTGATTATGCTGAGCAGCCATTCCGCCCGTTACAACCATTCCGTCAGAACCTGAGGAGCCGCCCGTGCATAACGATAAGCATTATCCCTTCATAAAAGTCAGCATGACGGCGCTGGCGCTGCTGGTCACCCCGTTCGCGCTGCAGGCGCAGGATAAAGCCGCTGAGGCCTCTCAGGGGACCCAGGAATCACTGAATATTGATGCGGCCGATCAGCAGGCGCCTGGAACCACAAAAACCACAGACGATGCCTCAACCGGTAGCGGTGACGGAAAGAAAGTCGCCTCGGCCAGCCAGCCAGCGACGCCGCTGGTGCCCGGCACGCCAACCTGGGACAGCTTCCACGGCCAGCTTAACGCGCAGAAATACAGCCCGCTTACCCAGATCACGGCGGATAACGTCAGTAAATTAACGAAAGTCTGGGAGTTCCATACCGGCGACGTCTCGGATGGTAAAGGTGATACGCCAGCGACCGTGTGGTCCGCAACGCCCATTTTCGCTAACGACACGCTCTACATCGGTACCCCTTTTGATCGCCTGATTGCGCTGGATCCGGGCACGGGTAAAGAGAAGTGGCACTATGACACCAAATCGTCGCGCAAGGCACTGACCCAGCCGGTGCTGAAAAACCGCGGCGTTTCCTACTGGCAGGCCAAAAATCCGGTGAAGGGAGAGGCGTGCCAGAAGATGGTCTATATGGGCACCGTTGACGGCAAGCTCTTTGCGCTGGACGCCGATTCAGGCAAACCGTGCAGCGGCTTTGCGGAGAACGGGGTGCTGGATCTGAATCAGTGGAACACCGTTAACGCCAAGTATCCGCTCTCTGTCCTGCAACCGCCAACCGTCGTTGGCAACCATCTGCTGGTGGGTTGGGCCGGGAAAGACTGGGCCTATGCCGAAGCGCCTCCGGGTACCGTATTTTCTGTCAACGCCCAGACCGGCAAGCTTGAATGGACCTTTGAGGCGATACCGGCAGAGATCCGCAAGCGTACCGGTACCGCCAACGTCTGGACGCACATGTCCGCCGATGAGGCCAATGGGCTGGTCTATCTCCCGGTCTCATCGCCGTCTCCCAACTATTGGGGCGGCAACCGCGTCGACGCAATTCCGCTTGGCACCTCCACCACCGCGCTGGACATCAACACCGGTAAAGTGGTCTGGTCCCGTCAGTGGGTACACCACGACGTCTGGGATTACGACATCAACTCTGCCCCGACGCTGATGGATATCACCGTAGACGGCAAGCAGATCCCGGCGCTGGTTCAGGCCACCAAGCAGGGCTTCCTGTTTGTGGTTAACCGCCTGACCGGGGAGGACGTATGGCCAATCGAAGAGCGTCCGGTTCCGCAGGGTGATGGTTCGGTCCAGGGCGAAGTTCTCTCGCCTACACAGCCGTTCCCGACCAAACCTGCGCCGCTGCTCGACCAGTCGAAAAAGCCGGAAATCTGGAAGCTGGCGGATATCGTCGGTGGCGGCCAGTGCTCTCGCCTGTGGGATAACCTGACCTATGAGGGAATGTATACTCCGCCTACCACCAAAGGCGAAGGCACGCTCACCTATCCCGATAGCGCCGGCGGCGTGCAGTGGGGCGGGGTGGCGTTCGATCCGCAAAAACAGATCGCCATCGTCAACACCTCGCATATCGTTCAGTACGTGAAGCTCTACAGCCGTGAGGATTACGATAACGCGGACAAAGACTCCGGCAACGAAAGCGGCTTTGCCCCACAGGAAGGCGCCCCGTACGGTATGCGTCTGCTGGTGGCGAGCAACTGGCTGGGCATGCCGTGCTGGCAACCGCCGTTTGGTGAAATCGTGGCGATAGACATGCACACGGGCGATGTGAAATGGCGTCGTCCGGTTGGCGCCTCACAGCAGTATGGCTTCTTCATGCCGGAAAGCTGGGGTTCGCCTACCATTGGTGGCCCGGCAGTGACGGCGGGTGGCGTGATCTTCATCGGTGCTTCAATGGATGCCAAAGTGCGTGCCTACTCGGTAGAGAGCGGTGAGGAGCTGTGGTCCGATCAGGCAGAAGCTCCAGCGGTAGCGAACCCGTCCGTGTATGAATATAAGGGTCGGCAGTATGTGGCCTTCGTGGCTGGCGGGAACACGATCCTGAAGGATCAGGTAGGCGATCAGGTGGTTGTCTACGCGTTGCCGGAATAATTCATCAGGAAGGTGAAATAAGCGTGGGGCCTGCGGGCCCCACTTTATTTTGCAGTAGTCGTTTCACCGACGCACTTATTTATCGGCTGATGCGCCAGCACGCGTTGACATCTGCTCGGCAGACTTCAGATGCTGCTCAACGACTGGCGTGTGCTCGTTGGCCAGAGCCTTCACATCCGGATCGTCGATTTTACTGGCGTCGCTCTTAAGCTTCGACAGCACCTTCTCGTGGTCCTTCACGCCAGCATATTCCATATACATTTTGTCAAAAGCGTCACCGCGCTGGTTTTCAAGCCTTGAGTTCAGGGCTTTATGGGCGGCGTCTGGCTCGGTCGGCAGCTCTACGCCCTTTTTCTGGGCAACGGCCTGCACTTTGGTCAGGGCGGCGCCGTGGTCGTCGACCATTTTCTGGGCGAATGTTTTCACTTCACTGGTCTGGGCCTTGTCCAGGGCGAGCCTGGCGGCGGCGACTTCGTTGATATTGGCCTGCGCCATGTCCTTTAACGCTTTCTCGTCGCCGGAGCTGAGTCTGGCGTCCGGTTGAGCCTGGCCCGCAGCGTTAGTTTGCGCGGCGCTTGTCGTCTGGGCTTGTACGCCAACGGTGCTGAACATTGCTGCAACTGCTGATACGGCTAGCAGCCTTTTCAGGGTTTTACTCGTGTGCATATTGTTCTCCTGATGGTCATGGTACAGGTAAGTTTCGGTTACCTTACGCGCAACCGGGCAGATAAATGCTAACTGCACAGGTCAGTATAGTAGATGAACCTGCTGTAATCGCAGGTTGCGTCAGAGAGGGCAGGTAATAATGCTCAACAGGCGACGCTTATCGCTCAGTCTCTCTACGACATTGGCACGGATCATTCCCATATTTGATGCTAATGTTAAATAGATAGATTTATTAACAGGAGGAATGATATGAAAAAAGCACTATTAGGGAGTGTATTGGCTTTAACAGTTGCAAGCTTTGGCGCATCTGCGGCAGATATGATTTCCAAAGATGAAGCGCACCACTTCAAACTTGAATACCTGGGCAATGTATCTGTAGGGGCTTCAGGTGGACAAATTTCTTCACCTTCAGATCTTCATCAAAAACTCTCGAAACTGGCAGATGAGAAGGGCGGGAAATACTATGTCATCATCGCTGCTCGAGAGCATGGCCCTAACTTCCAGGCCGTAGCAGAAGTCTTCAAATAATCTTTCCGAATAACGCAGAAACCCGCTCATGGCGGGTTTTTGCTTATAGGGAGCAAAAAAAATGCCCCTGGTGCGGGGCGAGTTTGAGTCAAATCTTTTCTTATGTTTATGTGCTCTAAGGCGTTGGCACAATAACAGCTTATTCAAATAATGCAATCTAAATGCATATTTAAATGCAATGGCCCCATCTGCCCCTCATCTCAAGGTGAAGGCAGCATACGTAACGCAGATAGTCTACGCTTTACATAGGGTTATGGTTAAAACCAGTTAGATACTGGAAACAGTAAACGGCCGCAAGAGGTAAATATGAAAGTTGACGCAATGACGCAAAAGGCAGAGGAAGAAATTTCAGCGCTTATAGCCAAAAAAATTGCAGAATTACGAAAAAAAACAGGGCAGGAAGTATCTGAAATTGAGTTTATCGCTCGTGAGGCCATGACAGGCCTGGAGGGGTATGAAGTAAAAATCAAACTCCTGTAAGCGTTTCTTCCTGAAATGGTCGCTCAATTCTTGCCGCAAAAGAGAACCGGGCGTGGTGCCCGGTTGTTTTATGGATAATCAACGTCTTTATGAGCGAATAAACGTCAGGATATCGGCATTTATGGTATCTGCATGCGTGGTATGCATCCCATGCGGGAAGCCTGGATAGATTTTTAGCTCGCTGTTTGCGAGCAGCTTATCCTGAAGAAGGGAGGCATTTTTATACGGGACGACCTGATCGTCATCACCCTGCAACACCAGGACGGGAACCGTGATGGCTTTGAGATCGTCCGTCTGGTCGGTTTCTGAAAATGCCTTAATGCCATCATAGTGGGCTTTGGCGCTACCGATCATACCCTGACGCCACCAGTTCTGGATTGTTCCCTGCGAAACCTCTGCTCCGTCTCGGTTAAATCCATAGAAAGGACCGCTGGCGACGTCGAGGTAAAACTGGGCGCGGTTAGCGGCCAGCGCCTGGCGGAAGCCGTCGAACACCTCAATGGGCGTACCGCCGGGGTTCGTGTCTGATTTTACCATCAGCGGAGGAACGGCGCTGACCAGTACCGCTTTGGCCACTCGCCCCTGAGGCTGGCCGTACTTCGCAACGTATCTGGCGACCTGGCCTCCGCCGGTGGAGTGGCCGACGTGCACGGCATTACGCAAATCAAGGCTTTCGACCACGGCTGATGCGTCGGAGGCATAATGATCCATATCATGACCTTCACTTACCTGGTCGGAACGACCATGACCACGACGGTCGAGGGCGATGACGCGGAAGCCTTCTGCAAGGAAAAAGAGCATCTGGTTATCCCAGTCATCGGCGCTCAGCGGCCAGCCGTGATGGAAAACGATCGGCTGCGCATCCTTCGGACCCCAGTCTTTGTAATAAATACTGACACCATCTTTCGTTGTTACGAATGCCATATTTCAGACTCCTCTGCTAATGGCAACATGTGTGAAGGCTAAGTAAATAGCCCAGCATTTAGGGACGTAATAAAACTGACTTATATTAATCTTATTACTGATATATCCGCTTAAAGTGTAGAAGGGTTCCTGAAAACAGTTATAGATTAATTTTGTATGGTCATTATTTATTTTTAAACGAAATATCCCCTAAACCAGCCGGGGCACTGTGTTATTTTTCTCGCGTGGTGAATCCCCCTGTGCGGAGGGGCTAAACAGCACGTGTAGCTTAGGCAATCAGTAGCGGGTCAAGGTGGCTGACCAACGACTCACCGGGAGGCACCTGGCACCACACATACGTTAAAGCTTGTATCTCGCTAAATTTATTAGGGATGGTGTATGAAGTTGGGCTTTTTGGCTGGAGCAGTGCTGGCAACCTGGTTGTCTTTAACCTACCCGACGCAAATGAGAGCTGTTTTTGAACAACTGGTTACGATAGTGCAGCAAATCACGCAGCCTTCAGCAGAGCCTCATTCTGATATGGTCACACCGGAACAGTCATATCCTTGATTGTTATATTTACGATGAAAGTTACCCATCGTAATAGTTAACCTGTGCTTATTTTTCTGATGGGCTTATTATTGGCCGGGCAGAGGTTACCGCCACCCGGCCTGACGGTCTTAAACGATCGCGTTAGGGCACGCTTCGCCCTTATCAAGCTGCTGTAAATTCCCCAGCGTGGTTTCCGAAATACTGATCAGCGCTTCGGCGGTCAGAAACGCCTGGTGGCCGGTGAACAACACATTGTGGCAGGCCGACAGGCGACGGAACACGTCGTCCTGAA
This sequence comes from Enterobacter cloacae complex sp. SYL003, assembly GCF_049236925.1. NCBI lineage: Bacteria > Pseudomonadati > Pseudomonadota > Gammaproteobacteria > Enterobacterales > Enterobacteriaceae > Enterobacter > Enterobacter cloacae complex sp. SYL003. The sequence continues at coordinate 156,674 of NZ_JBMKJK010000004.1, read as the reverse complement.
TCACGTCGTTAGATTTATCCTCAAAGAACAGATCGCGTTCGTTCTCATACACGTCCATACCCAACGCGCCGATTTTTTGCGTTTTCAACGCTTCGATAGCGGCCTGAGAGTCGATCAGTCCGCCGCGGCTGGTATTGATGATCATCACGCCGTCTTTCATCTGGTCGAACGCCGACTGGTTAAGCAGGTGATAGTTTTCCGGGGTCAACGGACAGTGCAGGGAGATAACATCAGACTGCGAGAAGAGCGTTTTCAGATCGACATACTCCACGCCCAGCTCCAGCGCAGCGGCGCTTGGATACGGATCAAACGCCAGCAGGCGCATGCCAAATCCTTTCAGGATGCGTAGGGCGGCCACACCAATTTTGCCGGTACCGATCACGCCTGCGGTTTTACCGTACATGGTAAAGCCGGTCAGCCCTTCCAGAGAGAAGTTGGCATCACGGGTACGCTGATAGGCACGGTGAATACGACGGTTGAGCGACATCATCATCCCGACGGCATGTTCTGCCACGGCTTCCGGAGAATAGGCCGGAACGCGAACAACCTTCAGACCCAGCTCTTTGGCGGCATCGAGATCGACGTTGTTAAAGCCCGCGCAGCGCAGGGCAATGTATTTCACGCCCTGTTTTTTCAACTCTTCCAGTACCGGTCGGCTACCGTCATCGTTAACGAAGATACACACGCCTTCGCAGCCGTGGGCGGTTTTAGCCGTCTTTTCAGTCAGCAGAAAGTCGAAAAATTCAAGATCGAAACCGTACGTCTCGTTAACATGTTGCAGATACTTTTTGTCGTACTGCTTTGTGCTATATACCGCGAGTTTCATAAGACTTTCTCCAGTGATTTTGGAACCACGTTAGCATGTTTAAAATTATCTTACAATTTTTCAAAATTCATTGAAATCAATAAGTTCTATGAATTATTGTAGAGCATCTACTCTTAAAAATGGCATTACCTTCAACTGACTGGCTAAACATGCGACAATGAGCGGCAAGAACGGCTTATTTATTTCGCAAAATCAGGATATTAACTGCCCATGAAGGGTAAATACAAAGCCGCAATCGCGCTATTACTGCTGCTATTTCTTGTGCCGCTGACGCTGCTGATGACGCTCGCCCAGTGGGTGCCCACGCTCGCCGGGATCTGGCTTCCCGTTGGAACACGCATCGCATTTGAAAAAAGCCCTCGGCTCACGCGCCACGCCCTGATCATCCCCGATCTCCGTTATCTGGTAGAAGAGTGCGAAATTGCCCGCGTGGAAAACGTGACCCTGTCACACCCCAGCCGCTGGGATCTGGATATTGGCGCACTTGAACTTAACTCTGTCTGCCTGAGCAAATTACCGCAATCGGCGCCGTCTACGGTGGCGCCGAAAACGCTGGCGCAGTGGCAGGCCATCCTGCCCAACACCTGGCTGACCATCCACCGTTTTACCCTTTCTCCCTGGCAGCAGTGGGAGGGTGAGCTGCATGCCTCACTGACGCCAGCCCGCCAGGACATCACCTATAAAGGCGAGCAGGTGAGCATTAAGGGGCGGTTGCGCGGCCAGACGCTCTCCATCAGCCAGTTCGATGTGCAGCTGCCGGACCAGTCGCAGCCCGTGAAGCTGGTCGGTGAATTTACCCTGCCGCTGGTGCCGGACGGCGTACCGGTGAAAGGGCATACGGTCGCGACCTTTAACGTGCCACAGTTATCCTCGCTGGTCGATGCCGATCTGGACTGGGAGGATAATCAGGGCCAGCTGGTGGTTATGGCGCGGGACAACCCCGATCCGCTGCTCGATTTACCGTGGCAGATCACCGCTCAGCAGTTGACCATCAGCGACGGGCGCTGGAACTGGTCAGCCTCCGGTATGCCGATGAGCGGTCGCATCGGCCTGAAGGTGGATAACTGGCAGCAGGGGCTGGAGAAAGCCACCTTCACGGGGCGGCTCAACGTGCTGACCCAGGGGGACGCGGGTAAGGGCAACGCGGTGCTGAATATCGGTCCCGGCTCGCTCAGTATGGAAAACAGCGCTATGCCGCTGCACCTGAGCGGGGAAGCCAAGCAAAACGATCTGATCCTGTATGCCAGACTCCCGGCGAAGCTGACCGGCAGCCTTTACGATCCGCAGCTTACGTTTGAACCCGGCGCACTATTGCGCTCGCGCGGACGCATCATTGACTCGCTGGATATCGATGAGATCCGCTGGCCGCTGGCGGGCGTGAAGCTCACGCAAAAGGGCGTGGACGGCCGCCTGCAAGCCATTCTGCGGGCGCATGAAAACGAGATGGGCAATTTTGAGCTGCATCTGGACGGCCAGGCTAACGACTTTTTACCGGACAACGGTTTGTGGCAGTGGCGCTACTGGGGTAAAGGGAACTTCACGCCGATGAACGCGCGCTGGGATGTCCGGGGAACCGGGGAGTGGCGCGACAACGTTATCGAACTGACCGATCTTTCCACGGGGTTCGACAAATTGCAGTACGGCACGATGCTGGTCAGCAAACCGCGCCTGGTGCTGGATCACCCGGTGCGCTGGTCGCGGGACCCGGATAACCCCACCTTTAGCGGTGCGCTCGCGCTCAATGCCGGCCAAACGCGCTTTTCAGGCGGAAGCGTGCTGCCGCCGTCCGTTTTGACCTTCAGCGTTGACGGGACAGACCCGACGGTGTTCCAGTTTAAAGGGAACCTTCATGCGGACGACATCGGCCCGGTCCAGGTGAATGGACGCTGGGACGGCGAACGCCTCCGCGGTCAGGCCTGGTGGCCAAAACAGTCTCTTACAGTGTTCCAGCCGCTGATCCCGCCAGACTGGAAAATGACCCTGCGCGGCGGCGAAATGTACGCGCAGGTGGCTTTCTCGGCGGCCCCCGACCAGGGGTTTGAGGCCGGGGGGCACGGCGTGCTGAAAGCGGGCAGCGCGTGGATGCCGGATAACGAAATCAACGGCGTTGATTTTGTTCTGCCGTTCCGCTTAAGCCAGGGCACCTGGTCACTGGGCACGCGCGGACCGGTAACGTTACGAATCGACGAGGTGAAAAACCTGGTCACAGCCCGAAATCTCACCGCGGATCTTCAGGGCGATTATCCCTGGACCGAAGCGAACCCGCTCCTGCTCACCAACGTGAAGGTGGAAGCGCTCGGCGGGAAAATCACCATGCAGCAGTTGAGAATGCCGCAGCACGATCCGGCTTTACTGCGCGTGGATAATATTTCCTCCAGCGAACTGATAAGCGCGGTAAATCCGAAGCAGTTTGCCATGTCCGGCCCGGTGAGCGGCGCGCTGCCGTTCTGGCTGGACAATGAGAAATGGATCATTAAAGATGGCTGGCTGACCAACCCGGGGCCGATGACGCTGCGCATCGACCAGGACACGGCGGATGCCATTGTGAAAGACAACGTGGTTGCCGGGGCGGCGATCAACTGGCTCCGCTATATGGAAATTTCGCAGTCGTGGACAAAACTCAATGTGGATAATCTGGGTGTGTTAACCATGCAGGCGGCCATTAAAGGCACCAGCCGCGTCGAGGGCAAAAGCAGTTTCGTTAACCTGAATTACACCCATGAAGAGAACATTTTTACCCTCTGGCGCAGCCTGCGCTTTGGGGACAATCTGCAAACATGGTTTGAGCAACATGCGGCGATACCCCTTCTCCGCGGTTCGACAGGCAAGGAAAGTGAGGAACAACAATGAAAAAGAGGGCTGGTGTACTCACCGTGGCCGTCGTCGCGCTGCTGTCAGGCTGCACGCCGCGCATTGAAGTGGCGGCGCCCAAAGAGCCGATCACCATCAACATGAACGTGAAAATCGAGCATGAAATCCATATCAAGGTGGATAAAGACGTCGAAGCCCTGCTGAAATCCCGCAGCGATCTGTTCTGAGGATGCCATGAAACGATTAGCTCTGATGTTACTGGCGCTGGGGATGAACGTTCACGCCGCCACGCTTACGCTCAACGATGCGCGCACCCAGGGGCGCGTAGGGGAAACCCTGAGCGGCTATCTTGCGCCCGTTCAGCACGACGCTGAAACCCTGGCGCTGGTGAACCGTATCAACGCCGCACGCACGGAAAGTTACCAGCAGCTTGCTGACAGCAATAATTTGCCCGTCGACGAGGTGGCGAAAATGGCGGGGCAAAAGCTGGTGGCCCGCGCGCAGCCGGGTGAGTACGTGAAGGGGATTAACGGCAAATGGCTGAAAAAGTAACTAGCGGTAACGCTTACGGTATTCGCCCGGCGAAACCCCGAAACGCTGCTTAAAGGCGGTGGAAAAATGGCTATGGTCGGTAAAGCCCCAGCTGTAGCCAATGCCCGCCAGCTTTTCGTCATCGCCGATGGAACGCAGCGCCTGAGCGCATAAATCGAGGCGACGGTTCTTAATATACTGCGCCACCACCAGCCCTTTCCCGGCAAACATGCGGTACAAGCTACGCACGGACATGCCGCTCTCTGAGGCTATCCACTCCGGTCTTAACGCCTCCGACTGAATATGATCGTCAATCAGGGACAGAACGTGGCGGAACTGACGCTCCTTGCGCGGCAGCACCTCGTCATGCTGCTGGAAGGCCGGACGCAGCAGACACACCATCGCCTCCAGCGCCGCTTCGCTTTCACTGGCGCTGAGATCGGCATTGCCCATGCTCTCCTGTAACAGTCGGTAGCTCAGCTGTACGGTAGGCAGACTGCGGGAGAGGGGCAGCGCGCACCTCACTTCCTGAAAACGCGCGTGTTGCTCAATGATTTGTCGCGGGAGCAGCAGCGAAATCTGGCGGGAACGCTCCTGCCAGTAAATGGAGCACGGGCGGGAGGCGTCAATCAGCGTGATATCCCCGGCTTTCAGCAGCGCGCGCTGGTCGTCCTGTTCGATTCCGGCGCTGCCTTCCAGCTGAAACACGGTGTAGAACCAGGCGTCGTTGCCGTTTTTGATCTCCTGACGGGTGCGAAACAGGTTAACGCCTGCGGCGGTCACCGTGCTCAGCTTCAGACTTTGGGTATAGCTGGTTTCCAGTTCGCCGAGAAACGCCCCCTCTAACGGACGTGCCGCAAAGCGCCCACAAACCTGGTTAATTTGCGCCAGCCACTGCTGAAAATTGTCCTGTTCGCTTGCACATGCCATTGATTTTCTCGCTGAACCGTCACTGTTTTCGCATTGTTGCATTTATGTTGCATTTTGTCAGGGCTACGAGGCTGACTATAGGAAAGAACACTCAACGGTTACAGCGATATAAGCGGGAATTATCACGATTTGCGGAGCCTGTCACAGCTGGCAAAGCGAATGTCACACAGACAAAAGCAGGAATGCGAATCCCCTCTTAGACTGCATACACACCCTGCGAAGCATAACGAAGGAGTATCCTATGTCCGAATCACACGTCGCCGTCCTGCCTGGCGTGCAGCAGTTTTTAGATCGCCAGCACGGCCTGTGGATCGAAGGGCGTCAGGCGGCATCCGATAGCGAAAAGCGTCTGAACGTCTACAACCCGGCGACCGGAGAGGTCATTGCCTCCACCGCCGATGCCAGCGTTGATGATGTCGATCGTGCGGTGATGTCTGGCTGGCGCGCCTTTGTCGCCCGAAGCTGGGCCGGGCGGCTTCCGGCAGAGCGGGAACGCATCCTGCTGCGGTTTGCGGATCTGGTGGAACAGCATGGCGAAGAGCTGGCACAGCTCGAAACCCTGGAGCAGGGGAAATCGATTAACATTTCCCGCGCCTTCGAGGTGGGCTGCACCCTGAACTGGATGCGCTACACGGCAGGGCTGACCACCAAAATTGCCGGTAAAACCCTCGATCTCTCGATTCCACTGCCGCAGGGCGCGCGTTATCAGGCGTGGACGCGTAAAGAGCCGGTTGGGGTCGTGGCGGGGATTGTGCCATGGAACTTCCCGCTGATGATTGGCATGTGGAAAGTGATGCCCGCGCTGGCGGCAGGTTGCTCCATCGTGATCAAACCCTCGGAAACCACGCCGCTCACCCTGTTACGGGTGGCGGAACTGGCGAGCGAGGCGGGGATCCCGGATGGCGTATTCAACGTGGTGACCGGCAGTGGCGCCGTCTGTGGCGCGGCACTGACCTCGCACCCGCGCATTGCCAAAGTGAGCTTTACCGGATCGACGGCGACGGGCAAGCAGATTGCCCGCGCGGCGGCGGATACGCTAACGGGCGTGACGCTGGAACTGGGCGGCAAAAACCCGGCCATCGTGCTGAAAGATGCCGATCCGGCGTGGGTGATTGAAGGGCTGATGACCGGCAGCTTCCTGAATCAGGGGCAGGTCTGCGCGGCCAGTTCACGTATATATATTGAAGCTCCGCTGTTCGACACGCTGGTCAGCGGCTTTGAACAGGCCGTGAAATCCCTGAGCGTCGGGCCGGGCATGTCGCCGGATGCGTTTATCAACCCGCTGGTGTCGCGCGCCCACTGCGATAAGGTCCAGGCGTTTCTGGATGAGGCGAAGGCGCACAATGCGGAGCTGATCGCCGGGAACCGGGGGCCAGACGGCAAAGGCTATTACGTTTCGCCAACGCTGGTGGTCAACCCGGATAATCATCTGCGACTGACGCGTGAAGAGGTCTTCGGGCCGGTGGTGAATCTGGTCCGTGTAGCTGACGGGGAAGAGGCGCTTCAGCTGGCGAACGACACTGAATACGGCTTAACGGCCAGCGTCTGGACGCAGAACATCAGTAAAGCGCTGGAGTACACCGACAGGCTACAGGCCGGAACCGTGTGGGTGAACAGCCACACGCTGATAGATGCCAACCTGCCGTTCGGCGGCATGAAGCAGTCTGGCACCGGGCGCGATTTCGGCCCCGACTGGCTGGATGGCTGGTGTGAAACCAAGTCGGTGTGTGTGCGGTATTAAAAAAACGCCGGGTGGCGGCTACGCCTTACCCGGCCTATGGGATCGAGGAAAAAGGTTGGTTTTGTAGGCAGGGTAAGCGCAGCGCCACCCGGCGTAACTTACAGCGACCACCGATTCCGCCCGGCCTCCTTCGCCCTGTACAGCGCCGCATCGGCGCGGGCGATGATTTCCGCCCCGACTGGCTGGACGGCTGGTGTGAAACCAAGTCGGTGTGTGTGCGGTATTAAAAAAACGCCGGGTGGCGGCTACGCCTTACCCGGCCTACGGGATCGAGGAAAAGGTTGGTTTTGTAGGCCGGGTAAGCGCAGCGCCACCCGGCGTAACTTACAGCGACCACCGATTCCGCCCGGCCTCCTTCGCCCTGTACAGCGCCGCATCGGCGCGGGCAATGATTTCCGCCCCGACTGGCTGGACGGCTGGTGCGAAACTAAGTCGGTGTGTGTGCGGTATTAAAAAAACGCCGGGTGGCGGCTACGCCTTACCCGGCCTACGGGAGCAAGGAAAAGGTTGGTTTTGTAGGCCGGGTAAGCGCAGCGCCACCCGGCGTAACTTACAGCGACCACCTATCCCGCCCGGACTCCTTCGCCCGATACAACGCCGCATCGGCGCGGGCGATGATTTCCGGGCCGGCCAGTCCTGGGGTATAGCCTGCAATGCCCATACTCACCGTCACACATTCACTCACCTTCGACGCGCTGTGCGCAATGGCTGCGGTGCGCAGGCCAGCCTGGATCCGCGCGGCGACTTTCTCAGCAACGCTTTCTTCACAGTCAAAGAGGATCACGACGAACTCCTCACCACCGTAGCGCGAAACCACATCCTCTGGCGTGCGCACCGAGGAGTTCAGCACCTCCGCGACCCGCGCGAGACATGCGTCTCCTGCCTGGTGACCATAGGTGTCGTTATACAGTTTGAAGTAGTCGACATCCAGCATCAGGACCGCGAAGCGTTTGCCTTGGTCCACCGCGTTTTCCAGCACCAGCTCCATCGCCCGGCGGTTGGCCGTTTTCGTCAGCGGATCCTGATGGGCCAGCGCATCCAGCCGCGAAATTAAACGCTGATTCTGCTGGTTGCGACGCCAGGCCTCTTCAAACCAGCTTAAGAGGATGTAGCGTCCGCAAACGAGAATGAACGTGAACACCACCCACAGCCCGGCAAAGCGAAGGTTCATCTCCTGATTCAGCAGCAGGCTGGCAACGGGCATGGTGATCCACAGCGGCGCGATAAAGCACACCAGCCCCACCGGATGAAAATAGAGCGCGGTCATACCGGCCATCAGCAGGGTAACGAATATCGGCCAGGGATGAGGAAGCTGTATCACGTTGATAAACCAGTAACAACTTATCGACCATAGCAGGCTACACATTAACAGCACGGCGCTGACGCCGCGGATGTGGCGCCAGGCCATTATTACCAGCGCCACGGAAAGGATGACTACCCCCAGCATGGAAGCGTCAATCATCTGTGTGAGAGGTGGGCTGACGTGTAAGAGGGTATCAATTTGGCCGAACAGGGAATTGCGCAGCAGGATCATTAGCGCAAAGCTCGCGTTGACGAAGGCGAGCCACGGCAGGTTCATGGCCAGCCCGTGGACAACCATGGCGTTACGGGTCGGCCAGGTCGCGGGCTCCGGAGTGGCGTTGTGTCTTTTTTCCATGAGAGAGAATGTCCCTGTGGCGGGCGGAAAGACCGCCCGCGAGTGCATGCCTTTACGGGGTCACAATGTTAAACCAGAATTCAAATTTATCCATGTAACCGAGCATGGCATCGAGTTTTGCGGCATCGCCCGTCACTTTGATATCGCCATTATCCTGAGCCTGTTTAAGCGTCACTTCTTTCAGGATGATTTTATTCAGCGTATCGCGGTTGAGGGTCACGGTCGCGTCAGCATCCTTCGCTTCGGCGTTCGCCGTGTGGTTCAGCACGCCATTTTCCAGCTCCAGCTTGTATTTGCCGCCGTCGCTGCCGAGGTCGATGTTAAACACCGATTTTGCATCCGCTGCTTTTTCACCGTTGATATGCACCGCCAGATAGTCAAAGAACATTTCTGGCGTCATTGCGCGCACGGTATCCGGGCTGGCGGTATTCGGGGTCGGACCTTTCACCACGCCGTTACGCAACTCCTGCGCGCCGGTCAGGTAGAAGTTACGCCATGGGCCGGATTCAGCCTGATAACCCAACTGCTCCAGGGCATCCGCTTCAAGGTTACGTGCGGCCTGGTTGTTTGGATCGGCGAACACCACTTTGCTGACCACCTGAGCCACCCAGCGATAGTTGCCCTGGTCAAAATCGGTTTTAGCTTTACTCAGGATGGCATCCGCGCCTCCCATATACTCCACAAATTTCTTCGCGGCTTCTTCAGGCGGCAGTTCATCCAGGGTTGCGGGGTTGCCGTCAAACCAGCCTAAATAGAGCACGTAGGTGGCTTTGACGTCATGACTGACTGAACCGTAATAGCCTCGGTTGGCCCAGGTATTGGCCAGGGAGTTCGGCAGCTTGAAGTTGGCGGCGATCTCGTCACGCGTCAGCCCTTCATTCGCCATGCGCAGGGTCTGGTCGTTGATGTAGCGGTAGAGGTCGCGCTGGCTTTTCAGCAGGTTAACCACATTCTCGTTGCCCCAGGTCGGCCAGTGGTGCTGCGCCATGATAACTTCGGCCTTATCACCCCAGCGTACAATTGCCTGGTTGATGTATTTCGACCATGGCAGCGGTTCACGAATTTTCGCACCGCGCAGGGAGTAGGTGTTGTGCAGGGTATGGGTAACATCTTCCGCAGATTCGATCAGCTTTTTCTCTTCGATATACCAGAGCATCTCAGAAGGCGCTTCGGAGCCCGGCGCGAGCATAAAATCATAGGTCAGGCCATCGATCACCTCTTTCTGACCATCTTTCTCGATGATATTGGTCGGGGCAATAAGGGTCACCGTCCCGGCGGAGGTGGTGGTGCCGAGACCCGCACCCACCTGGCCTTTCGCATCCGGCTTCAGCAGGTTGCCGTACATATAGCTGGCGCGGCGGCTCATGACGTTACCCGCCATGATATTTTCCGCGACGGCGGCCTCCATAAATCCGGCTGGCGCGTAGACTTTAACCTTGCCGGACTTCACGTCGGCTTCGTCCACCACGCCGCGCACGCCGCCATAGTGGTCAACGTGGCTGTGGGTGTAAATAACAGCGACGACAGGTTTCTTGCCGCGATTTTTATAGTAAAGATCCATCCCGACTTTGGCCGTCTCCGCCGACACCAGCGGGTCGACCACGGTAATACCTTCTTTACCTTCAATAATGGTCATGTTTGACAGGTCGAGGTTACGGATCTGGTACACGCCCTCGGTGACTTCAAACAGGCCGCTGATGTTAATCAGCTGGGACTGACGCCATAAGCTCGGGTTAACCGAATCGGGCGCTTTATCGCCTTCCTTGATGAAGGCGTACTGCTGTGGATCCCAGACGGTGTTGCCTTGCTCCCCTTTGATAATTTCCTGAGGTAGCGGGGCGATAAACCCTTTGTGGGCATTGGTAAAATCGGTGTTATCGGAGAAAGGAAGCTGGTTGAAGAGTGCGTTGTTGGCCTGCTGAGTTGCTGCGGTTGCATCCTTAGGGGCTTCTGCGGCCCAGGCTGAACTGGCGGAAATGAAAAAACCGGCCAGCGCAAGGCTTCTTACTATCTCATTGACTTTCATCCTAAAACCTCTCGGTTATGTATAGCGTTGTTCATGGATACTTCGATATCTACAAAATGTTTCAGATGTTGCAAAAGCATTAAGCGAAGTAACATTAACTATAATCGGGGAGTGGTATTCAGCAAGAAAGCGAATGAAAAACCGGGCATCGTGCCCGGTCAACGTGTTATTTCTGCTCTTTTTTCTTGCCGAGCGTTGGCGTCTCGTCAAAGAAGTTCCACGGCTTGAGTAACGTGTGCACCCATTCCGTCGGCATTATCGGCCACTCCTCGGCTCGGGCGACATGGGTGGTGCCGGTGGTCATCCAGATGACGTTATCCTGGTCGTTCAGCGACTCGTTATCTTTGCTGTACTGGCCGAGGCCCGTATCATGCGTGGAACGGTTCGGGTATTTTCCCTCCGGGTACATCTCGTCGGGATGGTAACGCGTCACCCACAGCTGTTTATCCATAAAGCTCAGGCGGTGATAAATCCACTCGTCCGGGGCAAACTTCGCGCCCGTCGCCACCGGGTGTGTGCCCCCCGCGTAAGGGATGATCTGATACGAGACCGGGTTGCCCATGCGGTTCTCTTTGCTGGTGTTGCTCAACAGACGGATGGTGCCCGGATCAAACTTCTGCGCCGCCTGCTGTTCGGTATCAATATCATACTGATTAACCTGCATGGTGCTGGTGCGCGGTCCGCCAGCGGTGTTCGGTTTGACGTCCGGATCCATGGCCACCAGCTTGTTGTTGATGCCGTCCACGTCCATATCCAGACGGAAGTTGTAGATGTGCTGGTGGGTGGTGCCGACAATATTATGGTCGATCAGCGTACCGTATCGGGTGTCATCCTTCGCGGTGGCATCATGCATGGTTTTCGGTCTGCACGCCTTTCACCGCTTCAATGCCCGTGGCCCCTGCATCAATGCCGATGGTGCCGTTTTCGTGGAATACCCAGTCGAAGATATAATCGTAGTTACCCACGGTGCTGACCCAGCGCACCACCAGCTCGCGGCGCTCGGTGCTGACGTTGGGTTTACCTAACTCCTGATGCTTATACTCCGGCCCGGCGTAACGCTCGAAAATGGCGATCGCCCGGGGGATCTCCATTGGCGCACCGGTATAGTCCGGGATGGTTTCGTTGAGCATCACGGCGTTAGACGGAACATCCTTGCCGCGCACCAGCGGGGAGGTCAGGGTACCCATGCCGTAGTCGCCGGAGTCCAGGTAGGCCTTAAAGTACCAGCCGATATCCGGGTCGCCGTACGGCACAATCATGCCCCCGAGCGATCCCTGATACATCACCTGTCGCTTTTTGCCGTTGTCGTTATAGGTCACGGTGGAGATCATCGGGCCGACGCGCGAGTCCAGGCTCAGATGAAAATCCCAGTTCTGCCAGTGCACCATATCCCCGGTAATGGTGTAGTTCTTGCCTTCCGGCTCGATAATCTCCAGCGGTTTTTTCACCGTTTCAACGCGGTCACGGCCATCATAAGGACGCGGGGTGAGCGGCACCGGCACGACCGGGCCTTCCTCAATCTTCTGGATTTTCTTCTGCTCAAGATCCACCACCGCAACCAGGTTTTCGATCGGGTGCGCCCAGTAGTTACCGTCGCCCACGTCGAGATAGCTGATCACTTTCAGCAGGCGGTCTTCCTGTTTCAGCCCATCCTTGCCGTCAAAAAAGCCGACGGTAAGCGGGGTGGTGATCACTTTCTTCGGATCGGTAATGCCGCGCTTTTTCAGCACGGCGGCAAACTCCGGGCTTTCATTGATGATCTGCTGCACGGTATTGAAGTCATCCAGCAGCACCATGCCGTGCGCGTCTTTGATCGGCTCCCAGCGGAGGATCTTTTTGTCCTTCAGATCCACCCGGCTTTCGATGATGCGTTTGCCGTCAAGCATAATGATATTGGCCTGGCGGGGCGCATCCACCGCCGTGCCGTTAAGCACGAAGTCCCAGACTTTGGCTTTTTCTGGCTCCGCCAGCGCAATCTGGGTAAAGCGGGTATTGGGTTTAAAATCCGCAGAGGCTTTCACGATTGCTACGGCCTGGTTGATTTCATCAGCCGTCAGCGCGTTTAACGGATGGGGGCTTTTTTCAACCTGGAATGTCTGATCAAGACCGGACTGAAAGACATCGTTGATAAAAGTCTCCGGGATATAGGCCTTATTGTTCTTCATCACCACGGGCACCTGGAGCGTCAGCGGTTTGCCGTTAACGATGGCGGTGTTGGCACCGGGTTTGACCTTCACAAAGGCACCGTCTTTAGCGATGGTGAACATCTGGGCGTAATCATCCCACTGCACGTCCGCGCCAAACGCCTGAAGCGTTTTGTCCATCGGGACCATATGCGCCTCGCTGCCGTGAGCGTAAACAGGGGATTGCCAGGCGCAACAGAGCGCAACGGCCATGGCCAGTGCCGTTCTACGGGCAGAAAAAGAAGAATTGCTTCCCATCGCAGACCTCATCTTGTTGTGTTTATTGTGTTGTGTCAGCCTTATCCTGACAGGCGCGCGCGAAAAGCGTTTGCCTGCATCTGCCAGGTTGTTTGTCAGTCTTGCCAGGTTAAAAAAAGACCGGGGGATATCACACCCCGGTCAGGTAGTTGTAGGCCGGGTAAGCGGAGCGACACCCGGCATGAAAGAGGTGCGTCAGAAGTCACCCTGCTGGCGCGCCACCAGCGTCAGAATGGAGTAAAGCGCCACGGCCTGCTGATGCTGGTTGAAGATCTCCACCGCCCATTCCACCACGCCCGTCGGTTTTTCCTCGGCAGTGCGCTGTTTCTTCAGCGTTTTACGTTTACAGGTCAGGCGCACCTGAATGGTATCGCCCGGCTTGACCGGCTCGATAAAGCGCAGGTTTTCCATGCCGTAGTTGGCAATGACCGGCCCAACCCCGGCATCGACAAACAGCCCCGCCGCGGCGGAAATCAGGAAATAACCGTGTACCACGCGCTCGCCAAAAATCGACTCCGCCGCGCCAATTTTGTCCATATGGGCATAGAAATGATCCCCACTCAGGCAGGCAAAATTCACGATATCCGCTTCCGTCAGGGTACGACGCGGGGTCAGCAGGCTGTCGCCCGGCTGTAACTCCTCGAAGTATTTACGGAAAGGATGAACGCGATCTTCCAGCACCTCCGCGCCACGGACCCACTGTTTGCCGATGGCGGCGAGCATGGACGGGCTGCCCTGAATGGCCGTGCGCTGGAGATAGTGCTTAACCGCACGCAGGCCGCCCAGCTCCTCGCCGCCGCCCGCACGTCCCGGGCCGCCGTGCACCAGCTGCGGCAGCGGTGAACCGTGGCCGGTGGATTCTTTCGAGGATTCCTGGTTGAGGATCTGAATGCGTCCGTGGGCGCGCGCGGCACCGGCAATAAATTGCCGCGCCACGTTTGAATCTGCCGTGACCAGCGTTCCCGCCAGGCTGCCGCCGCCCGCCCGCGCCAGCTGCATGGCGTGTTCACTGTTGCGGTACGGCATCAGGGTGGCGACGGGGCCAAAGGCTTCGGTGGCGTGAACGGCCGGAGTTTCGTCCGGCTGCGGGCAGAACAGCAGGGTGGGCGGGAAGAATGCGCCAGCCGCCTGCATATCGGCTTTACCACCCAGACGGATCTGGCAGCCCGCGGCAAGCAGATGATCGACTTTTTCTTGCACGTCAGCACGTTGCTCACTGTTGACGAGGGCCCCCATCTTCACCCCTTCCTGGGCCGGATCGCCGACGACCACTTTCTCCAGCCGCGCAATCAGCGCCTGGCTGACGGCGTCAACCTGCGCTTCCGGCACGATGATGCGGCGGATGGCGGTACATTTTTGCCCGGCTTTGGCGGTCATCTCGCGCACCACTTCGCGGATAAACAGCGCAAACTCCGGCTGCTCCGGCGTCACGTCCTCACCCAGCACGCAGCAGTTAAGTGAATCCGCTTCCATGGTAAACGGAATGGAATGCGCGACGATATTCGGGTGTACGCGCAGGCTCTGCCCGGTGCTGGCCGACCCGGTAAACGTCACCACGTCCTGGCTGTCGAGCTGGTTCAGCAGATCGCCCGCGCCACCACAGATCAGGCTGATGACGCCGTCCGGCACCAGTCCGCTCTCGACGATCGCTTTCACCATTGCCTGAGTCACCTGCGCGGTGGCGGTGGCGGGCTTGATGATGGCGGGCATCCCGGCAAGCCAGGTGGGCGCGAGCTTTTCCAGCATCCCCCAGCACGGGAAGTTGAACGCGTTGATATGCACCGCCACGCCGGATTTCGACGTTAACACGTGACGTGCCGCAAAGCCGCCTTCCTTCGACAGCGGGATCAGCTCATCCTCCGGCCACAGGGTATCGTCCGGCAGCTCACGGCTGCCGAGGCTTGCGTAGGTGAAGAGGGTGCCGATACCGCCTTCAATATCCACCCAGCTGTCGGTCTTCGTCGCGCCGGTCTGGGCTGACAGGGCATAAAACCGATCCTTCTGGCTCAGCAGATGTTTGGCCACCGCCTTCAGCATGGCGGCGCGCTCGATAAAGCTCATTGCGCGGAGCGCTTCTCCGCCTTGTTCAATGGCGTAACGGCGCGCGGCCGCCATATCCAGCCCTTCGCTGGTGACTTCAAATAGCGTTTCCCCACTGATGGCGTGGGTGATGGTGCGCTCGCGGCCCCGGCCTGATTGCCAGGTGCCGGACAAGAAGCTGGCTAACTGCTGCATTTCTTCTCTCCAGGTGTTTCGTGATTTCACTATAAATAGTTTGATCGCGAATCATAAAAATCAAGCTGAGTTTTAATGAATTGTTAACGTTGTGATCTCTATTGCTTAGCCTGACCACCCGAAAGCCTTGTGTCATCGGCCTTTAATGAAAAGGCTTGCGAGCGTCGTCACAAAATAATCAAACACTTCTTGGGGTTATATTTAACCTTTGTGTAACTTTTAAGAAACCAAATGATTCACCATTTTGCTGTTTGTGGTGATTTAACGAATCACAAAGGTGGTTATGTGACGCAAGAACAACGCTTTGAGCAACGCATCGCACAGGAGACGGCCATCGAGCCGCAGGACTGGATGCCGGATGCCTATCGCAAGACGCTGATCCGCCAGATTGGACAGCACGCCCACTCTGAGATTGTCGGCATGCTGCCGGAAGGAAACTGGATCACCCGCGCGCCGACGCTGCGCCGGAAAGCCATTCTGCTGGCGAAGGTTCAGGACGAAGCCGGACACGGCCTGTACCTCTACAGCGCGGCGGAAACGCTGGGCTGCGCCCGGGAGGACATCTATCAAAAGATGCTCGACGGCAAGATGAAATACTCCTCCATCTTCAACTATCCGACCCTGAGCTGGGCCGATATCGGCGTCATTGGCTGGCTGGTGGACGGGGCGGCCATTGTGAACCAGGTGGCGCTGTGCCGTACGTCTTACGGCCCGTACGCCCGGGCGATGGTGAAAATCTGTAAAGAAGAGAGCTTCCACCAGCGTCAGGGTTTTGAGGCCTGTATGGCGCTGGCGCAGGGCAGCGAAGCCCAGCGGCAGATGTTGCAGGACGCCATCAACCGTTTCTGGTGGCCCGCGCTGATGATGTTCGGACCCAACGACGACAACTCCCCAAACAGCGCCCGCAGTCTCGCCTGGAAGATCAAACGCTTTGGCAACGATGAGCTTCGCCAGCGCTTCGTGGACAACACGGTGCCTCAGGTGGAGATGCTTGGCATGACCGTGCCGGATCCCGACCTGCGTTTCGATGAAGAGAGCGGCCACTACCGCTTCGGCGAAATCGACTGGCACGAATTTGACGAGGTGATCAACGGGCGCGGGATATGCAACCACGAACGTCTGGCCGCAAAACGTAAAGCCTGGGACGACGGCGCATGGGTGCGTGAAGCCGCTCTTGCCCACGCGGAAAAACAACGCGCCCGCCTGGCCGCATAAGAGGAATCAACCATGAGCAATGTTTACTGGCCGTTATACGAAGTTTTTGTCCGTTCGAAGCAGGGGCTGTCGCACCGCCATGTGGGCAGCCTTCACGCTGCCGACGACCGCATGGCGCTGGAAAACGCGCGCGATGCCTATACCCGCCGCAGCGAAGGCTGCTCTATCTGGGTGGTGAAGGCGAGTGAAATCGTCGCTTCCCAGCCGGAAGAGAGCGGGGAGTTTTTCGATCCGGCGGAAAGCAAGGTCTACCGCCATCCGACGTTTTACACCATCCCTGATGGCATTGAGCATATGTGAGGTTGGGGATGAACAACGTATCTGCTTATGCCCTGCGTCTGGGTGACAACGGTCTGGTGCTCTCACAGCGTCTGGGCGCCTGGTGCGGCCATGCGCCGGAGCTGGAAATTGACCTGGCGCTCGCCAATATCGGCCTTGATCTGCTCGGGCAGGCGCGCAATTTCCTGACCTACGCCGCTGAACGGGAGGGTAAGGGTGATGAAGACACCCTGGCCTATGGCCGCGATGAGCGTCAGTTCCGCAATCTGCTGCTGGTGGAACAGCCAAACGGCAGCTTCGCCGACACCATTGCCCGTCAGTATCTGATGGATGCGTGGAACGTAGCGCTGTACGAACGGTTGATCCACAGCAGCGACAGTCAGCTTGCCGCCATCGCGGCAAAAGCCATTAAAGAGGCGCGCTATCACCTGCGTTTTAGCCGCGGCTGGCTGGTGCGGCTGGGGGACGGGACAGAAACCTCCTCACAGAAAATGCAGCAGGCGGTGGATAGCCTGTGGCGCTTTACGGCTGAATTGTTCGACGCCGACGACGTCGAGCTGGCGCTGGTTGACACCGACGTGGCGGTTGATCCGCGCGCCCTGCGGGAACCGTGGGAGCGCGAAGTGTTTGCCGGGCTGGCGGAAGCTACCCTCCGCGTGCCCGAGGAAGTGGCGTATCGCACGGGCGGCAAGAAGGGGCTACATACTGAACACCTCGGACCGATGCTGGCTGAGATGCAGTATCTCCAGCGCGTTTACCCCGACCAGCAGTGGTAAAGGAGAACGCTATGCAACGCCTCGTCGACATTGCGCCTGCCCAAATCCCGCAGATTTGGGCGCTGTTAAGCCAGATCCCCGACCCGGAAGTGCCGGTGCTGACCATCACCGACTTAGGCATGGTGCGCAGCGTGAAGGCGCAGGGGGAAGGCTGGGTTATAGGCTTCACGCCAACCTATTCGGGCTGTCCGGCAACGGAGCATCTGCTGGGGGCGATCCGCGAAACTCTGACCGGGAACGGCTTTTCCCCGGTACATATTCTGCTGCAACTGGAGCCCGCCTGGACCACCGACTGGATGACCGACGATGCCCGCAGGCGCCTGCGGGAATATGGCATCAGCCCGCCTGTCGGCCATAGCTGCCATGCCCACGTTCCCGCGGAGGTGAGCTGCCCGCGCTGTGCGAGCACCGATACCTCGCTCATCAGTGAATTTGGTTCCACGGCCTGCAAAGCGCTCTACCGCTGCAACACCTGCCGTGAGCCCTTCGACTATTTCAAATGTATTTGAGGCTGCCATGACAACGTTTCATTCATTAACAGTGGCAAAAGTGGAACCTGAAACCCGCGACGCGGTGACCATTACCTTCGCGGTGCCGCAGGCGTTACAGGAGGCGTACCGCTTCCGTCCCGGTCAGCATTTGACCCTGAAAGCCAGTCCTGGCGGGGATGAACTGCGCCGCTGCTACTCCATCTGCCGGAGCACCGCGTGCGGTGAGATCAGCGTGGCGGTCAAAGCCATCGAGGGCGGACGTTTTTCCCGCTATGCCCGGGACGAAATCAAACCGGGCATGGCGCTGGAGGTGATGGTTCCCCAGGGGCATTTTGGCTACCAGCCGCAGGCCGAACGCGAAGGTCACTATCTGGCGATTGCCGCCGGGTCCGGGATCACCCCGATGCTGGCGATTATGTCCGCTACGCTGGCCACTGAAGCCCACAGCCACTTCACCCTGATTTACGGTAACCGCAGCAGCCAGAGCATGATGTTCCGCCGGGCGCTGGCGGACCTGAAAGATAAATACCCGCAGCGTTTGCAGCTGATCTCCATCTTCAGCCAGGAGACGCTCGACAGCGATCTGCTCCATGGCCGTATTGACGGGGAAAAGCTCCAGGCGCTGGCAAAAACGCTGGTGAATTTCCGCCAGTACGATGAAGCCTTCATCTGCGGCCCGTCGGCGATGATGGACGAGGCTGAGGCGGCGCTGAAAGCGCTGGGTATGCCGGAAAAAGCGATCCATCTTGAACGCTTTAACACGCCGGGAACCCCCGTTAAACGGACAGTCAGCGTGCAGGCCGACGGGCAGAAGGTCACCGTCCGTCAGGACGGGCGCGACAGGGAGATCACCCTGACGGCGGACGACGAGAGCATTCTTGACGCGGCCCTGCGTCAGGGGGCAGATCTGCCTTACGCCTGCAAGGGCGGCGTGTGCGCCACCTGCAAATGCAAAGTGCTTCGCGGGGAGGTGGACATGGCGACCAACTACAGCCTGGAGCCGGACGAGCTGGCCGCAGGCTATGTGCTGAGCTGTCAGGCGCTGCCGTTAACCGCTGACGTTATCGTCGATTTTGATGCGAAGGGGATGGCATGAGCGAACTGATTGTCACCCGTCATGGCCGCGTGTTGCAGCTGACGCTTAACCGTCCGGCGGCGCGCAACGCGCTCAACAATGCGCTGCTCACGCAAATCGCGGAGCAGCTTGAAGCCGCCGCCGCGGATGCGGAGATCGCCGTCTGTGTGATTTACGGCAACGAACGCTGCTTTGCCGCCGGGGCCGATCTCAACGAAATGGCGGAGAAAGACCTGCCCGCCACACTGAACGATATCCGCCCGCAGCTGTGGGCGCGGATAAACGCCTTCACCAAACCGCTGATTGCCGCCGTGAACGGCTACGCGCTGGGGGCAGGCTGTGAGCTGGCGCTGCTCTGCGACGTGGTGATTGCCGGTGATAACGCCCGCTTTGGCCTGCCGGAAATCACCCTCGGGATCATGCCGGGCGCAGGCGGCACACAGCGGCTAATCCGTAGCGTGGGCAAATCGCTGGCCAGCAAAATGGTGCTGACGGGCGAAAGCATCACGGCGGTTCAGGCGCACAGCGCCGGGCTGGTCAGTGACGTTTACCCGGCCTCGCTGACGCTGGAGTACGCCCTGAAGCAGGCGGCGCTGATGGCGCGCCACTCGCCGCTGGCGTTACAGGCGGCGAAGCAGGCGCTTCGCCAGTCGCAGGAAGTGCCGCTTCAGGCCGGGCTGGCGCAGGAGCGTCAGCTGTTTGCGC
Organism: Enterobacter cloacae complex sp. SYL003; assembly: GCF_049236925.1. Classification (NCBI taxonomy): domain Bacteria; kingdom Pseudomonadati; phylum Pseudomonadota; class Gammaproteobacteria; order Enterobacterales; family Enterobacteriaceae; genus Enterobacter; species Enterobacter cloacae complex sp. SYL003. The sequence continues at coordinate 136,935 of NZ_JBMKJK010000004.1, read as the reverse complement.
TGCTCGCGGCCACAGACGATCGCCGGGAAGGTATCAACGCCTTTTTACAAAAACGCACCCCAGACTTTAAAGGACGCTAATTGTGGAATTTATTCTGAGCCATGTTGAGCAGGGCGTAATGACCATTACGCTGAACCGCCCGGAGCGCCTGAACAGCTTTAACGACGTCATGCACCAGCAGCTTTCCGAATGCCTGAAGCAGGCCGAGCGCGATGACGCCATCCGCTGCCTGCTGATCACCGGGGCAGGACGCGGTTTCTGCGCCGGGCAGGATCTCAACGACCGTAACGTGGACCCGACCGGCCCCGCGCCGGATCTGGGCATGTCCGTTGAGACTTTTTACAACCCGCTAGTGCGTCGCCTGGCAAAACTGCCGAAGCCGGTGATTTGCGCGGTTAACGGCGTGGCGGCGGGGGCAGGTGCCACGCTGGCCCTCGGCTGTGACATGGTGATTGCGGCCCGTTCAGCCAGCTTTGTGATGGCCTTCAGCAAGCTCGGGCTGGTACCGGACTGCGGCGGAACCTGGCTGCTGCCGCGCGTGACCGGACGCGCCCGCGCCATGGGGCTGGCATTGCTGGGCGACAAGCTCAGCGCCGAGCAGGCACAGGCCTGGGGAATGATCTGGCAGGTGGTGGACGACGAGCAGCTCTCCGCCACCGCACAGCAGATGGCGCTGCATTTTGCCTCGCAGCCGACCTATGGCCTGGGCTTGATCAAGCAGGCAATCAACGCCGCCGAAACCAACACCCTCGACGCCCAGCTTGATCTGGAGCGCGACTATCAACGTCTGGCCGGACGCAGCGACGACTACCGGGAAGGCGTCAGCGCGTTCCTGGCAAAACGCGCGCCGAACTTTACGGGGAAATAAGATGGTGAATATCCATACGGTCGCCGTCATTGGCAGCGGCACCATGGGCGCCGGGATTGCCGAAGTGGCAGCCAGCCACGGTCATCCGGTTCTGGTGTACGACATTGACGCTGCGGCGATTTCCCGCGCCGTCGACGGCATTCGCCAGCGGCTGTCCTCTCGCGTTGCGCGCGGAAAACTCTCTGCCGACGCCGGGGAACAGATCCTCGCCCGCCTGACGCCGGTGACGAATATCGGTGCTCTGGCGAAAGCCGAACTGGTGATCGAGGCGGCCTCCGAGCGGCTTGAAGTGAAAAAGGCGCTGTTTACCCAGCTGGCAGAGGTTTGTCCGCCGCAGACGCTACTCGCCAGCAATACCTCGTCCATTTCCGTTACCGCGATTGCGGCGGAGATAAACCACCCTGAACGCGTCGCCGGGCTGCACTTCTTCAATCCTGCCCCGGTGATGAAGCTGGTGGAGGTGGTCAGCGGGCTGGCGACCTCACCCGAAGTGGCCGATGCGCTGTGCGAGCTGGCGCTGAGCTGGGGAAAGCAGCCGGTACGCTGCCAGTCCACGCCGGGGTTTATCGTCAACCGCGTAGCGCGTCCTTTCTACTCGGAAGCCTGGCGCGCGCTGGAAGAGCAGGTGGCAGCGCCCGAGGTGATCGACGCCGCCCTGCGAGACGGCGGGGGTTTCCCGATGGGGCCGCTTGAGCTGACGGACATGATTGGTCAGGACGTCAACTTTGCCGTGACCTGCTCCGTATTTAACGCCTTCTGGCAGGAGCGTCGTTTTTTGCCGTCGCTGGTGCAGCAGGAGCTGGTGCTGGCGGGGCGTCTGGGTAAGAAAAGCGGGCAGGGCGTTTACCGCTGGCAGGAGGACAAACCCGCCGTCAGCTGGCTCGCCCCGGTCAGCCACAGCTTCAGCCCGATGCGCGCACAGCGAAGAAGTGACGGTGTCACGGAAATTGACGATATGTTGCTGATCGAAACGCAGGGTGAAACCGCGCAGTCGCTGGCGCTGCGCCACGGCTGTCCGGTGGTGGTGGTCGACCGCATCGAGCGGGATGTGGCCGTTATAGCCGCCGCGCCCGGCAACCCGCACGCCGCCACGCAGAAAGCCATTTACTGGTTGCAGCACCAGGAGAAACGTGTGGTCCAGATTGCGGATTACCCCGGCCTGCTGATCTGGCGCACGGTGGCGATGATTGCCAACGAAGCGCTGGATGCCCTGCAAAAAGGGGTCGCCAGTGAGCAAGACATCGATACCGCCATGCGCTTAGGGGTCAACTATCCCTGCGGCCCCATCGCCTGGGGCGAGCGCCTTGGCTGGCAGCGTCTGTTAACGCTGCTGGAGAACCTGCAACGTCACTACGGCGAGGAACGTTATCGCCCCTGTTCACTGCTGCGCCAGCGTGCGCTTCTGGAGACGTAGTTATGAGTCATAACGCCTGGCATAACGCCCGCGCGATGTACGAACGGGACGCCTGCGCGCAGGCGATGGGGATGGACATTATCGAGATGGGCGAGGGCTACGCGGTGGTGACCATGACCATCACCCCGCAGATGCTTAACGGGCATAAAACCTGCCACGGCGGACAGCTATTCTCGCTGGCCGATACCGCCTTTGCCTACGCCTGCAACAGTCAGGGGCTGGCGGCGGTGGCCTCAGGCTGCGCCATCGATTTTCTGCGTCCGGGCTTTGCTGGCGATAAGCTGACCGCTACCGCGCGGGTGAAGCATCAGGGCAAACTGACCGGCGTCTACGACATCGAAATTCAGAATCAACAACAGAAAACCGTCGCTCTTTTTCGCGGGAAATCCCACCGCACCGGCGGCAGTGTGACAGGAGAAGCCTGATGCGTAACGCATTTATTTGTGAGGGTGTGCGTACCCCGGTCGGTCGCTACGGTGGAGGATTATCCAGCCTGCGTGCCGATGACTTAGGGGCCGTTCCGCTGCGTGCGCTGCTGGCGCGTTACCCGCAGCTCGATCTGGAGCGCATAGATGACGTGATCTTCGGCTGCGCAAATCAGGCCGGAGAGGATAACCGCAACGTGGCGCGCATGTCGTCGCTGCTGGCCGGGCTGCCGCAGACCGTTTCCGGTACCACCATTAACCGCCTGTGCGGCTCCGGTCTGGATGCCCTTGGCTTTGCGGCGCGCGCCATTAAGGCCGGGGATGGCGATCTGCTGATCGCCGGTGGCGTCGAATCCATGTCCCGTGCGCCGTTCGTGATGGGTAAAGCCACCGCGGCGTTTCAGCGTCAGGCGGAGATCTTCGATACCACCATCGGCTGGCGATTTGTGAATCCGCTCATGCATCAGCAATACGGAACTGACAGCATGCCGGAAACGGCAGAGAATGTAGCGGAATTGTTAAATATAAGCCGTGCCGATCAGGACGCATTTGCCTTGCGCAGCCAGCAGCGCACCGCGCTGGCGCAGCAGAATGGCGTTCTGGCGCAGGAGATAATCCCGGTACAGGTAACGGGGAAAAAAGGCGCGGTAACGGAAGTGAGCGTAGACGAGCATCCGCGCGCCGAAACCACCCTTGAACAGCTTGCCGCGCTGAAAGCCCCGTTTCGCAAGAACGGTGTGGTGACGGCGGGGAACGCCTCTGGCGTCAACGACGGGGCGGCGGCGCTGATTATCGCCAGCGAGCCGATGGCGCTTGCCCAGGGGTTAACCCCGCGCACCCGCATTGTGGCCATGGCGACCGCGGGCGTCGAGCCGCGTCTGATGGGATTAGGCCCGGTTCCCGCCACCCGTAAGGTGCTGGAACGTGCCGGACTCAGTATCACCGATATGGACGTCATTGAGCTTAACGAAGCCTTCGCCGCACAGGCGCTGGGGGTGCTGCGTCAGCTGGGCTTGCCGGATGACGCGGAGCATGTCAACCCGAACGGCGGAGCGATCGCGCTAGGTCATCCGCTGGGAATGAGCGGTGCCAGACTGGCGCTGGCCGCGAGCAATGAATTGCACCGACGCGGCGGGCGCTACGCGCTGTGTACGATGTGCATCGGTGTGGGTCAGGGCATTGCCATGATCCTTGAGCGTGTTTGAGCGAACAATAATGTGAGTACCCTGCGATGATAAATACAACAAAGCTTGATCCGATCGAAACCGCGTCCATTGATGAATTGCAGGCGTTGCAGACCGCGCGCCTGAAGTGGACGCTGAACCACGCCTACAACAACGTTCCGATGTACAAACGCAAGTTTGATGCCGCGGGCGTTCACCCTGACGATTTCTACGTGCTGGCGGACCTGCAAAAATTCCCGTGCACCACCAAGCAGGATCTGCGCGACAACTACCCGTTCGATACCTTTGCGGTGCCGATGGAGCAGGTGGTGCGTATTCACGCCTCGTCGGGCACCACCGGAAAGCCGACCGTGGTGGGGTATACCCAGAATGATATCGACAACTGGGCCAATATCGTCGCCCGTTCCCTGCGCGCCGCCGGGGGCAGCGCGAAGGATAAAATTCACGTCGCCTACGGTTACGGGCTCTTCACCGGCGGGCTGGGGGCGCACTACGGTGCAGAGCGTCTGGGGGCGACGGTGATCCCGATGTCCGGCGGCCAGACGGAGAAGCAGGCGCAGCTGATCCGCGATTTCCAGCCGGATATGATCATGGTGACGCCCTCTTACTGCCTGAACCTGATCGAAGAGCTGGAGCGTCAGATGGGCGGTGATGCCAGCGCCTGTTCCCTGCGCGTCGGCGTGTTTGGCGCCGAGCCGTGGACGCAGGCGATGCGCCGCGAAATCGAGAAACGGCTGGGCATTACCGCGCTGGATATCTATGGTCTCTCCGAGGTGATGGGGCCGGGCGTGGCGATGGAGTGTCTTGAAACCGCTGACGGTCCGACCATCTGGGAAGATCACTTCTTCCCGGAGATCGTCAACCCGAATGATGGCACGCCGCTGGCCGACGGCGAGCAGGGCGAACTGCTGTTCACCACGCTGACCAAAGAGGCGCTGCCGGTGATCCGCTACCGCACCCGCGACCTGACGCGCCTGCTGCCGGGCACCGCACGCACCATGCGCCGGATGGATCGCATCAGCGGGCGCAGCGACGACATGCTCATCATTCGCGGCGTTAACGTCTTCCCGTCACAGCTGGAAGAGGAGATCGTCAAGTTCGAACATCTTTCGCCGCACTATCAGCTGGAGGTGAACCGCCGCGGGCATCTTGATTCACTTTCGGTGAAGGTCGAGCTGAAACAGAGTAGCTTAACGCTGACGCATGAACAGCGTTGTCAGGTCTGCCATCAGCTGCGTCATCGGATTAAATCGATGGTGGGGATTTCAACCGATGTGATGATCGTTAACTGCGGCAGCATACCGCGATCCGAGGGTAAAGCCTGCCGGGTGTTTGATTTGCGTAAGGTTGCGGCTAACGGATGAGGGATCTACACAAAATAATGTCTGCATCGACGGCCCCCTCTCCCTTGAGGGAGAGGGCTGGGGTGAGGGGGAAACCCCAGATTCCTATGCTATGATTCATCCAGGAAAAAAATAACAACAGAATGAATCACATGAATAAACTTGATGCCTTTATCCAGCACGCAGTCAGCTCTGTTCCCGTCAGCGGAACGTCGCTTATCTCCTCGCTGTATGGCGACGCGCTTTCCCATCGCGGCGGAGAGATCTGGCTCGGCAGTCTGGCGGCCCTGCTGGAAGGGATGGGATTCGGGGAGCGCTTTGTGCGCACCGCGCTGTTTCGCCTCAACAAAGAGGGCTGGCTGGACGTGTCCCGCATTGGCCGCCGCAGCTTTTACCGTCTCAGCGACAAGGGGCTGCGTTTGACCCGACGCGCGGAAAACAAAATCTACCGTGCAGAACTGCCGGCGTGGGATGGTAAATGGCTGCTGCTGCTTTCCGAGGGGCTGGATAAAACCACGCTCGCGGACGTAAAAAAACAGCTCATCTGGCAAGGGTTCGGCACGCTGGCGCCGAGCCTGATGGCCTCGCCGTCGCAGAACCTCGCGGACGTGCAGTCGCTGTTGCATGACGCGGGCGTGGCGGAAAACGTCATTTTCTTTGAAGCTCATTCGCCGCTGGCTTTGTCACGCGCGGCGTTACGATCCCGCGTGGAAGAGTGCTGGCAGCTGACCGAACAAAACGCGATGTACGAAACGTTTATCAACTCGTTCCGTCCGCTGCTGCCGCTGCTGAAAGAGGCGTCGCCCGAGGATTTAACCCCGGAACGCTGCTTCCAGATCCAGCTGTTACTCATTCATTTTTATCGTCGCGTGGTGCTGAAAGATCCGCTGTTGCCGGAGGAGTTACTCCCGGCGCACTGGGCGGGACAGAGCGCGCGACAGCTGTGCATTAACATCTACCAGCGCGTGGCAGCGGGAGCCCTGGCGTTTGTCAGTGAGAAGGGGGAAACCTCCGTCGGCGAGCTGCCCGCGCCCGGCACGCTTTATCACCAGCGTTTTGGTGGTCTGAATATCACATAAGGAGAGGGTATGCCTGTTTATCAAATTGATGGTCTGACGCCGGTCGTGCCTGAAGAGAGCTATGTTCACCCGACCGCGGTGCTGATTGGCGACGTGATCCTCGGCAAAGGTGTTTACGTAGGCCCCAACGCCAGCCTGCGCGGTGATTTTGGCCGGATCGTGGTGAAAGACGGCGCGAACATTCAGGATAACTGCGTGATGCACGGTTTTCCTGAGCAGGACACGGTGGTGGAAGAGGACGGGCATATCGGCCACAGCGCGATCCTGCACGGCTGCATTATCCGCCGTAATGCGCTGGTGGGGATGAATGCGGTGGTGATGGACGGAGCGACGATCGGCGAAAACAGCATCGTCGGGGCGGCGGCGTTTGTGAAGGCCAAAGCGGAAATGCCTGCGAATCACTTAATTCTTGGCAGTCCGGCGAAAGCGATTCGTGAGCTAAGCGCGCAAGAAATAGAGTGGAAAAAGCAGGGCACGCGGGAGTATCAGGTGCTGGTGGATCGCTGTAAGCAGACGCTGCATCAGGTAGAGCCGCTGCGGGAAGAAGAGCCCGGCCGCAAACGGCTGGTATTCGATGAGAACTTACGGCCCAAGTCGGCTGGCCGGGATAATTAACCATTTCTTGCCTGCGAAATAATGCAATGGCATAGGGATGCGTTAACGCGCAACAAATACCCTTTGGGGATAGTGTATAATTGAACGTTTCAGACCTGCATTCATAAAGGGATTTTGTTACCCTGACGCAGATCACGCCTCTCATTCAGAGCGGTCAATGCGTTTATGGAAGACACTATATGAGTGAAAACGACACTATCCCAAAGCAGTCCAAAAGCCAGATTAACAAAGCGGTATTTTACACATCTGCTTTGTTAATTTTCCTTCTTGTCGCCTTTGCCGCGATTTTCCCTGACGTTGCCGATAAAAACTTTAAGCTACTGCAACAGCAAATATTCACCAACGCCAGCTGGTTTTACATTCTTGCCGTCGCGCTGATTTTAATGAGCGTGACGTTCCTCGGCTTGTCCCGCTACGGCGATATTAAACTCGGGCCCGACCACTCCCAGCCTGATTTCAGCTACCACTCGTGGTTCGCCATGCTGTTCTCGGCGGGGATGGGGATCGGCCTGATGTTCTTCGGCGTGGCGGAGCCGGTCATGCACTACCTTTCTCCGCCGGTGGGGACACCTGAAACGGTCGCTGCGGCCAAAGAGGCCATGCGGCTGACATTCTTCCACTGGGGGCTGCACGCCTGGGCTATCTACGCCATCGTTGCGTTGATTCTGGCGTTCTTCAGCTACCGCCACGGCCTGCCTTTGACGCTTCGTTCGGCGCTTTATCCGATTATCGGCGACCGTATTTACGGCCCGCTAGGTCATGCGGTGGATATCTTCGCGGTAATCGGCACCGTATTTGGCGTGGCGACCTCGTTAGGTTACGGCGTTTTACAGGTCAATGCCGGGCTGAACCACCTTTTTGGCGTGCCCATCAACGATACCGTGCAGGTGATCCTTATCGTCCTGATTACCGGGCTGGCGACCATTTCTGTGGTGTCCGGTCTGGACAAAGGCATTCGCATTTTATCAGAGCTCAATCTGGGGCTGGCGGTACTGCTGCTGGTGCTGGTGTTGTGCCTGGGGCCAACCGTACTCCTGCTGAAATCCTTTGTGGAAAATACCGGCGGATACCTGTCCGAGCTGGTGAGCAAGACGTTTAACCTGTACGCTTATGAACCGAAATCCAGCAACTGGCTGGGAGGCTGGACGCTGCTGTACTGGGGCTGGTGGCTGTCCTGGTCGCCGTTTGTCGGGATGTTCATTGCCCGTGTGTCCCGCGGCAGAACCATCCGCGAGTTCGTCACCGGCGTGCTGTTTGTCCCGGCGGGCTTTACCCTGATGTGGATGACGGTGTTCGGCAATAGCGCCATTTACCTCATCATGAACAAGGGAGCGTCCGATCTGGCGAATACCGTCCAGCAGGACGTGGCGCTGGCGCTGTTTAATTTCCTTGAGCATTTCCCGTTCTCTTCCGTGCTGTCATTTATCGCCATGGCGATGGTTATTGTCTTCTTTGTAACCTCCGCTGACTCCGGGGCGATGGTGGTGGATACCCTCGCGTCCGGCGGCGAGGCCAATACCCCCGTCTGGCAGCGCATCTTCTGGGCCGCGCTGATGGGCGTAGTCGCTATCGCGCTGCTGCTCGCGGGCGGACTGAGTGCGCTGCAAACCGTGACCATCGCCAGCGCGCTACCGTTCTCGATGATCCTGCTGGTGTCGATCTATGGCCTGCTGAAGGCGCTCCGACGCGATTTGACCAAACGCGAGAGCCTGAGTATGGCCACGATCGCGCCGACAGCGGCCCGTAACCCCATTCCGTGGCAGCGCAGACTGCGTAACATCGCCTACTTACCTAAACGCTCCCTGGTGAAACGCTTTATGGAAGAGGTGATCAAACCGGCCATGGTGCTGGTGCAGGATGAACTGAATAAGCAGGGAACGCAGAGCCATATCAGCGACGCGTCGGACGATCGTATTCGCCTTGAGGTGGATTTAGGCAATGAGCTGAATTTCATTTATGAAGTCAGGCTGCGTGGCTATAACTCGCCGACCTTCGCGCTAGCGGCCATGGAGAATGATGAGAATCAGGCAGAACAGCACCGATACTATCGGGCAGAAATCTACCTCAAGGAAGGTGGGCAAAATTACGATGTGATGGGCTGGAACCAGGAGCAGTTAATTAACGATATCCTGGACCAGTATGAAAAACATCTGCACTTCCTGCACCTGGTGCGTTAATCAGCCAGCCCCTGAAGCATTCGCTTCAGGGGCGTAATTTAATACGCCTCCGGCAGCGGACGGTCTATCGACACCAGCTTTCCGCGCTTCATGGTGATATAGCCCCCGGCTTTAAGATCCGCCAGCACGCGAAAGACATGCGTTCGCGACAGGTTAGTGCGCTTGATGATAAACAGCGCCAGACCCTCATTCTCTCCCGTGTGGGTTTCCTGCCGATAAAGATAGCGATAGAGCATGGGTTTAATGGTCTGGTAGCTGGTGACCTGCCTGCGTTCGTTATGCAGGTCGATGGTGAATATCGACATATAGGTCAGTATGGTGGCCAGCGCCTGCATGCGCTCAGGCCCACCCTGGAAAAAAAACTGGTCGAAGTCGGCCCAGGATATTCTCACCAGTTTCACCCTGGCACTGCTGCGATATTCATACTTCGCCAGTGGACAATACCTTTCCATTAACCCGATCGGCATATACTCAATAGTATTGCCAATATTCAGCCCATCATCAGGCATTAATATCGTCAGCGACCCTTCAGTACAGAAATAAATATAGCCAGGTTCAACGGTGAGTTTTTTATTTGCGGCAACGGTTAAGACCTCGCCTTCACAAAGCATTTGCGGAAAAAATTGCCCAATATTGAGTTGCTGATAATAGGTATGGATATCCTGAAAATTCACGCTAAGCCTCTCCCCGCAACGTCTGCTATGGTAGCGAGTATAGCAGCAATAGCCCACGGATTACGAATCGATAAATAACCAGTCCCATATGGGACTATGAAGGCAAGGTATTCTGGTTAGAATGGTCCTCAATGAGTTCGCATTAAAATTATCCGCCACAATTAAATATCGCTGGCGGCGCAATTAATCTATGAGGCCATTTAATGAAATTAACGATAATCGCTAAACATCTGGCGCTGGCCGGTGTGTTGACGTCGCTGTCGCTTTCCGCGTTTGCGGAAGTACAGCCGCAGGATGCCACTCCTACAACCCAGCAGGCTAATAACGCCCTGTATAACAAATTACCGTTTGCCGATAAAACCGACTTTGAAAATGCCCATAAAGGCTTTATCGCCCCGCTGCCGCAAAACATGATCAAAGGCGAGCAGGGGAACGTTATCTGGAACCCGGCGAAATATGATTTCGTCAAAGAGGGTGAAAAAGCCCCGGATACGGTAAACCCGAGTCTGTGGCGTCAGTCACAGTTGATCAACATTGGCGGGCTGTTTAAGGTCACCGACGGCGTGTATCAGATCCGTAATCTCGATCTCTCCAACATGACCATCATTGAGGGCGAGAAGGGCATTACCGTTATCGACCCGCTGTTAAGCGCTGAACCGGCGAAAGAAGCGCTGGATCTCTACTATGCAAACCGCGGCAAGAAACCGGTCGTGGCTGTGGTGATCACCCACAGCCACGTTGACCACTATGGCGGCCTGCGCGGCGTGGTTGACGAAGCTGACGTCAAGTCTGGCAAAGTGAAAATCTACGCGCCGGATGGCTTTATGAAAGAGGCGGTTTCCGAAAACATTATGGCCGGAAACGCGATGAGCCGCCGTGCGAGCTATATGTACGGCAACCTGCTGAAGCCGGATGCAAAAGGCCAGGTGGGTGCAGGCCTTGGCACCACCACCTCTGCGGGTACTGTCACCCTCATCCCGCCGACCGACTACATTACCCATACCGGTCAGGAAGAAGTGATCGACGGCTTGACCTACGACTTTATGATGGCGCCGGGTTCAGAAGCTCCGTCGGAGATGCTGTGGTACGTCAAAGAGAAGAAAATGATCGAGGCCGCAGAGGACGTGACCCATACTCTGCACAACACCTACTCCCTGCGCGGCGCGAAAATCCGCGACCCGCTGGCCTGGTCTAAGTACATTAACGCCGCCATTGAGCGCTGGGGCGCGGACGCGGAAGTGATTATTGCGCAGCACCACTGGCCGACCTGGGGTAACGAGAATATCGTCAAGCTGATGAAAGGCCAGCGCGATATGTACCGCTACATCAACGACCAGACCCTGCGTATGGCCAACAAAGGCCTGACTCGCGATGAGATCGCCGCAGAATTTAAGCTGCCGGAATCGCTCGAGAAACAGTGGGCAAGCCGCGGTTACTACGGCTCCGTTAGCCACGACGTCAAAGCCACTTACGTGTTTTATCTCGGCTGGTTCGACGGCAACCCGGCAACCCTCGACGAGCTGCCGCCTGAACAGGCTGCGAAGAAGTTCGTGCAGTACATGGGCGGCGCTGATGCCATCATGCAGAAAGCCAAAGCGGATTATCAGCAGGGTAATTACCGTTGGGTTGCTCAGGTGGTCAGCAAAGTGGTCTTTGCCGATCCTAACAACCAGGCTGCCCGTAATCTGGAAGCCGACGCGCTTGAGCAGTTAGGTTACCAGGCGGAAGCGGGCACCTGGCGTAACTTCTACCTGACCGGCGCGCAAGAACTGCGTAATGGCGTGAAGAAGCTGCCGACGCCGAACACCGCCAGCCCGGATACCGTGCGGGCGATGACCCCGGAAATGTTCTTCGACTACCTGGGTGTGCACATCAACGGGGTGCGGGCCGGTAACGCGAAGGCGGTCTTCAATGTCGATCTCGGTAAGGATGGCGGCAAATACAAGCTGGAGCTGGAAAACGGCGTGCTGAACCATACCGCCAACGCGCAGGCGAAGGATGCCGACGCAACTATCGCGCTTGATCGCACCACGCTGAACAACATCATCCTTAAGAAAGAGACGCTGAAGCAGGCGATGGATAAAGGTGACGTGAAGGTGAGTGGAAACGGGGCGAAGCTGGAAGAGATGCTGAGCTACATGGACAAATTTGACTTCTGGTTCAATATCGTAACGCCATAAGTTCAGGTTTCATCCACATAATCCTGGCGCCTTAGAAATAAGGCGCCATTTTTTTATTCACGCATCGCCAGCGCGCTGGCACTTGCCGGATCGAACAGCGAAATACTCTCGATCTGATCAAGCATGATCACCTTACGGAAATCCATAGCGCTTTTTGGCTCTGAGTCGAGCGTAACCTCATGCTCGGCGTACCATTTGCTGTAGTTGTGCTCAATACACAGCTGCATGTTCTCCCCGTCGCGGTAGCCGCTCAGCATCGGGATAAGCACGATATTGGCGGTTTTTTCATACTCCAGCGTGGCGGTATGGATCATGCCAATATAAATCCGCCGCGACTTCAGCGTGACGTGCGCAAGTTCACCTTCCTCCATGCACTGATAGAGCAGTTGTTCAATCCCGCTCGATTGTGCCAGCCGCTTGTAGAGCTTTTTCCGGCCTTCGCCGTCCAGCCGCGCGCTGCCGGCCCAGTTAGAACGATAGAGACAAAACAGGATCGCAAAGGCCAGCATCACCACGACCGGAGCCTGAATCCCTAAAAAGCTCCAGTTCATAAAATCAATTTGCCAGTCGGCGTATTTTGCGGACGTGAAATGGAACGTGTTGTCGGCGGCGGAGAGGGCGAACAACAGCAGCCAGAGCAGGCCGGTGGCGATCACGCCCTGTAAAACGAAAATGCAGCCATACAGCGCCACAAGGAAATAGACATCCCAGCCGAATGAACGCTTAATTTTGAACCGGGTTGAGAGATCGCGGCTGGTGTACCAGTAGCCGCATACCATCAATACCATGAATATTGCCGTTCCCATTTCAGGCCCTCTTCAGCGCGTTGACATGGCGCAGAAAGTCCTGCCGAACCTCGTTACTTTTGTAGTTAACCGAGGCGTTTCCATCCTGATCGATGATGATGCGGTCGCCATCCTCTACGGCTTCGATAATTTCCTGGTGACTCATAACCTGCAACAAGGATTCCGGGCTGGAAAAGAGCGCCATCAGTAAATTTTTCATCGCGTGACATCCTTATGAATTAAAAGGATAAGTCTGGAAGATAAATGGCACCTTTGCCTTAAGGTTATCCCTAAAAAATAACGGCACGGCGGTGAGAATCTGCTTTTGACTCAAATTGGCACCTCAGGGAAAGTTTTTAAAGTACTGAATTAAAAGAGGTATAAAAAATATATCTGCACAAACTTGGACAAATAACGCTAATTGTGTAAGTTTTAATTATGCGATTTCGCTACGTTGTTTACAGCCAGGATGTGACCCATGAGCACGTTGCCGTCCGTCATCAGTCGATTCGTTGATTATTACGCCACGCTGGATACCCAGCCACCTTCGGCTCTGGCAAAGATTTATCGCGCCGATGCCACGCTTATCGATCCCTTTGGCGAACACAGCGGGTTGTTCGCGATTCAGCGCTATTTCACTCACCTGCTGGCTAACGTCCAGCGGTGCCGCTTTACCGTCGATGCACCCTTGCAGCAGGGCGATCGCTTTGTTGTTACCTGGATGATGCACTGGTCGCACCCGCGTATTGCTCGGGGGGCAATGCGCCAGTTGCCGGGCTGCTCTGTGGTAGACATGCGCGACGATCGCATAGTTCGCCAGCGGGATTACTACGATGCCGGAGAGATGATTTACGAACATCTTCCGGTGCTCGGCTGGGCCGTACGCGGCGTGAAGCGGAGAGTGAAATCATGAAAACGGTTCTGATCACCGGCGCAAGCTCGGGCATAGGGGCCGGGCTGGCGAAATCTTTTGCCGACGATGGCTACCGGGTGATTGCCTGCGGGCGCGATGCGCAACGTCTGGCAGCCGTGCATCAGCACAGCCCCAACATTACGGTGCGCCTGTTCGATATGACAGACAGGGACGCCTGTCGCCAGGCGCTGGCGGACTGTGCTGCCGACACGGTGATTCTTTGCGCCGGAACCTGCGAGTATCTCGATCGCGGCGAGGTGGATGCCGCGTTGGTGGCGCGGGTCATGACCACCAATTTCATGGGGCCGGTAAACTGCCTTGCGGCGTTGCAGCCGCAGCTGATATCCGGCAACCGCGTGGTGCTGGTCAGTTCAATGGCGCACTGGCTTCACTTCCCGCGAGCCGAAGCCTATGGCGCCTCTAAAGCGGCGTTAACCTGGTTTGCTGAGACGCTGCGCCTCGACTGGGAGCCGAAAGGGATCGCCGTCACGGTCGTTTCACCTGGTTTTGTCGACACGCCGCTGACCCGAAAAAATGATTTCCCGATGCCGGGCCGGGTCAGCGTGGAGGACGCCGTCCATGCCATTCGTCGCGGTCTGGCAAAAGGGAAGGATCATATCGCGTTTCCCGCCGGGTTTAGCCTGGCGCTGCGCCTGCTCTCCGGTCTGCCCGATATACTTCAGCGCGCACTGCTGCGCAGGATGGTGCGACCATGAAGATCGCGATTATCGGCAGCGGTATCGCCGGGTTAACCTGTGCCTGGCGGCTCGCCGGACATCATCAGGTCACGCTGTTTGAAGCGCAGGCTACGCCGGGCGGGCATACTGCAACGGTGGATGTCGACACGCCGCAGGGCAACTTTGCCATCGACACCGGTTTTATTGTCTACAACGACCGCACCTATCCGCGCTTCATGGGGCTGCTGAGCGAACTGGGCATCAGCGGGCAAAAAACGCAGATGAGTTTTTCGGTACATAACCCGCAGAGCGGGCTGGAGTACAACGGCCACACGCTGACGTCGCTGTTCGCCCAGCGTCGTAATCTGTTAAACCCTGCCTTCTGGACGCTGCTGAAGGAGATCGTGCGCTTTAACCGGCTGGCGAAACAGACGCTCCGGGGTGACGTCAGCGAGTCCGCCACGCTGGAGACGTTCCTGCACCAGCACCGCTTCACGCCTTTTTTTGCCCGTCACTACATTCTGCCAATGGGGGCGGCTATCTGGTCATCCTCGCTACAGGAGATGAAACGCTTCCCGCTGCCGCTCTTTTTACGCTTTTTTGAAAACCACGGTCTGCTGGACATTACCCATCGTCCGCAGTGGTACGTGGTGCCGGGCGGCTCCCGGGAGTACATCCGCGCGATGATGGACAAGCTTGGCAATCGCCTGACGCTGCACCTCAATGCGCCGGTGCAGCAGGTTATTCGCCACGATCGCGGGGTTGATATAACGCGTGAGGGCGTAACAGACAACTTTGATCAGGTGATCTTCGCCTGCCACTCCGCTCAGGCGCTGGCGATGCTCGCCAGCCCAACGCAGGCTGAACGTGAGGTGCTGGGTGATATCGGCTGGCAGCGTAACGAGGTGGTGCTTCACAGCGATCCGCGCTGGCTGCCGGTGCGCAAGCGCGCGTGGGCGAGCTGGAACTACCGCCTCAGCGAGCAGGATGGGGCCAGCGCCTGCGTCACCTACAACATGAATATCTTGCAGGGACTGCCGCCGGGTAGCCCGCTGTTTTGCGTCACCCTCAACCCGGAAACGCCGGTGGAAGAACGCTATGTGCTGCGCCGCTTTGTCTATGAGCATCCGCTTTTTAACCCGCAAAGCTGGCAAGCCCAGGCCCGGCGTGGCGAAATAAACGGTCGCCAGCGGAGCTGGTTCTGCGGCGCGTACTGGTACAACGGCTTCCACGAAGATGGGGTACGCAGTGCGCTGGATGTGGTAAACGCCATTGCGGCCGGGGAGGGCAACTGAGATGAACAGCTGCCTTTACCACGGCACATTGCGCCATCGCCGTCTTTCGCCAAAAGCGCACCACTTTACCTACAGCGTCTTTATGGCCTGGCTCGATCTCGATGAGCTGGACGCGCTGCCCTCCGTCGGTGTGCGCCGTAACCGCGTTGCGCCCGCGGCATTTTATGATGCGGACTACCCGCTGGGCACGCCGCTCAAAGAGCGCGTCCTTGAGCGTCTGGAAAATCTGACCGGCGAACGCCCGGCGGGGCGGGTCATGCTTCTAACCCAACTGCGTTATTTCGGCTTTCATTTTAACCCGGTCAATTTTTACTACTGCTATGACGGGGAAGACACCCTGCGCTGGGTTCTCGCCGAAGTCCGCAACACGCCGTGGAATGAACGACACTACTACGCGGTAGCGGGGCGGGACGCCCCACCGACGGAAAAAGCGTTTCACGTCTCGCCCTTTAATCCGATGGACATGGTCTACCACTGGCGCTTCAACAGTCCGGCCAGCACGCTGCGCATGCATATCGAAAACCATCAGGAGACGAAGGTGTTTGATGCCACTCTGACGCTGCGCCGGGAGCCGCTGACGCGCGTAGCGCTGCGGTCGCTGCTGGCGCGGATCCCGTTGATGACCCTCAAAACCGTTCTCGCTATTTACTGGCAGGCGCTCAGGCTGTGGCTGAAGCGCGTGCCGCTGCATAACCATCCCCTAAGCAGGAGTGAACGCTCATGACCGATCCCGTCTTTGCGCTTGAACCCGATATCCCGCGCAACGTCCGCGTCGCGCGATGGCTGCTTTTTCGCCTGCTGAACGGGCTGCGCGGCGGCTCGCTTACGCTGCGTGAAGGCGCGCAGACATTCCAGTTCGGCGACGCCTCCACCGCGCTTCACGCTGAGGTGCAGGTACTCGCTCCGGGCGTCTACTGGCGCATTTTAACCGGGGGCAGCCTCGCCGCGGCACAAGCGTGGATAGATGGCGACTGGGAGACGGCCCACCTGACGCCGCTGCTGGAGCTGATAGCGCGCAATAGCCAGATCCTCGGGCAACTGGAAAAAGGGTTTCGCCTGCTCGGGAAACCGGTAGAGCGGCTACGGCACTGGATGCGGCGCAACTCCCGCGCGCAGGCACGGGAAAATATTGCCGCCCATTACGATTTGGGCAACGCCTTTTACGCCCATTTCCTTGATGAACAACTCCTTTACTCCAGCGCGCTGTTTACCGGGGAAGAGCAGGATCTGGCAGCGGCTCAGCAGGCAAAAATGGCCAGGCTGTGCGACCAACTGGCGCTCACCGCAAACGATCATCTGCTGGAGATTGGTACCGGCTGGGGGGCGATGGCGGAATATGCCGCCCGTCATTATGGCTGCCGGGTAACAACTACCACGCTATCGCAGGAGCAGTACCACTGGGCCACCGCGCGGATCGCGCGGGCAGGTTTACAGGATCGCGTTGAGGTGCTGCTCTGCGACTACCGCGATCTGACCGGAATGTACGATAAGCTGGTGTCGGTTGAGATGATTGAAGCCGTCGGCCAACGCTACCTGCCAACGTTTTTCCGCACCTGCCAGGCGCGTCTGCGTCCGGGCGGGCGGATGGCGATTCAGGCCATCACCATTCAGGATCAGCGCTATCGCGACTACAGCAAAAGCGTCGATTTTATTCAGCGCTACATCTTCCCCGGCGGCTTTTTGCCCAGCATCACCGCCATGAATGAACTGATGACCCGCCATACCGATTTTGTCGTGCGTAACCTCTTCGATATGGGGCCGGACTACGCCCGCACGCTGGCGCACTGGCGTCAGCGCTTCGTTCACGCCTGGCAGGAGATTGAAAAGCTCGGATTTGATGACCGTTTCCGTAGGATGTGGCTGTACTACCTCGGCTACTGTGAAGCCGGGTTTAACGCCCGCACCATCAGCGTGGTGCAGCTGACTGCGGAACGCGTATGAAGCGCTACGGGCAGGTCTTTCTGCTGGCCATCGGGTTTGATCTCTACTGGACGCTGGTGGTGCTGTTTCGCGAGCAGGGGCTGGTCATCTGGATCGCGCTGGCGCTGATTGCCTGGCTGTTGTTACCGCCATCACACCGGGTATACGCCCTTGTGCTGGCGGCGTCGGGCGCGATGCTGGACGCCCTCTGGGCGCTGACGGGGCTGATTTCATTCACTGGCACGTCTCTGATGCCGCTATGGATGGTGGCGCTGTGGCTGATGTTTGCCACCGTCTGGACGCAACTGACCCGCACGACCACCTTGCCGGGCTGGCTGCTGACGGCGCTGGCGACCCTGGGGGGGCCGCTGGCCTACCTGTTTGGCGAGCGTCTGGGGGCCATCACGTTCCTGGAGCCGACTTTTATCGTCGTCAGCTGGATGATCCCGGGCTGGCTGGTGCTGATGCTGTTTTTCCACCTGCTGTTGGGGAGACAACAATGAAAAATCTGTTACTGGTGCTCGCCTTGTCCATCTTCACCTGTACCGTGCAGGCGGCAGACTGGCTGAGCTGGCGCAAGGTAGGTGATGCCACCCTCACCTGGGGGCCGTTTACCGTTTATACCTCTCAACTGCTGACGCCCGACGGCAGCTATACAGGAACAGACAGCGATAACGCGCTGATTATCACCTATGCCCGGGATATCGATGGCGACGACCTGGTCGAGGCGACCCGCGACCAGTGGCAGGCGCAGGGCATTTTGCAGCAGGAGCCGCAGAGTGAAGCCTGGCTGCGGATGCTAAAAGCGCTCTGGCCCGACGTCACGCCCGGCACGCAGCTCGCGTTTGTGGTTAATAACGGTCAGGGGCAATTCTGGTATCGCCCCACGGCTTTGCAGAAAAAATTTACGCCCCTCGGGCCGCGCCAGTCGGCAGCGTTTAGCTCGCGCTTTCTGGCGATCTGGCTCGATCCCCGCACCGAGTATCCTGAACTGCGTCAGCAGTTAATCGGAGGACCACAATGAAACGATTCCTGTTAATGGCGCTTACACTGACAATGCTGGTGGCCGGGTGCAGCACAGAAGTGACCGAGTATCGTCAGCAGCAGCCAAGGCTTGATATTTTCCACTACTTCCAGGGCAAAACCGAGGCGTGGGGGATGGTGCAGGACCGCAGCGGTAAGCAGATCCGCCGTTTTCACGTCGAGATCGCCGGAGATGTTATCGGCGATACGCTGACGCTGAACGAGCATTTTGTCTATGACGACGGCGAGAAGCAAAAGCGCGTCTGGCATATCCGCCGCATTGGCCACGATCGTTACGAAGGCACGGCGGGTGACATAGAAGGTGTCGCGACCGGTCAGGTTTCGGGCAACGCCCTTAACTGGCGCTACAGCATGAACGTGAAGGCGGACGGTAAAACCTGGCTGCTGCACTTTGATGACTGGATGTATTTGCAGGACAGCACCCGTCTGTTCAATAAAACCGAGATGAAGAAATTTGGCGTCACCGTCGCCACGGTGACGCTGTTCTTTACCCGCAAAGAGGGCGGTTAATCCTCTTCGGGCTGAGGTTTACTGCTTGAGTAGATGAAGAAGAGCGCGATACTCAGGCAGACCACGGCCCCGAAACGGCTCGCTGAAAACGGAATGGCTTCATTGTTCAGCCAGCCAAAGTTATCAATCAGCATGCTCATGGCCAGCTGACCCAGGATCACCGCTACCGTGGCAACGGCGGTGCCGATACGCTGCACCGCGAGCACCATAATCACTATATAGGGCACGCCGCACAGGGCGCCCAGAAGCTGCCACTTGGGCACATCCATCAGGCTGACCGCCTGTTTCGGCTCAAAAAAGAAAATGAGCAGGGCGGTTACCAGCGCGCCGACGGAAAAGGTCAGAAACGCGCTTTTGAATACCCCCACGCTGCTGCCTAATTGCCCGTTAATGGCAGCCTGAATGCTCAGTGTCGCGCCGCCAATCACCGCCAGAATAATCATAATCACTGTCATAACGTTACCCCTGCGCCACGAGAATGAGCGCGGCGATGATAAATCCCAGCGCAATAATGCGTTTTGTATCGATCCTGCGGTGCGGCGTACCCAGCAGGCCATAGTGGTCAATAATCAGGCTTTTAAAGGCCTGGCCTGCCAGAATGCCGATCATCGTCATAGCAATACCGATCGCTGGCGTGGCAATGGTGAGAATGATGACGTAGACCGGGCCGAGCACGCCGCCCAGCAGGTGCCATGACGGCTGCGCAAAAAATGAGGGGCTGTTGCGGGGGCTGAAAAACAGCATTAGTAGAAACGTCAGCCCGGTTCCCACGCTAAATATGCTGAACGCCGCCCACAGGTCGCCCACCTCCGCGCCCAGCGGCCCCAGCAGCCCGGCTTCCACGGACAGCCCCATGCCGCCGGCAATCACCAGTAAAATTAAAATAATGTGCATAACGCTTTTTATCCTTTTTCCAGGCGGAGAAGATTACGTCTGAACATCATTGAGAAAAATGCCATAATGCAGGAAACACCTGTGCAGGAAATGCATTAATGATGGATGCCGGACATATCAGCGTTCGCGCGCTGCTGATCTTCATCGACGTTTATGAAACGCAGAATTTTTCCGTGGTGGCGAGGCGGGAAGGGATTTCTGCGTCGCAGGTTTCCCGCATGATCCACCAGCTTGAGGACGCCCTCGGGCAACAGCTTTTCTACCGCAACACGCGGGCGATTATGCCCACAGAGAGCGGGCATCTTTTTGTGCGCTATGCCCGGGCGATGGCCGGAAATCTGGAGGATGCGCGACGCGAGCTGGATGAACGCGCCCGCGAGCCGTCGGGCACGCTGCGTATCAATGGCCCGGTCTTTTTCGGACAACGGCACATCGCGCCGGGCCTGCCGGGGCTTCTGGCGCGTTATCCTCGTCTCTCCATTGAACTGACCCTCACCGACGATTTTATCGATCCGCACCGCGACGCCGCGGACGTTATCTTCCGCATCGGCGCGCTGACGGACTCCTCGTTTCACGCCCGGGTGTTCGGTCAGCAGTTCTACCATCTGGCGGCCTCGCCGGACTATCTGCAAAAACATGGCGCACCCGAGGGGCCGGACGATCTCAGCCGTCACCACTGTCTGGTTTACCGCGGCTCGTCCGGGCCTAACCGCTGGCTGATCCGGCAGTCGGGCGAGGCGTGGGTTCACTATCCCATCGTACCGCTGATGACTTCCAATAACGCGGAAACGCTCCTGATTGCGGCGCTGGGCGGCATGGGCGTTGTGCTATTCCCGGACTGGATGGTGAGCGAACGGCTCAAAAGCGGTGAGCTGGTGGCACTGCTGCCGGAAATGGAGTGTTCTATTAATACGGAGCCACTGACGATTGCGGCGATTTACCCGAACGCGCGTCATCCGCCCCTGAACGTCAGGGCGGTGATTGACTACTATATTGAGCGGTTCGGTACGCCGCTGTACTGGCAAACCTGAAGTTTAGCGGGCAAGCTCGCGACGGATAATGTCAGCCCCGGCGCTTAATGCCTTCAGCTTACCGTTGGCGACCTGGCGGGAAAGGGGAGCCATGCCGCAGTTGGTGGACGGATAAAGCTTGTCTTCATCAACAAACTGCAACGCCTTGCGTAGCGTATCGGCAACCTCTTCCGGCGTTTCGATGGTCTGGGTGGCAACATCAATTGCCCCGACCATCACTTTTTTACCGCGGATCAGCTCCAGCAGATCCATCGGCACGCGCGAGTTGTGGCACTCCAGCGAGATGATATCGATCTTTGAGGTCTGCAACTTTGGAAACGCCTCTTCATACTGGCGCCACTCGGAGCCGAGCGTTTTTTTCCAGTCCGTATTGGCTTTGATGCCGTACCCGTAGCAGATATGTACTGCGGTTTCGCATTTCAGCCCTTCAATGGCGCGCTCCAGCGCGGCGATGCCCCAGTCATTCACTTCGTCGAAAAAGACGTTAAAAGCAGGTTCGTCGAACTGAATAATGTCAACGCCGGCCGCCTCCAGCTCGCGGGCTTCCTGATTAAGAATTTTTGCGAACTCCCAGGCCAGCTTTTCGCGGCTTTTATAGTGAGCATCGTATAGCGTGTCGATCATGGTCATCGGGCCAGGCAGCGCCCACTTGATCGGCTTGTCCGTCAGCTGGCGCAGGTATTTCGCGTCGTCTACAAACACCGGTTTCTGGCGCGCCACCGCGTCTACCACGGTCGGCACGCTCGCATCGTAACGGTTACGGATGCGCACCGTCTGACGATTTTCAAAATCCACGCCGCTGAGATGTTCAATAAAGGTGGTGACGAAATGCTGGCGGGTTTGTTCCCCGTCGCTGACGATATCAATCCCGGCGCGAATCTGTTCATCCAGAGACAAACGCAGCGCATCCTGTTTTCCTGCCAGTAATTCCTCGTCCTGGAGTTTCCACGGCGACCAGAGCGTTTCCGGCTGCGCAAGCCAGGTGGGTTTCGGCAGGCTGCCAGCCGTCGATGTCGGGAGCAATGTTTTCATAAGAAGAACCTTTTATTCGTATTAAATTAAAGCGTGAAGTGATGAGACCACTGCTCAAGAAGGGTTTTATAGGGTTTGATGAACCGCTCTTCGGTATATTTACCCTGTTCAATGGCCAGCCGGCTGCGCTCTTCACGGTCATAGACGATTTTTGTTAATGAGTGATCCTGCTGATTCAGGTCGGGCTGATAGCACTGTCCCGCAGCGGAATTGGCATTGTAAATTTCTGGTCGATAGATCTTCTGGAACGTCTCCATGGTGCTGATGGTGCCGATCAGTTCCAGATTGGTGTAATCACGCAGTAAATCGCCGGTGAAGAAGAAGGCAAATGGCGCGACGCTGTTTTCCGGCATGAAATAGCGAACCTTGAGGCCCATCTTCGCGAAGTACTGTTCCGTTAGCGACTCGCCGTCCGGCTGGTACTCATACCCCAGCACCGGGTGGTGGTTACAGGTACGACGATAGGTGTCTTTGCTGGAGACGCTCAGGCAGATCACCGGCGCTTTTTTAAAGTTCGCCTGATATTCCGCAGAATGAATGAAGCTTTTAAAGATATTGCCGTGCAGCTCGCCAAAATTCTCGGGGAGGGTAAAACGGGGCTGATCTTTATTATGCTCCAGCAGCAGGACGCTGAAATCATAGTCACGAACATAGGATGAGAAGTTATTCCCGACGATGCCTTCGATGCGCTCGTGGGTCTTTTTATCCACAATCGTCGTTTGCAGAATTTCGATGGCCGGGAAAGTAAAATCGCCGCCGATATTCATATCGACTGAAATAATCTCCAGCTCGACGGCATAGCGGTCGGCTTTCGGGTTATCCCAGCTCGCCAGCGCGTTAAAGCGGTTGTTGATCATCACCAGCGTATTGCGCAGGTTCTCCTGACGCTTCTCGCCACGCGCCAGGTTGGCGAAGTTGGTGGTGGTGCGCGTGTTTTCTGACGGGTTATAATTTTCATCAAAGCAACTGCGCTTAAGGGTAAATGTGAAAGCCTGACTCATTTGGTTATGCATCCTAAGTTCATGTTGCCTAAACGTTATCAATGCATAATTTATGCCTGAGCCACTGGCGCAGGGGAAGTGACTTAATTTCACTGCGTCATGAGGGTTCTTCATGAACTGCGCGATTCAGGTATAATCCCCCGACATTTCCAACCGGTTTAAACGATCATGACAAAACTCACCCTACAAGAGCAGATGCTGAAAGCGGGCTTAGTCAGCAGTAAAAAGATGGCGAAGGTTCAGCGCACGGCGAAAAAATCCCGCGTCCAGGCTCGCGAGGCGAGAGAGGCTGTTGAAGAGAACAAGAAAGCCCAGCTGGAGCGTGATAAGCAGCTGAGCGAACAGCAAAAACAGGCGGTGCTGGCAAAAGAGTTCAGGGCGCAGGTGAAGCAGCTGATTGAGATGAACCGCATCACCGTGGCGAAGGGCAACATTACCTTTAACTTTACCGATGGCAGCCTGATCAAAAATATCGACGTCGATAAGCAGACGCAAACCCAGCTGATCAACGGTCGCCTGGCGATTGCCCGACTGGTGATTAACGCGAATGGCGACTGTGATTACGCGATTATCCCGGCGGTGGTGGCGGATAAAATTGCCCAGCGCGATGCGGACAGCATTGTGCTAAACAGCGCGCTGAGTCAGGAAGAGCAGGACGAAGACGATCCGTACGCAGACTTCAAAATCCCTGACGATTTAATGTGGTAAACCTCGTTCAGAATGGCGCGGCGTGACGGGCATTCATGGTCTCGCCGCTCAGCGGATGAATAAAACTCAGAACGCTTGCATGCAGCATCAGCCGGGGCGTTTCTTCCGCCCCCGGCCATTCCAGACCCCCATACAGATCGCACCCCAGAATAGGATGGCCTAACTGCTGGCAGTGAATGCGCAGCTGGTGGGTGCGCCCGGTCTCCGGGGTAAGCTCAACCCGCGTCAACGGCATTGTCGTATCCTGGTAAATACGTTCCATCACCCGATAGCGGGAGCGAGCGGGCTTACCTGTGCGGGCACAGATCGTCATCAGCGGAAACAGAGCCGGATCTTTGGCAATCGGGGCATCCACGGTCCCTTCGTCCTGTTCTACATGTCCGCACAACAGGGCGGTGTAAACCTTGGTCACGGCGCGCTGGCTGAACTGGTGGCAAAGCGCGGCGTTAATCGCTTTGTTACGTGCAATGACCATCAGACCCGAAGTGCCAAAATCAAGACGATGCACCAGCGTGCAGCCGGGAAAGGTTTGCACCAGACGGTGGTGGACGGAATCGCGGTTTTGCGGATTTTTCCCGGACAGGCTGAGCAGACCTGAGGGTTTGTTGATCAGCAGCAGATGCTCGTCCTGCCAGAGGATCTCAATGTCGTCGTGACAGGGTGGTGCAATAAACGTATCGATAATGACAGACATCAGGCCGCCGGGCTGGAGAGTGGGTGCGGATGATAACGAAATACGGGGGAAAGAAAAACCCTCCCACCGGGCGGTGAGAGGGGGAAAATTTAGGCTGCGACCAGGCTGTCGATAGCGGCTTTCGCGTCGGTCTGCGCTTTGGTGGCCACTTCCGGGCCGTAAGCGATACCTTCAGCGAACACGAAGTTCACGTCGGTAATGCCGATGAAGCCCAGGAACAACGTCATGTACGGTGCGACCAGATCGGTAGGGGTATCTTTGTGAATACCGCCGCGGCTGGTCAGGACGATAGCGCGTTTACCTTTCACCAGACCTTCCGGGCCGTTCTCGGTGTAACGGAAGGTTACGCCAGCGCGCGCCACCAGGTCGAAGTAGTTCTTCAGCTGCGTAGGAATGTTGAAGTTATACATTGGGGCGTTGATCACGATAACGTCGTGGGCCTGCAACTCAGCAATCAGCTCGTCGGAGAGCGCCAGGGCTTCCTGCTGACGTGGGGTGAGAGGCGCATCGCTCGGACGCAGCGCGCCAACCAGCTCGCCGTCCAGCACAGGAATCGGGTTTGCCGCCAGGTCACGCACGGTGATTTCATCCGCGCTGTGCTGTTCACGCCACTGTTCAACGAAATAGTCAGCAAGCTGACCAGACTGTGAATACCCTGCCAGAATACTGGATTTCAACACTAATACTTTGCTCATGGGAATTTCCTGTTTTGTATTTGATTGAGGGGGGTGCCCCGTTGCTTGTTGACACTTTATTCACAATCCTGCCACAGGGATAGCGCAATATATCGAAGCCTATGTTCGAATTTTTTGAATAAGGCGCGAAAAGCGCTGATGTGGTACTCTATAGCAATCATTAAAAAGAGATTTTATCCGGCAGTGCACTGCCCGTTAACGCTATGACAGAACAACAGAAATTATCCTTCCCGATGCTGATGCAACAGCTTGATTCGCTGATGCTGCGCGATAAACAGCGGTTTGCGCGCCGTCTGCACGGCGTTAAGAAGGTTAAAAATCCTGATGCACAACAGGCCATCTACCAGGAGATGGCCAAAGAGATTGAACAGGCGGCAGGGAAAGTTGTGCTGCGTGAAGCCGCACGCCCGGAGATTACCTATCCGGAAAACCTGCCCGTCAGCCAGAAAAAACAGGACATTCTTGAGGCCGTGCGCGACCACCAGGTGGTGATCGTCGCGGGGGAAACCGGTTCAGGTAAAACCACTCAGCTGCCGAAGATCTGCATGGAATTAGGCCGCGGGGTGAAAGGGTTGATCGGTCACACCCAGCCGCGTCGTCTGGCGGCGCGCACCGTGGCGAACCGTATTGCCGACGAGCTGCAAACGGAGCCGGGCGGCTGCATCGGCTACAAGGTGCGATTCAGCGACCACGTCAGCGATAACACCATGGTTAAGCTGATGACCGACGGTATCCTGCTGGCGGAAATCCAGCAGGATCGTCTGCTGATGCAGTACGACACTATCATCATCGATGAAGCGCACGAGCGCAGCCTGAACATCGACTTCCTGCTCGGCTACCTGAAAGAGCTGCTGCCCCGGCGTCCGGATCTGAAAATCATCATCACCTCCGCGACCATCGACCCGGAGCGCTTCTCAAAACATTTCAATAATGCGCCGATCATTGAAGTCTCAGGCCGAACCTACCCGGTTGAAGTGCGCTATCGCCCGATTGTAGAAGAGGCGGACGATACCGAACGCGACCAGCTTCAGGCCATCTTCGATGCCGTCGACGAGCTGGGCACCGAGAGTTCTGGCGACATTCTGATCTTCATGAGCGGCGAGCGTGAGATCCGCGATACCGCAGATGCGCTCAGCAAGCGCGATCTGCGCCATACCGAGATCCTGCCGCTGTACGCGCGCCTGTCCAACAGCGAGCAGAACCGCGTGTTCCAGCCGCACAGCGGGCGCCGCATCGTGCTGGCGACCAACGTGGCCGAAACCTCGCTGACCGTACCGGGCATTAAATACGTGATCGACCCGGGTACGGCGCGCATCAGCCGCTACAGCTACAGAACCAAAGTTCAGCGTCTGCCGATCGAGCCGGTTTCGCAGGCGTCAGCTAATCAGCGTAAGGGCCGCTGCGGCCGCGTGTCGGAAGGGATCTGTATTCGTCTCTATTCGGAAGACGATTTCCTGTCGCGCCCGGAGTTTACCGATCCGGAGATCCTGCGAACCAACCTGGCATCCGTTATCCTGCAAATGACCGCGCTGGGGCTGGGCGATATCGCCGCCTTCCCGTTTGTGGAAGCGCCGGATAAGCGCAATATTCAGGACGGGGTGCGGCTGCTGGAAGAGCTGGGGGCCATTACTACCGACGAGCAGGCGACGGCCTACAAGCTAACGCCGTTGGGCCGCCAGCTTAGCCAGCTGCCGGTCGACCCGCGGCTGGCGCGCATGGTGCTGGAGGCGCAAAAACACGGCTGCGTGCGCGAGGCGATGATCATCACCTCGGCGCTCTCAATTCAGGATCCGCGCGAGCGTCCGATGGACAAACAGCAGGCGTCGGATGAAAAACACCGTCGCTTCCACGATAAAGAGTCCGATTTCCTCGCATTCGTCAACCTGTGGAACTACCTCGGCGAGCAGCAAAAAGCGCTCTCTTCGAATCAGTTCCGCCGTCAGTGCCGGGTGGATTTCCTCAACTACCTGCGCGTGCGCGAGTGGCAGGATATCTACACCCAACTGCGCCAGGTGGTGAAAGAGCTGGGCATCCCGGTGAACAGTGAACCGGCGGAGTACCGCGAAATTCATATCGCCCTGCTGACCGGCCTGCTGTCTCATATCGGGATGAAGGATGCGGATAAACAGGAATTTACCGGCGCACGCAACGCGCGTTTCTCCATCTTCCCGGGCTCCGGTTTGTTCAAGAAGCCGCCGAAGTGGACCATGGTCGCCGAGCTGGTGGAAACCAGCCGTCTGTGGGGGCGTATCGCCGCGCGTATCGATCCAGAGTGGGTTGAGCCGGTGGCGCAGCACCTGCTGAAACGCTCGTACAGTGAGCCGCACTGGGAGCGCGGGCAGGGCGCGGTGATGGCGACGGAAAAAGTCACCGTTTACGGCCTGCCGGTGGTTGCAGCGCGTAAGGTTAACTACAGCCAGATTGACCCGGCGCTGAGTCGCGAGCTGTTTATCCGCCATGCGCTGGTGGAAGGCGACTGGCAGACGCGCCATGCGTTCTTCCGCGAAAACCTCAAGCTGCGCGCCGAGGTGGAAGAGCTTGAGCACAAGTCCCGCCGTCGCGACATTCTGGTGGACGACGAGACGCTGTTTGAGTTTTACGACCAGCGCATCAGCCACGATGTGATCTCGGCGCGCCATTTCGACAGCTGGTGGAAGAAAGCCAGCAAAGAGACCCCGGACCTGCTCAACTTTGAAAAGAGCATGCTGATCAAAGAGGGCGCGGAGTCGGTCAGCAAGCTCGACTACCCGAACTTCTGGCATCAGGGCAACCTGAAGCTGCGTCTGACCTATCAGTTTGAGCCGGGCGCGGATGCCGATGGCGTGACGGTGCACATTCCGCTGCCGCTGTTAAACCAGGTGGATGAGAGCGGGTTTGAGTGGCAAATTCCCGGCCTGCGCCGCGAACTGGTCATTGCATTAATCAAATCCCTGCCTAAACCAGTGCGGCGCAACTTTGTACCGGCGCCGAACTACGCCGAAGCGTTTTTAGGCCGCGTCACGCCGCTGGAACTGCCGCTGCTGGACGCACTGGAGCGTGAGTTCCGACGCATGACCGGGACCACCATTGACCGCGACGACTGGAACTGGGATCAGGTGCCCGATCACCTGAAAATCACATTCCGCGTAGTGGACGATAAAAACAAAAAGCTGCTCGAAGGCCGTTCTCTGACGGAGCTGAAAGAAGCGCTGAAAGGTAAAGTCCAGGAGACACTCTCTGCGGTGGCCGATGACGGTATTGAGCAGAGCGGGCTGCACATCTGGAGCTTTGGTCAGCTTCCGGAAAGCTATGAGCAGAAGCGCGGGAACTACAAGGTGAAAGCCTGGCCCGCGCTGGTGGATGAGCGCGACAGCGTGGCGATTAAGCTCTTTGACAATCCGCAGGAGCAACAGCAGATGATGTGGCGCGGGCTGCGTCGCCTGCTGCTGCTTAACATCCCGTCGCCGATTAAGTATCTGCACGAGAAGCTGCCGAACAAAGCCAAGCTGGGGCTCTACTTTAACCCGTACGGTAAGGTGCTGGATCTGATCGACGACTGCATCTCCTGCGGTGTGGACAAACTGATCCACGAGGCGGGCGGTCCGGTCTGGACGGAAGAGGGCTTTGCTCAGCTTCATGAAAAGGTGCGCGCGGAGCTGAACGACACCGTGGTGGAGATTGCCAAACAGGTCGAGCAGATCCTCACCGCCGTGTTCAATATCAACAAGCGTCTGAAGGGGCGGGTGGATATGACCATGGCCCTGGGTCTGTCGGACGTGAAGGCGCAGATGGCGGGGCTGGTGTATCGCGGCTTTGTCACCGGCAACGGCTTTAAGCGTCTGGGTGATACGCTGCGTTATTTGCAGGCGATTGAGAAGCGTCTGGAGAAAATGGCGGTCGATCCGCATCGCGATCGAGCGCAGATGCTGAAAGTCGAAAACGTGCAGCAGGCGTGGCAGCAGTGGCTCAACAAACTGCCGCCAGCGCGTCGCGATGACGACGACGTGCGGGAGATCCGCTGGATGATCGAGGAACTGCGCGTCAGCTTCTTCGCCCAGCAGCTCGGTACGCCGTATCCCATTTCGGATAAGCGTATCTTGCAGGCGATGGAGCAGATCTCCGGCTAAAACCATTGCCCGGTGGCGCTGCGCTTACCGGGCCTACGGGAGAACATGCAGGCCGGGTAAGGCGTAGCCGCCACCCGGCTTTTTTATCGTTCCACCATCGCTAGCGTAAACCCATCCCACCCCTTAACGCCCACCGTTTGCAGCGCGGTGGCGGTTAAGCGTGGGTTATCTCCAGTCATCTCGATAAACTTCCGTACCCCATGCACGCGTGCATCGTCGCTTTGCCCGTTAACCACCTCGCCGTCGCGCACCACGTTATCGCCGATTATTACCGTGCCGGGACGAGAGAAGTGCAGCGCCCACTCCAGGTAGCCGGGATTGTTTGGCTTATCGGCATCAATAAAGATCAGGTCAAAGGGCGGGACGTCACCGAAATTCTCGAGCGACTTTAGCGCCGGGCCTGCAATCAGTTCTATGCGATCGCCGAGTCCCGCAAGATGAATATTCTGTCGTGCAACTGCGGCATGTGTCGGGTCCGCTTCTAGCGTAATCAACTTTCCGTCCGGCGGTAGGGCGCGCGCCATCCAGATTGAGCTATATGCACCAAGCGTACCGATCTCCAGAATGCGGCGGGCCTGCGTCATGCGGACAAACAGCGCCAGCAGTTGCCCCTGATTTGCGGCAACGTCGTGCTCGGGTAAACCGGCGCGTTTGTTGTTTTCAAGAACGTTCTGGAGAACTTCATCTTCAGGAATAAGCGACGAAATCATGTAATTATCTACTGAACACCACTGCTGTTGCATAGATTGACTCCTTGGGGGTATCGCCAGAGGCGAAATGTAGGCCGGGTAAGGCGTAGCCGCCACCCGGCATGTTTTCACGCACTGACCCAACCGCCGCCCAGCGCTTTATACAAATCAATTTGCGCCAGCAGCAGGTTGTTTTTCACCTGTACCACGCTGGTCTGCACCGAGAACAGCGTGCGCTGTGCATCGAGCACATCCAGATAAGAAGAGTACCCGTTGCGGTAGCGGTTTTGCGCTATCCGCAGCGTCTCCTGCGCGACCGCCTGCTGAGCCAGCAGCTCGGTAAGCTGTTCCTGATAACGGGTGATGGCATCAAGGCTGTCATTCACCTCGGCAAACGCATTACGTACGGTTTTTTCGTAGCTGTACAACGCCTGATTACGCTGAGACTGGGAGATATCCACCTGTGCATTCAGCGCCTGTCGGTTCAGCAGCGGCGCAAGAATACTGCCGCCCACGCTCCAGAGCTGGAGGGGGTTATCCAGCAATCCCGACAGCGTGCGATCCTGCACCGATCCTGTGGCCGTGAGGTTGATCGACGGCAGCAGGCTGGCACGCGATGCCGCCAGCGTCGCGTCCGCCGCAATCAGCTGACGTTCAGCCTGGACGATATCCGGACGCCGGTTCAGTAACGTCGACGGCAACTGGGAGGGCAGTTTCAGCGGCGTCAGGGCATCAAAGCTTTCACCGCGCGCAACGTCACCCGGGTTGCTGCCCAGCAGCAGGCTAAGCGCATTCTCCTGCTGCGCAATCTGGTGCTGAAGCATTGGAACCTGAGCGCGGGTGGCGCGCAGCTCAGAATCCGATTGCATCAGCTCAAGGCGAGAGCTGTATCCCGTCTCAAACTGTCGTTTAGCAAGATTGAACGCCTCTTCACGCGATTTCAGCGTGGACTGGGTAACGCGAAGCTGTTCATCCAGCGACAGGAGAGTGACGTACCCGGAGGCCACCGACGTTGCGACCGTGAGATCTGCCGCCGCGGCCGCCGCCTTTTGTGCCTCCAGCGACGCTTCGGCGGCACGGGAGGTGCTACGGTTTACCCCCCAGATATCCACGTCGTAGCTGGCGGTCAGGCTGCCTTTGTACAACGTACCGTATACCGGAAGGCCTGTGGCGGCGGACTGCGAGCGCGCGCGCGTCCCGGTCACGCCCGCGTCAAGCGACGGGAACAGGCTGCCGTCGGCGGCGTATACCCGGGCCTGATACTCATTAATCCGCTCGCGGGCAATCAGCACGTCGCTGTTGTTCTTCAGCGCCTGACCCACATAGTGATTCAGATTGCTGTCGTGGAAATTACGCCACCAGAGCTGCTCTGTCGGGCTGGTTGGCCCCGACGTCGCGCGCCACTGGGCCGGGATGTGCAGGGACGATTTGGCGGGCTCAACGTCAACCGACTGGCAACCCGCAAGGATAGCCATCATCAGCAGGCCGGCTATCGGGCGAAGCGTCATTGTTTCGCCTCCCGCGTGTCGATGGTGACCTGCACCGACATGCCAGGGCGCAGCAGCCGGTACGCCTCCGGCTCACCGAGTACCTCAATGCGTACCGGGATGCGCTGGGCGATTTTAACAAAGTTGCCCGTGGCGTTATCCGGGGTAATAGCGCTGAACTCGACGCCTGTGGCCGGGGATATGCTCTCCACGCGGCCCTGATAGGCTTTATCGTTTAACGCATCGACGGTGAATTTCACTGGCTGTCCGACGCGTAAATTCGCCAGCTGCGTCTCTTTGATATTGGCGATCACCCAGTGCTGCGGCGGGACCAGCGTGGTAAGGTGCGTCCCGGCGGTGACGTACGCTCCAAGACGCACCGCAATCTGCCCGAGCTGACCGTCACGCGGCGCGACAATGCGGGTGTTTTGCAGATCGATCTGCGCAAGCTCCAGCGCGGCTTTCGCATTTTGAACGTCCGCTTCCAGCGAAGCGCGATTGACGATAACCGTTTGTAGATCCTGGCGCGACATCTCAAGCGTTGCTTTCGCCTGGTCGATATCGGCGCTCCCCTGGGCGGCACTGGCCAGCGCCGCATCGCGCTCGCGAATGGACAGGGAGCCGTCTGCGGTCAGATCCTTCACGCGTTTCAGATCCGCCTGGGTTTTCAGACTTTGGGCACGGGCGTTTTTCA
Source organism: Enterobacter cloacae complex sp. SYL003 (assembly GCF_049236925.1). Lineage (NCBI taxonomy): Bacteria > Pseudomonadati > Pseudomonadota > Gammaproteobacteria > Enterobacterales > Enterobacteriaceae > Enterobacter > Enterobacter cloacae complex sp. SYL003. The sequence continues at coordinate 104,801 of NZ_JBMKJK010000004.1, read as the reverse complement.
GTGCCGCTTCGTTTTTGGCAATCACCGCTTCCGCGCTTTTACGCTGTTGCAGGTTGTTGTTCAGCGCAGCAATTTTCATTGCCAGCTGCGCCTCGGCCTGATGGACGCGCTGGCGATAGATCCGGTCATCAATCTGCAACAGCAGGTCGCCTTTTTTAACCTGCACAAAATCCTGAACATGGACCTCAGTAATGTAGCCGTTGACTTGCGGACTGATGAACGTGGTCTGGCCGCGCACGTAGGCGTTATCAGTAAACTGGGTATGACGCGTGAACGGGGGCAACTGCCAGGCATAAAGGATCACCAGCACCCCGACAATGCCGATAGCCGCGGCGGTGAAAATGGAAACGACGCGTACATTTTTGCGGGTGTTGGCCTGCTCTTTGGCGGCATCCTGCTGACTCATAACTTCTCCTGAAAATAGTCATTACTTATTGCCAGTGGCGTTCTTAAGGGCCATACGGGCGGTGATGCGCAGGCGCAGCAAGCGCCATAAAATCCAGACCAGCGTGGCTGTGGCAATGCTCGCCGTCAGGAGATAAGTATCGTTGTAAGCCAGAATGTTTGCCTCAAGCGTCGTCACCGTCTGAAGCTGAATAATGGCCTGGGTTCCCAACAGGGAACTGTCGCCAACCAGGCTTTTATACATCTGGGTGTAAAGCTGAATGCGTTCGTTCACCAGCGGGTTGAGGGTGGTGAGCTGGTCAGCCAGCAGGCTGGAATGGTACTTCTCGCGCCAGGTCTGGAAGGTACCAAGGATTGCAGAACCCAGCAGGCCACCAAGGTTCTGACTCATGCCAAACATTACGGAAAAGCTGACCAGATTGCGTGGATCGGCGATCACCCCGCCAATGGCGGCCAGCATCGCAGGGGCGAGGAAGAAAGCGCTGCCGAAACCAAGCAGGAACTGGCTGAACATCAGCTGATCCGGCCGGGTCAGGTTGTTGGACTGGCTGTCCAGCAGCGAAGCAACAATCATCAGCGCCAGCGAGGTGATAATCGGCCAGGCCAGCTTAGTGGGTTTGATCGTCAGACAGCTGGTGACGATACCGCAGACGATTCCGGCGAAAATAGACCACGCCAGATGGGTCATCTGTTCATTCTGTAGGCCCGCATATTGCAGCCAGCCGATGACGCCGGTGTTCTGTTCCGCCAGTACGATGCGGATCAGCAGCATAATCAAACCCAGGCGTACGATGCTGCCGCTGGACAGCCAGCGGGTATTGAGCAGCGGGTTGCTGCGGTTATGTTCAAAAACGATTGCACAGACAATTAGCACCAGCGAGAGAGCCAACGCCCAGCCGATCCACGGTGTTTCAAACCACCATTCCAGACGCCCTAGCGACAGAACCGCGCACAACAGCGCCATACCGGGCGCAAGCAAAAAGAAGGTGATGAAATCTTTCTTCTCGAAAACTTTGCGTCGATCGCCCGGGGGCAGTTTCAGCACCATCACGCAGGCCAGTGAGATCAGGGCCAAACCCAGCTCGAAGAAGTACAGCCCACGCCACTCATCAAGCTGCAACAGCTCGGTGGAGAACAGCCGCGCCAGCGGTATCGCCAGCGACGAACCGGTAATGCCGATGGTCAGCGCCTTGAGTCGGTGCTTCGCGGGCCAGGCCTGTATCTGGTAATAAATGCCGAGCGAGCTGAGCGCGGCGGCGACCATCCCGTGTGCCGCCCGTACCATCAGCGCCGAGCTGAGATCGTTCACAAACAGGTGGAAAAAGGTGACCAGCACATACAGCACCAGGAAGCCTTCCGTAAACGCGCGCAAACCGTACTGCTGGCGAAACTTTACCAGCAGCAGGTTGATGGAGACGTTGGTCATGACATAGACGGCAGGCAGCCAGGCGATTTCAGTCGACCAGGCGCCGAAGGTGCCTTGCAGATTTTGCAGATTGGCGGTGACGACCGCGTTACCCAGCGCCCCGGTCAGACACACCAGCAGGCCGACCACGCCATAGGCGATCCGTTTCGACGTTGGATGTTCCGGGGTGGAAGGGGAACCCAGCAGAGCGGGTTTCTCGTGTGGCTGCCACTCGCGAGGAGCATAAGGATCGCGTTGGGGCAGGCGCATAACGGGGTTTACCTTTAAAAATGTTGAATTGTGAGCGGGCTAATGATTCTACGGCTGACGCAAATCATAATTCAAGTGAATACGAATATTGTATGTTAATCAAATGTAGAGGGAATGATGAAGAAAAAGTGCGGCTCGCGAACGGAGCCGCAATAATATTATCGCTGTTCCGGCTGCGCCTGAAGGTAGCGTTCACGGTTGATGCGGCTGGCACAAAAAATTGCAATGAGGGAGATAGCGACCGTCACGCCCAGATACCAGGCCACGGGTACCCAGTCGCCGTCGTATTTCGCCAGCAGTCCGGTAGCGATTAGCGGTGCCGTTCCGCCCGCCAGCGCGGCCCCAAGTTGATAACCCAGCGTGATACCGGTGTAGCGAACGTTGGCACTGAAAATTTCAGAGCAGAGCGTGCCGAGAACCGCCGTCACCGGTGCCCACAGTACGCCAAAAGCGATAACGGTCGCGAGCACAATTCCCCAGGTGGTACCGGTATTCAGCAGCATAAACCAGGGCACGATAAACAGGCCGAGCACGAAGACACTGACGGCGTACATACGCTGGCGGCCAACCCTGTCGGAGAGCAGACCCATCAGCGGGATCATGATAGTGGCGACCAGTGCGCCAAGAGTTACAGCCTCCAGCGCCTGGGATTTCTGATAGGTCAGGGTGGTAGTGGCGTAGCTCACCACAAACGTGGAGAAAATATAGAACGGTGCTGTCTCCACAACCTTAAGCCCGGCGGCAATTAGCACTTCACGCCAGTGGTGTTTTATGGTGTCGCGCAGCGGAGCTTTCGCAACCTGGCCGGATTTTTTCACTTTCTGGAAATCAGGCGTTTCGTCAATATCTTTCCGGATCCAAAGCCCCAATATTACCAGCACGGAACTGAGCAGGAACGGAATGCGCCAGCCCCAGGAGAGAAAATCCTCTTCGCTGAACAGCGTCATTAGCGAGACGATAAATGTCGCCATCAACATGCCGATGGTAACGCCCGCCTGCGGAATACTGCCGAAGAAGCCTTTGCGTTTTTCTGGAGCATACTCATAAGCCAGCAGCAGCGCGCCACCCCATTCACCGCCGATACCCATCCCCTGAATAATACGCATCAGGATCAGCAACGCGGGCGCCCACATCCCGATCATGTCGTAGGTGGGCAGCAGGCCAATCATCACGGTTGCACCTCCCATCAATGAAAGGGTGAGGACAAGCGTTTTTTTGCGACCGATACGATCCCCGATATGTGCAAAGAGAACGCCGCCAATGGGGCGAATAAAAAAGGTCAACGAGAAGGAGAGATAGGAGAGGATCAGCCCAATTACCGGGTCGACCATCGGAAAGAAAATCTTGTTAAACACCAGCGCGGCAGCGGTGCCATAGAGAAAATAATCAAACCATTCAATAGAACTTCCCGTAAGACTGGCAATTAATACCTTTTTGTTTTTCCGCAATACCGTTGCCGTGCTCTCATGTTGTGTCATGACTCAAAACTCCGCCACGTGGATGATAATAGAGGTGTTACCTGGCGCGCTTCAGGTGCAACCTGTCGGTGTGTAATGGTTGTGAAATTGTTAAGCAACTTAGGGTTGGATGTTACGTTTGGCAAGTCAGCCAGAACTAAAACGGGTCAGAACACGATGGGTTAAGCAGCAACTGGTGCTTTTTCAGCACGCTGTTGTGGCAGGATGTGTTGAAGGGCAGATAATCAAAAGCACAAACCCAGGGTGCAACCCAATTGTTTTTGGATGTTTCTGGTTATTTCATCAAAATGACAAATATGCAGCGTAATGAGCACCTCGGCTTTCAGAGTGATCTCCTTTTCAACCCCGTTGTGTGAAGTACTCTAAAGATTAATGCTGTAAGGAGGTAACGATGACAATGGCACTTTTCCCCTGTCTGCCTGGCACAACACTCGACGCCGTGAATACCGTTGGGGCGTGGCTTGCTCAGGACGACTATCAGGACAACCAGCCCGTTGATCTGGTGATTCTGGCGGGTAACGCGGTGATCCTCGCGATTGATGCTGCCTGTAAAATCGCGGCTGAACAGGGGGTTCCTCTGATCATCAGCGGCGGGATCGGTCACTCGACGACCTTCCTCTACGCCGCGATTGCTAAGCACCCCCGCTATAACAGGATACCCACCACCGGGCGGGCAGAGGCGGCTATTCTGGCCGACATCGCCCGTGAATTCTGGAACATTCCGGCTGAGCATCTTCACGTTGAGGATCAGTCGACCAACTGTGGCGAAAACGCCCGCTTCAGCCGGGCGTTGATGAAACAGTCCGGACTGAATGCCGCCCGGGTGCTGGTAGTGCAGGACCCGACGATGCAGCGTCGCACAATGGCTACGTTTGCCCGCGTTTGCCGCGACGAGGCTGCATCGCCCGCATGGATGAGTCATCCCGGCCTGACGCCCGTGCTGCAAAACAGTGACGACGGTCTGGCGTTCAGCGGCCCGGTCGAGGGGTTATGGCCGGTAGAACGTTACCTGTCGCTGGTGCTGGGTGAATTTCCGCGACTCAGGGACGACATCAACGGCTACGGTCCGGCGGGACGTGATTTCATTGCCCATGTCGATATCCCTGCCGACGTGGACGCCGCGTGGCAGATCCTGCGAAACGACGTCATTCTCACCGACGCGCTGGTGAGCCGTTCTCTGCTGTAATGCTCTTGCCCGTTTGCGCCATCTTTTACGCAAACGGGCAGCCTTTGTTGCCGATTTGTGATTTTTGAAACGGGCTGACCCGTTGCTTTTATGAGATATCTCACAAAAACAGACTCATAGAGTAGGCAATTGCCCCGGTAATTATAGTTTTTAACATTAAGTTTACTTGTTAAAAACAGTGTGATTACAGGAGCAGGTTATGACAGTACCCGTACAACATCCTATGTATATTGATGGACAGTTTGTTGCCTGGCAGGGTGATGCCTGGATTGACGTGATCAATCCGGCCACGGAAGAGGTCATTTCCCGTATTCCCGATGGCACCGCCGAGGACGCCCGCAAGGCCATTGACGCGGCAGAGCGCGCGCAGGCTGGCTGGGAGGCGCTGCCGGCCATTGAACGCGCCAGCTGGCTACGCAAAATTTCCGCCGGGATCCGCGAGCGCGTCAGCGAAATCAGCGCGCTGATTGTGGCCGAAGGGGGCAAGATCCAGCAGCTGGCGGAAGTGGAAGTTAACTTTACAGCTGACTATATCGACTATATGGCCGAGTGGGCGCGCCGTTATGAAGGGGAAATCATTCAGAGCGACCGTCCGGGCGAGAATATTCTGGTGTTTAAGCGCGCCCTTGGCGTCACCACCGGCATTCTGCCGTGGAACTTTCCCTTCTTCCTGATTGCCCGTAAGCTCGCTCCTGCGCTAATCACCGGCAACACCATCGTTATCAAACCGAGCGAATTTACCCCAAACAACGCCATTGCGTTTGCCAAAATCGTCGACGAGATTGGCCTGCCGAAAGGCGTCTTCAACCTGGTGCTGGGCCGCGGTGAAACCGTCGGACAGGAGCTGGCCGGGAACCCGAAAGTGGCGATGGTCAGCATGACCGGCAGCGTCGGGGCCGGTGAAAAGATCATGGCTGCGGCTGCGAAAAACATCACCAAAGTGGGGCTGGAGCTGGGTGGTAAAGCCCCGGCCATCGTGATGGACGATGCCGACCTCGAGCTGGCCGTGAAGGCCATTGTGGATTCACGCGTCATCAATACCGGACAGGTGTGTAACTGCGCGGAACGTGTCTATGTTCAGAAGGGGATCTATGACCGCTTTGTGAATCGTCTGGGCGAGGCAATGAAAGCCGTCCAGTTTGGCAATCCGGCTGAGCGAACGGATATTGCCATGGGGCCGCTGATCAACGCCGCCGCGCTGGAGCGTGTGGAGCAGAAGGTGGCGCGCGCGGTGCAGGAAGGGGCTAAAGTGGTCCTTGGCGGTAAAGCGGCAGAGGGTAAAGGGTATTTTTATCCCCCAACGCTGCTGCTGGACGTACGTCAGGACATGGCCATCATGCACGAAGAGACCTTTGGCCCGGTGCTGCCGGTGGTGGCTTTTGACACCCTGGAAGAGGCCCTGAAAATGGCCAACGACAGCGACTACGGTTTAACCTCGTCTGTATATACGCAGGATCTGAATGTCGCCATGAAAGCCATTAAAGGGCTTAAGTTCGGCGAGACCTACATTAACCGTGAAAACTTTGAAGCGATGCAGGGCTTCCATGCGGGCTGGCGGAAATCCGGGATCGGCGGGGCGGATGGCAAACACGGTCTGAATGAGTATTTGCAGACGCAGGTAGTCTATTTACAGTCGTAATCAGGAGCCCCCTCCATGCGAGATAATGTGTGCACGGAGCAGTTCCCTCGCCCCTTTGGGGAGAGGGTTAGGGTGAGGGGAACATACGGCTCTGGTGGTCATTCCGTTCACTTTAGGTTCCTTGCTACTCTGTAACAAAATGACCGGTGAACGTGCCAGGGTGGCTCAGTCGCCACCACCCTGGCGACCCGGGCTCCCGGCGGTAAATCGCCGCTTCGCGGTCCCTTCGGCTTATTCCTTCCGGCTTATCGGGGACGGGCGGAGGTAACATCCCTGTAAAGCCCGCCCTCTCGGCGCATCCCTGCGCCTCGCCCCGGCCGGAAGGCAAACGCCTCAGCGATTTACAGCCGGACCTGGGCATCGCTGTAATCCCTCCGTTATTCTGAAGGCACGTTAATGCTTCTGATTTCAAATAACTGGGAATACTCGGCCCTCCGTAAAAGGGGGTTCACATTTTCAGGAAAGGTGGTTATGTTGGCGCGATAACTGTTATTTATCGGGAAACAACATGCGCACAAAATATACGGGTCTGCAAATCAGCATTCACTGGCTGGTTTTTCTGTTAGTGATTATGGCCTATTGCGCCATGGAATTCAGAGGCTGGTTCCCGCGAACCGATCGTCCGCTTATTAATATGATCCACGTTTCCTGCGGGATCAGCATCCTGGTGCTGATGGTGGCGCGCCTGCTTATCCGCCTGAAATTCCCGGCTCCGCCCATTCAACCGAAACCAAAAGCGATGATCACCGGGCTGTCCCATCTGGGGCATCTGGTTATCTACCTGCTGTTTATTGCGCTGCCGCTGATCGGCATGGTGATGATGTATAACCGGGGAAATGACTGGTTTGCGTTTGGCCTGACGATGCCGCATGCGGCGGAGGGGAATTTTGACCTGGTGGATACGCTAAAAGCGTGGCACGTAACGCTGGCGAATCTGGGGTATTTTGTGATTGGTTTGCACGCCTTTGCCGCGTTGATGCATCACTATTTCTGGAAAGACAATACGCTGCTGCGCATGATGCCGAAAAAGCGTCAGTGACCGATAATGCCCTGCCAACCCGCAGGGCATTTTTTTTGCGGCTTATTGCAGTTGCGCGCGCTCCTGCGCCGTTAAATCCAGTTCCTGAGTTGTACCCGTTTCTGAAGATTTTACCGCCGCTTCCAGCACCGCCATCACCGCCAGGGCTTCCACCGGATGGACCGGATTGTCAATCTTGCCGTTCAGGGCATCGCGCACGTTTATATAGTACTGCCGCTGGTCGCCTTTTGGCGCAGGGATAGCGCTGGCGTCACCCTGGGCATTAAACAGCACCATAGCGTCGCTGTCCTCCCCCCAGCTTTCGCTACCCGGAATGACGCCTGCCAGAAGCTGGGCTTCCTGCTGATCGATGCGCGCTTTCACCACGCTGGCCTTATCGCCGTGGACGGTAAAGCGGGCAACGCCGCCTGCCACCAGCATGCTGCAATGGAGGACCACTTTGTGTTCAGGATAGTTCAGCACCACGTGCGCCCAGTCGTTAATTTCCGCACCGTCACGCAGGGTGGCGATGTTGCCCTGTACCGACAGCGGCAGACCAAAAAGCTGTAGCGTCTGGTCAATCATGTGCGGGCCTAAGTCGAACCACAGGCCACTGCCGGGAACATTTTGCTCTCTCCAGCGCACGCGAACCTCCGGGCGGAAACGATCGATATGCGATTCAAAGTGTTTTACCTTGCCGATACTGCCTTGCTCAATCACCTGCTTAATGCCGAGAAAATCGCTGTCCCAGCGGCGGTTATGGAAGACAGAGAGCAGGCGTTGTTTTTCTTGCGCAAGCGCAATCAGGTCTCGCGCTTCCTGCATATTGAGCGTAAACGGCTTATCCACCACTACGTGCTTGCCGGCGTTGAGCGCCAGGGTGGCCAGCGGCGCATGGGTCGCGTTAGGGGAGGCGATAACCACCAGGTCGATATCCGGGTGCTGAATAGCCTCTTCAGGGGTGGCAACAACGAGGACATTCGGCAGATCGCGTTTGACCTTTTCTTCATCCCGGGATGAGACCACCGCCAGCTTCAGGCCGTCGACGGAATGGATCAGCGGGGCATGAAACGTCTTACCCACAAAACCATACCCGATCAGCGCAATATTCATTGTCTTCACTTTATTCATGACCTTCTCCACGTTAATGCGCGCAAACGGTAACCTGCACGGCGCTATGGTCCCCGAGCTCTGCCCAGGGACGATCTAAAAACAGTTGATGAATCTGGGATAACCCTGAAACCAGATAAGGTTCGCACTGGTTGAGTTTAAGATGGTCGGCGACTACCCAGTGCGCCTGGCTTGCGGCCAGCATGGCACGCTTCACCTCGGCATCCGCCTCCTGACTGGCGCTCAATCCGAGCTCGGCATGAATGGCGCATGCGCCAAGGATGGCGATATCCGCCCGGTAGCGAGAGAGCAGCGAAAGGGTGGCGCTTCCGGCAAACAGGCGCTGTTTCTGATCCCACTTTCCACCAAGCAGGATCAGATCGATATCTTCCCGATCGCTAACCTGCTGGGCGATATCAAGAGAAGGGGTGATGATGGTCAGCGGTCCCTGCAGGAAAGAGGCAACGGCCAGAAGTGTGCTTCCGGCGTCCAGAAAAAGCGTCGAGCCCGCAGGTACGCACTGCGCAACCTGTTTACCCAGCCGCTGCTTGATTTCAGGCAGTAAGGTATTCCTGCTAACTCGGTTCATCGTCGAGAGATTCAGCGCGATGGCGCCGCCATGGTTTTTTTGCGCCAGTCCCTGTTTTTCCAGATCGGTCAGATCGCGACGGATGGTATCCGCCGAAACCTGCAACTTTTCTGCCAGCTCAGTGATGCTGGCCTGGCCTTGTTCAGTAATAATTTCAAGTACATATTTCTGTCTGGCGGTTTTATGCATGGGTGCAGTATCCTGCAAAATGTCGCAATACTATGCAGTTTACAGCATTTTACAGGAAAGGGAATCGTAACAGGAGGGGGATGTTGTCCAAAAACAGTTTAATAAGGTGAATATTGAATTAGCATTAATCAGTCATCAAAAACATGTATGTATCGTTTAGACCTGATGTTAACGCTATGTTTTACATAGAAATTTGGTTAAAGCTACCGAATAAGGAGTTCGAATAAGAATATAAAACCAGATTATAAATATAAATTGGTGCTTATATCTATTAGATATTCTTTTTAAAGTAAAATAATTTAATATTAATCAGCGAATGACTTAAATTGACAGTTCTTTGAAAATCTTTGTGTCTGATTCGAGATGAAATAAACGCAAAAATGTACATCAAGGTGTTTCAGAATTTTCCTTAAATTACATAGGGTTTATATGTTTCAGCGTAAACGCATCTAATAGCCATTTGTCCAGAAACCCCATCTTTTTTCTTATTTGTAACACCGCATTAACATTACAGATGTGGTCGCTCATATCACATTTTGTTATGCTGCGAATCAATAAATATTTAAGTAAATTCTTAAAAGAAAAAAAGAGATTGAACGGCTCTCATCTCAATTGAAATGGGTGTGGTCGACTATTGGCGGAATTTATCAAACAGGAGTGGGGCAAATAGGGTGAATTATTTGCACCTCTTCCTGGTAATTATTTAGCCATCACCTGAAGTCGGGGGTATTATAAAGATGAAATGCAATAACAGGATGCTCAGATTATCTGCTTCCCTGACCTTAATTTCACTGGTGGTGACAGCGGCTCATGCAACTAACGGTCTGGTAGGAATATCTCCCGTTGCGGCAATGACGATGAAAGAAAGTATTCTTTTCGCTCTTGACCGCGACCCGTCGGTGAGTCAGCAGGCTGCACAGCTGGGGATTGGCCAGGCACAAATAGACGAAGCGCGTAGTGGCTGGATGCCACAAATAGCCCTGAACGGGAGTACGGGTCACAGCCAGACCACCGATTCGAGCGGCTCGTTGCGAAATTCCGCAGCCTGGGGGCTGAGCCTGACGCAGCTTGTGTACGATTTTGGCAAGACCAATAACAGCATCAGCCAGTCTTCAGCTCAGCGTGACAGCTATCGCTACCAGCTGATGAGCACGATGTCTGCCGTCGCGGAAAAAACGACCCTCAGCTATGTGGAAGTGAAACGCTACAGCGATCTGCTACAGGCGGCAACAGAGAACGTGCAGGCGCTTAAAAACGTTGAGCAGCTGGCAAAACTCCGCGCCGATGCAGGCGTAAGCTCCACCTCTGATGAGCTTCAGACCCGCACCCGTATTGCCGGAATGCAGGCGACGGTAGAGCAGTACAATGCGTCACTGAACAGCGCCCGCGCGCGGCTGGCGGTATTAACTGGCATACAGGCTGAACGCTATTCACCGGTTCCGGGAGGTCTGGCCGTGGAGCCGGATTCTCTCAATCGAATTGATTATTCACTGATCCCAACGGTGATGGCCGCGCAGAACATGGAGCGATCAGCCCAGTACGGCGTAGAAACCGCGAAGTCTCAGCACTGGCCAACCTTAAGCCTGAAAGGGGGCCGCACCCGGTACGAGTCTGATAATCGCGCGTACTGGGATGATCAGATCCAGCTCAATATTGATGCACCGCTTTATCAGGGCGGCGCGGTCTCGGCGCGCGTCCGTCAGGCCGAGGGCGCAAGGGCAATGGCATCGTCTCAGGTCGATCAGGCCCGTTTTGATGTCCTGCAAAAAGCCTCCGTCGCACAGGCCGACTGGACCGGGGCGCAAGGACGTATGGAGGCCGGAAAACGTCAGCTGGAAAATGCGTTGCGCGCCCGCGACGTCTACAAAAATGAATATACCCTGAGCAAGCGCAGCATTAACGATCTGCTCAGCGTGGAGCAGGATGTCTGGTCTGCCACCTCAGCGAAAATAATGGCTGAATACGATGGCTGGAGCGCGGCGATTAATTACGCCTCCGCGGTGGATAATCTCATGCCGCTTATCGGAATAGAGAAAAACGCTGCCGCGAAATTACCTGATTTGAGTTAAAAAAGGCGCGCCTTTCTGCGCGAAATAAGTCAGACAATAATGGGTGGTTTTTCCCAGGGATAGTTACATCCCTCTGGTGGACATAACCACAGGAATACGCGCACCTGCAAGGAGAAGAATATGAGTAACGCAAAAGTTGTTGATGTTATCATTCGAAAAACGGCAGAAAAAACGAAATTAACCGGTGAAGGGAATCTCTCGGTCTCTATTTCATCGCCGAGCGTGATTGAAATTCAGGGTTCTGCTCAGGACGTGGTGCGTTATGTCCGCCAGGGGAATGACCTCCTCATTTATATGAAAGATGGCAGCGTGATCCGCTGCAATAATTATTTTGTCGAAGACACGGAAACCCATAATCATTCCGAACTGGTATTTAACGATAACCAGGAGTTGACGCATATTTCATTTGCCGATGCCGGGGAAGCATCAGGCGTTGCCGCCACCGAATTAACCGCCCAGGCTGCACCCATTAGCAGCATTGAACCTTTTCTGGAGCAGGGAAGCGTCTTAAGCGATGCGCCGTGGGGCTGGATTGCCGGAGCGGCGTTGGGAGGCGGTGCGATTGGCGCACTGCTGGCTCACGGCGGTGACGGCGAAACCAAAACAAAAGTTATTGATAATACGAAAGAAGTCGAAAGCGCCACGCCAACATTTTTGCTGACGGATAACGCGGGTGACAAGCAGGGGGTGCTGAGTGCAAAAGAGGTCACGGATGATAACACCCCAACCTTCAGCGGTACCGGGCAGCCGGGCGCGACCATTCAGGTTAAAGACAGCAGCGGCAGCACCATCGCCAGCACCATGGTCGCAAAGGACGGCACCTGGACGGTAACACTTCCGACCCAGGCGGAGGGGGAACATACCTGGTCCGTCGTCCAGATCGACGGCAGTAAAACGACCTCTGCGGGCAGTATTACCGTAACCGTTTCTACAGCGGATACCAGCGTGACGCTCGCCACCACGGCGGGCGATAACGTGATCAACGCCAGCGAGCAGGCCGCTGGCTTTACGCTGTCCGGCACCAGCAAAAACCTGGCGCAGGGAATGGCGCTTACCGTCACGCTGAACGGTAAAACCTATTCCGCAGAAGTAGGGGCAAACGGCGCATGGAGCGTGAAGGTGCCTGCTGCTGACGCGCAGGCGCTGGGCGATGGTACCTGGACGGTCAACGTCAGCGGCAAAGACGCGGCGGGCAACACCGTGACCGGCAGCCAGACGATTGGCGTCGATACCGCTGCGCCAGCAATTTCTGTCGACACAATCGCCCAGGACAACATCATCAACGCGGCTGAACATAATCAGCCGCTGACGCTGACCGGAAAAACCGATGCGGAAGCGGGCCAGATTGTGACGGTCACGCTGAACGGCAAAAATCACACGGCGACCGTGGGCAGCGACGGCACCTGGTCCGTTACGCTTTCGGCCAGTGAAGTACAGGCGATGGCTAACGGCGAGCACACCCTGACGGCAAACGTCAGCGACAAAGCGGGTAACGGGGCCTCCACCACCGCCGATTTCACGGTCGATACCGCAGCGCCAGTGGTCACTATCAACACTGTCGCGGGCGACGACATTCTGAACACCAGCGAGCAGGGGCAGGCTCAGATTATTTCCGGCCAGGCGAACGGCGCGGCGGCGGGCGACGTTGTCACCGTGACCGTTGGCGGCAAGACCTTTACCGGTGTCGTCCAGGCGGACGGCAGCTGGAGCGTCGGCGTGCCTGCCTCTGTCATTGGCGCGCTGGGTGAAGGTAGCCACAGCATTTCGGTCTCCGTGACCGATGCGGCGGGCAACACCGGCAGCGCGACGCACGGCATTACGCTCAGCGGCAACCCGCCGGAATTCACCCTTGACCCCATCAGCCAGGATAACGTCCTGAATGCGCAGGAGGCCATGCAGCCTCTGAGCCTGAGCGGGACCAGTAATCTGCCGAACGGCAGCGCTGTCACCGTGACGTTGAACAACGTTAACTATCAGGCCACCGTTGAGAATGGTAGCTGGTCCGTTCAGGTGCCGGTTTCCGACGTGCTGGATCTGGCGAATACCCTTTACACCGTGAGCGTCAGCGGCACCGACAGCGTGGGTAACAGCGGCTCCGCCGAGGCGAATCTGCTGGTCGATACCGCGTTGCCGCAGGTGATCCTCAACACCTTTGCCGGGGATAACCTGGTCAATAACGCCGAAGCGGCGGTTGACCAAACCCTCAGCGGACGCGTCACCGGCGCGGCGGCGGGCGATACCGTCTCTGTCACCGTGGGCGGCAAGAGCTACACCGCGACGGTTGGCAGCGACCTGAAATGGAGCGTGACCATCCCATCGGCCGACCTTCAGGCGTTTGGCGACGGCGATTTAACCTTCAGCGCCTCTGTCACCAATGCGCACGGCAACACCGGCACCGGCGAACGTGATATCAACATCAACGCCGAACTGCCGGGCCTGCGCGTGAACACGATCTCTGGCGATGACGTGATTAACGCCATTGAACAGCAGCAGGATCTGGCCGTGACCGGCTCCAGCACTCATCTGGCCGAAGGCACACAGATCACCGTCACCATCAATAATGTTGAATACGTCACCACGGTTAACGCCAGCGGCAGCTGGCAGATTGGCGTGCCGTCGGCGGACCTTCAGGCATGGACGGCGGTAGGCATGACCGTCAGCGTCAGTGCGGAAGATGCCTGGGGCAACACCGTGGCGGCTGAACACCCGATCGAGCTTGACCTGAACGCGGTGGCCGTCACCATCGATACCGTAACCACTGACGATAGGCTCAACGCGGCGGAAAAAGGCGCGGATGTCACGCTTTCCGGTCAAACGCAGGGCGTAGAGGCCGGGCAAACCGTGGTGGTGAAATTCGCGGATCAAACCTTTACCGCAAAGGTGCAGCAGGACGGCTCCTGGCGCCTGACCGTTCCGGCGAGCGCGATGGAAACGCTGATCGACGGGCGGGCGCAGGTGAGCGTCAGCGTGACTAACGTCAACGGCAACAGCGCGGACGCCTCACGCGTGGTGATTGTCGATACACAGCCGCCAGCCATTACGCTTGATAACCTGACCGACGACAACATCATTAATGCGGCAGAAGCGCAGCAGGATCTGGTGCTCAGCGGCAGCACAACCGCTGAAGCGGGCCAGACGGTCACCGTGACGCTGAACGGTAAATCTTACCAGACCACGGTCCAGGCGGACGGTCGCTGGCAGTTGAACGTGCCTGCCGCCGACGTTGGCGCGCTGACCGATGGCAATGTCACCGTCACGGCCACCGTCAGTGACGTGGCGGGCAACAGCAGCAGCGCGGACCGCGTTGGGCTGGTGGATGCCACCGTGCCGCAGGTGACCATCAACGATTTCGTCACCGACACCAACACCGTTAACCAGCTGGCCCATTCACAGGCGCAGATCCTGAGCGGCTCCGTCACCGGCGCGGCGGCGGGTGATTTGGTCATCATCACCATCAATAACGTGGACTACACCACCGTGGTGGATGCGGCGGGCAACTGGAGCCTCGGCCTGCCTGCGTCCGTCGTTCAGGGGCTGACGGACGGCACCTGGACCATTAACGTCTCCGTGACCGATCGGTCCGGCAACACCGGCAGCAGTTCAGTGGATGTGGTGGTCAATACAGTCACGCCTGTAATCGGTATTAATACGCTGGCAGCGGATGACGTGATCAATGCGGCAGAGAAGGGCGAAGATCTGCTGCTTTCCGGTACCAGCAACCAGCCGGAAGGAACCACCATCACCGTTAATCTGAACGGTATCAACTATGCAGCCACCACCGACGCCAGTGGCAACTGGAGCGTTACCGTACCCGCCTCTGCGGTGAGCGCGCTGGGTGAAGCCAATTACACCGTGACGGCGAGCGTCACCGATATTGTGGGCAACAGCGCCTCTGCCACGCACGATGTGCTGGTGGACAGCTCGCTGCCGGTTGTTACCCTCAACAACGTCGCGGGCGACAATATCGTTAACGCGGCGGAAGTGGCCGCAGGGCAAACCCTGACCGGGAAAGTATCGAACGCGGCATCGGGCGATACCGTCACCATTATCATCGGCGGGCAGACATACACGGCTACCGTACAGGACGATCTCACCTGGAGCCTGCCGTTAACCCAGAGTCAGTTAACCGCGCTCGGCAACGGCGAACTGACCGTATCGGCCAGCGTGACGAACGCGCACGGTAATACCGGATCGTCTTCCCTGGATGTCACCATTGACGCCCAGTTGCCCGGCCTGCGCATTGATACCGTCGCCGGTGACGACGTCATTAACGTTATTGAACACGCGCAGAACCTGGTTATCTCCGGCACCAGCACCGACATGGCGGCGGGTAGCACCGTCACCGTGACCATCAACGGCAAGAGTTATTCCGCCTCGGTACTGGCGGACGGCACCTGGCAGGCTGCGGTTCCGGCCGCGGACGTCTCCCGGTGGGAGGACGGGTCGCTCACCATCAGCGCCAGCGCGCAGGATACCTCCGGCAACCCGGTGAACATCGGTACCGTGGTGGATGTCGATCTCGCCCCGGTGGCGATAAGCATCAACAGCGTGACGGACGACAACGTGCTGAACGCGGCAGAAAAAGGCCAGGATCTGGTGCTGTCCGGCTCCTCCTCGAACGTTGAAGCGGGCCAGACCGTTACCATTATCTTTGCGGGTAAAACCTGGACCACGATGGTCGATGCCAACGGCGACTGGACCTGCACCGTACCGGCTGCCGATCTGAGCGGCCTGAAGGATGGCGACGCCAGCGTACAGGTCAGCGTAACCAACATGAACGGCAACGCGGCCTCTTCCTCGCAGGCATTCAGCGTCGATACCGCCGCGCCAGCGGTCACCATCAACACCATCAGCGGCGACAACATGCTAAATGCGGCAGAGGCGGCGCAGGACCTGACCCTGAGCGGGACGTCTACTGCCGAAGCAGGCCAGACGGTCACCGTGACCTTCAACGGCAATCAGTACACCGCCCAGGTGCAGGCAAACGGCAGCTGGACGCTGGATGTACCGGCGGCGGATCTGGCGGGGATCGCAGACGGTAGCGCGGCGGTCACGGCGACCGTGTCCGATAAAGCGGGCAACCCGGCCAGCGCGGGGGCGTCCGTGCTGGTCGACACTACCGTGCCGCAGATTACCTTCAACATTGTGGCGGGCGACGACATTGTTAATATTGCCGAGCACGGCCAGGCGCTGATTGTCACCGGCAAGGTGACGGGCGCGCAGGCGGGCGATGTGATTACCCTGACCCTGAACGGCAAAGACTACACCGCCATGCTGGACGGTGCCGGTAACTGGAGCGTGGGCGTTCCGGCGGCGGACGTGGGCGCGCTGGCTAACGGCGATCAAACGATCTCCGCCACGCTCACCGATAAAGCGGGCAACAGCACCAGCGCGACGCACGCGTTTGACGTCTCCCTGACCGCGCCGGTGATTGCCATCACTACCCTGGCGGTTGACGACGTGATCAACGCGACCGAGAAAGGTCAGGATCTGCTGGTCTCCGGCACCAGCAACCAGCCGGACGGGACCCGCATCACCGTAACCCTGAACGGTATCAGTTACGCCGCCACCACCGATGCCAGCGGTAACTGGAGCGTCACCGTTCCGGCGGCAAACGTCTCGGCACTGGGCGAAGCGAGCTACAGCGTGACGGCCAGCGTGACCGATACCGCGGGTAATAGCACGAACACCAGCCATAGCGTGCTGGTCGACAGCGCGCTGCCGCAGGTCACCATTAATGCAGTTGCCACCGACGACGTGATTAACGCAGCGGAAGTGGCTTCCGGACAAACCCTGAGCGGGAAAGTGAGCGGCGCGGCGAGCGGTGACACTGTCACGATCGGTATCGGGGGCAACACCTATACCGCGACGGTTCAGGACGATCTGAGCTGGTCGGTTAACGTGGCATCTGACGTCTTAACCGCTATCGGTAACGGCGATCTCACCGTAACAGCGAGCGTGACCAACGGCCACGGCAACACCGGCACCGGCGAGCGCGACATCACGATTGATGCCAGCCTGCCGGGCCTGCGCGTGGATACCGTGGCAGGCGACAATGTGATCAACAGCATCGAGCATACTCAAAACCTGATTATCACCGGCTCCAGCGACGGGCTGGCGAGCGGATCGGCGCTGACGGTCACCGTCAACGGCAAAACCTACGCGGCAACCGTGCTGGCGGACGGCACCTGGACGGCGGCTATTCCGGCGGCTGACGTCGGCGCGCTGAGCGCAGGTACAGTCACCGTGACCGTTGACGGCCAGAGCGCGGCGGGTAATCCGGTTTCCATCAGCCATGACGTGAAGGTGGATCTGGCGGCAGTCGCCATCAGCATTAACCCGATAGCCTCGGACGACGTAATCAACGCGGCTGAGAAAGGCGCGGACCTGGTGCTGTCTGGCTCGACCACCAACGTGGAAGAAAACCAGACCGTTACCATCACCTTCGGCGGCAAGTTGTACACCGCGACGGTGGATGCCAGCGGCAACTGGACGGCGACCGTACCGTCTGCCGATTTAGGTAGCCTGAAAGACGGCGACGCCAGCGTGCAGGTCAGCGTCACCAACGTGAACGGCAACAGCGCCTCGGCGGGCCGCGAGTACAGCGTGGACGCCACCGCGCCGACGGTGTCCATCGAGATCGTCAGCAACAACAACATCATCAACGCGGCCGAAGCGCAGCAGGATCTGGTCGTTAACGGTGTCTCCAACGCCGAAGCGGGCCAGACCGTGACCGTGACGCTGAACGGCGTGGACTACACCACCACCGTACAGGCGAACGGCAGCTGGAGCGTCACCGTACCGTCTGCGGATGTCGGCGCGATTTCCGACGGCGATTACACCATCACGGCAGCCGTCGCGGATAAGGCGGGTAACCCGGCCTCGGCGGACCGCGATGTGCTGGTGGATACCACGGTGCCACAGCTGACCATTAACACCGTTTCCGACGACGACGTGATCAACAGCGCCGAGCATGCGCAGGCGCTGATTGTCACCGGTTCCGTGACCGGTGCGGAGGCGGGCGACGTGGTGACGGTCACCATCAATAACAAAGATTACACGGCGACCCTGGACGCTTCCGGCAGGTGGAACGTGGGCGTGCCTGCGGCGGACGTGAGTGCTCTGACCGCAGGGGATCACACCATCACCGCGGCGCTGACCGATAAAGCCGGAAACAGCAACAGCACAACGCACGAGGTTGAAGTCAACCTCACCGCGCCGGTGCTGACCATTGACACCGTGTCCGGTGACGATGTGATCAACAACACCGAGAAAACCCAGGATTTGACGATCTCCGGTACGGCTTCCGGGCTGGCGGCGGGCGCGGTGGTGACCGTGATGCTCAACGGCAAAGCGTACAGCGCCACGGTAGCTACCAATGGCCAATGGACTACAACCGTTCCGGCGAGCGAGGTGGGGCAACTGGGTGAAGCGCTTTACACCGTGTCGGCCTCCGCGACGGACAGCGTCGGTAACAGCACCAGCACCTCGCACACCGTGAACGTGGAATCCGTTCTGCCGGGCGTCATCATCAACACCGTGGCGGGCGACGACGTGATCAACGCTGCGGAGCTGGCAACCGGCCAGACCATCAGCGGTAAGGTGGTGAATGCCGAAGCGGGTAACACCGTGACCGTGACCATTGGCGGCAACAGCTACACCGCAACGGTGCAGAGCGATCTCACCTGGTCCGTTAGCGTGCCGGAGTCTGTGCTGACCGCGCTGGGCAACGGCGATTTAACCGTGTCAGCCAGTGTCACCAACGGCGTGGGCAATAGCGGAACGGGCGAGCGCGAAATCGTGATAGACGCGAATCTGCCGGGCCTGCGCGTGGACACCGTGGCGGGCGATGACGTGATTAACAGCATCGAACACGGGCAGAATCTGATTATCACGGGTTCAAGCGACGGCCTGACGGCGGGTACGGCGCTGACCGTCACCGTAAACGGTAAAACCTATCCGGCTACCGTGCTGGCAGATAGCACCTGGAGTGCGGCGATCCCTTCAGCGGACGTGAGTGCCCTTGCCGCAGGCACGGTCACCGTGACCGTTGAAGGGCAGACCAGCGCGGGCAATCCGGTGACTATCAACCATGATGTGACGGTGGATCTGGCAAACGTCGCCGTCAGCATTGACGCCATCGCTTCCGATGACGTGATCAACGCCGCCGAGAAGGGCGCGGATCTGGTGCTCTCCGGCACCACTGCGAACGTGGAGGAAAATCAAACCGTCACCATCGCCTTCGGCGGCAAGAACTACACCGCCACGGTGGACGCTGAGGGTAAATGGACCGCCACTGTGCCATCTTCGGATCTGACCGGTCTGAAAGAGGGTGATGCCAGCGTGCAGGTAAGCGTCACCAACGTGAACGGCAACAGCGCCTCGGCGGGCCGCGAGTACAGCGTGGATGCTACCGCGCCGTCCGTGACCATCAACACGATTGCCACAGACGATATCCTCAACGCCTCAGAAGCGCAGTCAGACCTGGCAATTTCCGGCACCAGCACCGCCGAAGCAGGCCAGACGCTGACCGTGTCGCTGAACGGCAAAGATTACACCACAACCGTCAGCGCGAACGGCAGCTGGACGCTGAACGTTCCGGCGGCGGATCTGGCAGGATTAACCGACGGCAGCGTGAGGGTCACTGCCTCAGTCAGCGACAAGGCGGGTAACCCGGCATCGGTTGATCACACTCTAATGGTGGATGTGACCGTTCCTGCGGTGACCATTCACACCGTGGCAGGTGACGATGTGATTAACGTGGCTGAACACAAGCAGGCACAGATTATCAGCGGTTCCGCCACCGGCGCGGCGGCGGGCGATAAGGTCACCGTCACGATCGGCGGCCAGACTTACACCACCGTGCTGGACGCGGCGGGTAACTGGAGCGTGGGCGTTCCGGCAAATGTGATTTCAGGCCTCAGCGACGGTACGGTGACCGTCTCTGCGTCTGTCACCGACGCGGCGGGCAACACCGGCAGCGGCACCCATAACGTGACCGTCGATACCGGTCTGCCATCGGTCAATTTCAACGCAATCAGCGATGACAACGTCCTGAACGCCGTTGAAAAAGGGCAGGATCTGAGCGTCAGCGGCACCAGCGCCAACCTGACGGAAGGCACCGTGGTGACCGTGACCCTGAACGGCAAAAACTACACGGCGACAACTGCGGCAGACGGCACCTGGAGCCTGACGGTTCCGGCGGCGGATCTGGCCGGTCTCGGTCAGGCCAGTTACACCCTGAACGCGACCGCCACCAACGGCGTGGGCAACAGCGTGAGCAACACCGCGAACCTGCTGGTGGACACCGCGCTGCCAACCGTCACCATCAACACCGTGGCGGGCGACAACGTCATCAACGCGGCGGAAGTGGCGGCAGGTCAGACCCTGAGCGGCACCGTGGCGAATGCCGAAGCGGGCAACACCGTGACGGTGACTATCGGCGGCCACAGCTACACCGCAACGGTGCAGAACAATCTGTCCTGGTCCGTCAACGTGCCGTCTGACGTGCTGACCGCACTCGGCAACGGCAGCCTGAGCGTGACGGCAACCGTCACCAACGGCCACGGCAACACCGGGACCGGCGAGCGCGAGATCGCTATCGACGCTAACCTGCCGGGCCTGCGCGTGAATACCGTGGCGGGTGATGACGTGATCAACACCATTGAGCACGCGCAGAACCTGATTGTTTCAGGCTCCAGCGACGGGCTGGCGCCGGGCACGGCGCTGACGGTTACCGTCAACGGTAAAGATTACGCGGCAACGGTACTGGCAGACGGCACCTGGCGCGCGGCGATCCCGTCCACCGACGTGAGCGCGTGGCCGGAAGGCACCGTGAAAATCAGCGTTACCGGCGACAGCGCGGCGGGTAACCCGATCACCATCAGCCACGATGTGACCGTGGATCTGGCTACCGTTGCCATCAGCATCAATGCGCTTGCCACCGACGACGTGATTAACGCGGCGGAGAAGGGCGCGGATCTGGTGCTGTCCGGTGCGACCACCAACGTGGAAGCCGGGCAGACCGTGACCATCAGTCTGAACGGCAGGATCTACACCACCACCGTGGACGACAGCGGCAACTGGACTTACACCGTGCCGTCAGCGGATCTGGCTGGCCTGAAGGATGGCGACGCCAGCGTGCAGGTGAGCGTCACCAACGTGAACGGCAACAGCGCGTCTGCGGGCCACGAGTACAGCGTGGATGCTACCGCGCCGTCCGTGACCATCAACACGATTGCCACAGACGATATCCTCAACGCCACGGAAGCGCAGTCAAACCTGGCAATCTCCGGCACCAGCACCGCCGAAGCGGGCCAGACGCTGACCGTGTCGCTGAACGGCAAAGATTACACCACAACCGTGAGCGCGGACGGCAGCTGGACGCTGAACGTTCCGGCGGCGGATCTGGCAGGATTAACCGACGGCAGCGTGACGGTCACTGCCTCAGTCAGCGACAAGGCGGGTAACCCGGCATCGGTTGATCACACTCTGACGGTGGATGTGACCGTTCCTGGGGTGACCATCCACACCGTTGCAGGTGACGATGTGATTAACGCGGCTGAACACAATCAGGCGCAGATCGTCAGCGGCTCCGCCACCGGCGCGGCAGCGGGCGATAAGGTCACCGTCACGATCGGCGGCCAGACTTATACCACCGTGCTGGACGCGGCGGGTAACTGGAGCGTGGGCGTTCCGGCCAGCGTCATTTCAGTCCTCAGCGACGGCACCGTGACCGTCACTGCGTCTGTCACCGACGCGGCGGGCAACACCGGCAGCGGCACGCATAATGTGACCGTCGATACCGGTCTGCCGTCGGTCAGCTTTAACGCCATCAGCGATGACAACGTACTGAACGCGGTAGAAAAAGGGCAGGACCTGAGCGTCAGCGGCACCAGCGCCAACCTGGCGGAAGGCACCGTGGTGACCGTAATTCTGAACGGTAAAAACTACACGGCGACAACTGCGGCAGACGGCACCTGGAGCCTGACCGTTCCGGCGGCGGATCTGGCGAGCCTGGGCGAAGCCAACTACACCCTGAGCGCGACCGCCACCAACGGCGTGGGCAACAGCGTGAGCAATACCGCGAACCTGCTTGTAGACACCGCGCTGCCAACCGTCACCATCAACACAGTGGCGGGCGACAACGTGATTAACGCGGCGGAAGTGGCTGCGGGGCAGACCCTCAGCGGCAGGGTAACGAACGCTGAGGCGGGCAACACCGTGACGGTGACCATCGGCGGCAACAGCTACACCGCGACGGTGCAGAGCGATCTGACCTGGTCCGTGAACGTGCCTGAGTCGGTTCTGACGGCGCTGGGCAACGGCGATTTAACGGTGTCAGCGACCGTCACTAATGACCATGGCAATTCGGGAACGGGCGAGCGCGATATCACTATCGACGCCAGCCTGCCGGGGCTGCGCGTGGATACCGTGGCGGGCGATGACGTGATCAACAGCATTGAGCATGGTCAGAATCTTATCGTCACTGGCTCAAGCGATGGGCTGGCGGTGGGCACTACGCTCACCGTGACCCTGAATGGCAAGACCTATGCCGCGTCGGTACTGGCAGACGGCTCCTGGACCGCGGCAATCCCGGCGGCAGACGTGGACGCTCTGGCCGCAGGCACGATGACCGTCACCGTAGCGGGCCAGAGCGCGGCGGGCAATCCGGTCTCCATCAGCCACGACGTCACCGTCGATCTGGCAGCCGTGGCAATCAGCATCGATGCCATCGCCACCGACGACGTGATTAATGCGGCGGAGAAAGGCGCGGATCTGGTGCTTTCCGGCAGCACATCCAATGTGGAAGAGAACCAGACCGTGACCATCACCTTTGGCGGCAAGTCTTACACCGCCAAAGTCGATGCCGACGGCAACTGGATGGCGAGCGTGCCTTCCTCGGATCTGGCGGGTCTGAAAGACGGCGACGCCAGCGTGCAGGTGAGCATCACCAACGCGCACGGCAACAGCGCTTCGGCGGGCCGCGAATACAGTGTAGATGCCACCGCGCCAACCGTAATGATTGACACGGTCGCAGGCGACAACGTGATCAACGGCAGCGAAGCGGCTGCGGGCGTGGCCATTTCCGGCACCACCACGGCGGAAGTCGGTCAGACGGTAACCGTAACCTTCGGCGGGAACAGCTACACCGCGCAGGTTCAGCAGGGCGGCGTCTGGAGCATTAACGTGCCGGGCACAGACCTGTCCGACCTGGCGGATAACGGCTATACCGTGCAGGTGAGCGTGAGTGACGCCGCGGGTAACCCGGGCAGCGCGGGTAAAGCGATTACGCTTGATACCACGCCGCCGACCGTCAGCTTTAACGTCGTGGCGGGTGATGACGTCATCAACAGCGTGGAGCACGGGCAGGCGCAGATCGTCAGCGGCACCGCAACCGGCGCCAGCGTCGGCGATAAGCTGATTATCACCATCGGTTCGAATCAGTACACCACCACCGTTGACGCCAGCGGTTACTGGAGCGTGGGCGTTCCGGCCAGCGTGATTTCCGCACTGACCGACGGCACCGTAACCCTCAGCGCGACTATCACCGACAGCGCAGGCAACAGCAGCACTCAGACCCATGACGTGGTGGTAAATACCGCATCGGTCGCGCTGACCGTCAACACCCTCAGTGGTGATGACGTGATCAATGCGGCAGAAGCGGGCGCGTCGCTGGTTATCAACGGTTCCAGTGCGCAGTTCGCCAGCGGTACGCAGGTCAATATCACCCTGAATGGTAAGAGCTATACGGCCACCATTCAGAGCGACGGTGCCTGGCAGACCACCGTTCCGGCCGCCGACGTGGGCGCTCTGGCCGACGGCGCGAGCTACCAGATTTCTGTTTCGGCGCAGGACAGCGCCGGGAACAGCGCCTCGGCGACGCACACCATCAGCGTGGACACCACCGCGCCGGTGATTAGCGTGAACACGTTGTCGGGCGACGACGTGTTGAATGCGGCGGAAGCTCAGCAGCCGCTCACCGTACACGGCTCTTCCAGCGCGGAAGCAGGCCAGACGGTGACCGTCACGCTGGGCGGAAAAACCTACACTGCGCTTGTCGGCAACGATGGCACCTGGACGCTGGACGTTCCGGCGGCAGATCTGGCCGCACTGAGCCAGGGTGCGCTGACGGTGACCGCCGTGGTCAACGATAAAGCCGGTAACAGCGGCCAGACGACCCATACCTTAACGGTCGATACCGTCGCACCAGCCGTCACCATCAGCACCGTGGCCGATGACGATATCGTCAACAACGCCGAGCAGCTGGCGGGGCAGACTATTAGCGGGACCACCACCGCGGAGCAGGGCCAGACGGTGACCGTCTCCTTCAACGGGCACAGCTATCAGGCGACCGTTGGAGCAGACGGTTCGTGGTCGGTCTTCGTGCCGGGCCGCGACTTCCTCGGCCTGAGCGATGGGGATTACACCATTACGGCTACGGTGAGCGATAAGGCGGGTAACCCGGGCAGCGCAACACACGACGTGACGCTGAACGGCGACGTGCCGACCATCGTCATCAACACTTT
Organism: Enterobacter cloacae complex sp. SYL003; assembly: GCF_049236925.1. Taxonomy (NCBI): domain Bacteria; kingdom Pseudomonadati; phylum Pseudomonadota; class Gammaproteobacteria; order Enterobacterales; family Enterobacteriaceae; genus Enterobacter; species Enterobacter cloacae complex sp. SYL003. The sequence goes on along the minus strand of NZ_JBMKJK010000004.1, from coordinate 79,914 downwards.
TGCCCAGGACGATATCGTCAACGCCGCCGAGCACGGCACGCCGCTGATTGTCAGCGGCACCACCGACGCGCCTGCGGGCCAGACGGTGACCATTACGCTTAACGGTAAAACCTACACGGCTACCGTTCAAAATGACGGCACCTGGAGCTATACGGTCGGCAGCGCAGACGTGACCGCGCTGGCGGACGGCGGTTCGTACGTGATCAATGCGCAGGTGAGCAACGCCATCGGCAACAGCGCCAGCGATAACCACAGCGTCACCGTGGATCTCACCGCACCGTCAATAGGGATCAGCATTGATTCCCTGCAAAACGATACCGGCCTGAGCGCGAGTGACTTCATCACCAACGATAAGCAGGTGGTGGTGAACGGTTCCCTGACCGCGCAGCTCGGTAATAACGAGAAGGCGCAGATCAGCCTCGACGGCGGCGTCACCTGGATTGACCTGACCGTGACCGGCACCACCTGGCGTTACACCGATGGCCGCACCCTGACGGACGGTACGTACCCGTACCAGGTGCGCGTCATTGATAACGCGGGCAACGTCGGGGCAACGGACAGCCAGGACGTGGTAATCGATCTGACTAAGCCTGCGGCGACGAGCATTACCGTGGATTCCGTCTCGCAGGATACCGGCCTGTCCGACAGCGACTTCATTACCAGCGACAACCAGATTAGCCTGAAAGGGACGCTCGGCGCGGCCCTGGGCAGCGGCGACCACGCGCAGATCAGCCTGGACGGTGGCGCGACCTGGACTGACGTGAGCGTCAGCGGTCTGAGCTGGACCTACGTTGATGGCCGCACGCTGGCCGACGGAGACTACAACTACCAGCTGCGGGTGATTGACGACGCGGGGAATATCAGCGCCACCACCAGCCAGGTGGTGACCATTGATACCGTCGCGCCGGACGCCAGCAAAACGATCGCTATCGACAGCATCAGCGACGATACCGGCCTGAGCAGCAGCGACTTTATCACCAATGATACCTCCCTGACGCTGCACGGCTCGCTCGGCGCAACGCTGGCCGACGGCGAATATGCCCAGATTAGCATCGACGGCGGAGTCAGCTGGCAGAACGTGATCGTCACCGGCAACAGTTGGTACTACGTGGACGGCCGCACGCTGGGTAACCAGACCTATGACTACTACGTTCGCGTAGTGGATGCGGCGGGCAACGTGGGTGCCAGCGCTCATCAGCAGGTGATGGTCGATACGGTCGCGCCGGATGCGGCGATTACGGTGACCGTGGATAACATCACCGTCGATACCGGCTTCGACAATAACGACTTCCTGACCAGTTCGACCTCGTACACGCTCAACGGGACGCTCGGGGCCGAACTCGGGGCGGGTGAGTATGTGCAGGTGAGCATGGATGGCGGCACTACCTGGGTTTACGCCACGGTAAGCGGCACCCGGTGGAGTTATAACGACGCGCGCACCCTGGCCGACGGCGACTACCGCTATCAAGTGCGGGTTGTCGATCAGGCGGGCAACGTCGGGGCCACCACCACGCAGGACGTGACGGTGGATACCCAGGCGCCGCAGTACGGCATCACCATTGACAGCATCAGCGAAGATACCGGGCAGTCCGGGAGTGATTTCATCACCATGGACACCTCGCTGACGATCAACGGCTCGTTGGGCAGCGCGCTGGCCAGCGACGAGCGCGTACAGATCAGCCTCGACGGCGGCAATACCTGGATTGACACTGCCGTCACTAACCAGCGCTGGAGCTATACGGATACCCGCGATCTGGCGGACGGGGATTACACCTGGCAGGTGCGGATCATCGACCAGGCGGGCAACGTCGGCTCAACCTCGTCGCAGGTGGTAACGGTTGATACCACGCCGCCTGAAACGGTGGGAACGGTGGTCAGCTATACCGACGGGGAAGGTGAACGTACGGGCACGTACGGCGCATCAGTCGCGACAGACGATACCTCACCGCTGATCAACGGTACGCTTAACCGTGCTCCGGAAGACGGCGAAATCGTGCAGCTTTACCGGGACGGGATCTTGCTGGGTCAGGTCACAATGAACGGCAGCGCAAGCTGGTCCTATCAGGACAACGGCCTGCTCGACGGGAATCACACTTACATTCTGCGCGTCACCGACAAAGCCGGTAACTACACGGAATCGGATGGCTTTGTGCTGAACGTCGATACCAGCATCCCGACCACCACGGCGGCGATTACTGCCCAGACCACCTCGGATACCACGCCGATTGTCAGCGGTACGGTCTCCGCAGACCTGGTAAACGGTGAATATCTGGTGGTGACGGTGAACGGGAAAACCTACACCTCCCAGACCGGCGGCGCGGTGGTAGTCGACCCGGATCACAATACCTGGTATCTGCAGATCCCGGACAGCGATGCCCTGAGCGTGGCGAACTACGACGTAACCGCGCAGGTGAAGAGTAGCGCGGGCAACGGTAACACCACTGGTACGGCAACCGGCAGCCTGGTGATCGATACCACCTCGGTGAATACCGACTGGGCGACCACGACGGGTAACTCGAACAACTCGACCATGACGGTGGGCACCAATAGCAGCGGGCTGTGGAATATCATTGCTAACGGCCAGTCTTACTCCAGCAGCGATAGCTCGACCTATGCCGGCAATACGCTGAGCAACACCCGTGGCTATTACGTGGTGAGTCAGACCGCCGCCGACTTTGACCGTAACGGCACCCAGGATATTTTCGCAACTGAGAACACCTACGCGGGTTCTACGCAGGTGATGTGGACCTACGATGGCAGCAGTTACACCGCCAGCCAGCTGGCAATGGGGACCACTATCTGGTACGGCGGCGTAATTGCCTACGATAAAACCGGGGATGGCTATCTGGATCTGGCCTACGGAGATGCCGGTATGGACTCCCTGACCTACCTGGTTAATACCAACGGCGTTCTGTCGCCGGACGGCACCGGCGGGGAAGGTGGATTCTACGGCCAGTTCGATTCCGGACGTGAAATCTCCGGCGTCGACCTGAACAACGACGGCACCGTGGACATCGTGCAGCACACCAACCGCAGCGGGGCGTACTCGCTCACCGTGATAAACAACAACGGGAACGGTACGCTCTCCATTGGCCAGAACCTGACCAACGTGTTTGTGGCCAACGCCTCGAGTACCACCACGGCGGCGTCCATGACGTGGGCGGACTTTAACGGCGATGGCTACATGGACCTGTACCTGGGCAGCAGCTACAACAACAACGGCGGGGTGATTTACTATAACGACGGTACCGGGCAGCTATCCACCACCAGGAGCGCGGTGGAAGCCTCTAACGCCACGGCGGGCTATTTGTCGGTGGCGGTGGACTGGAACGGCGATGGGCAGATGGACATCATCAAGCTCAGCACCTACGGCGGCTCGCAGACGGCAACCTTGTTCACCAACAACGGCTACGGTTCAACCTGGACTTCAAGCCAGCTGGCGTCAGGGCTTGCGAACGTCACCGGCGTCGCCGCGGTGGACTACAACTGGGATGGTGCGCAGGATCTGCTGGTGTCTCAGCAGAATGGCAAGGTAGTGCTGGTGCAGAACAATGCGGAGATCGCTGACGGTACCGCGATGCATCTGCACATTGTCGATAGCGAAGGCATCAACGCCTACTATGGCAACACGGTCAATCTGTATAACGCTGCGGGCGTGCTGGTGGCCTCGCAGATCATCAACGCCCAGTCCGGCATTGGCTCGAATGATACCTCTGCGCAGGTAAGTTTCTACGGGCTGGATCCGAACGAAACCTACTCGGCGGAGATCGTGAAGATCACCAACGGCGTGTCGGATAACGTCACCTGGACCGGCCTGGACGCGAGCAACGGCAAAGAGGGTTATGTTCTCACCGCCGAAGCGGCCACCGGCGGCCACAGCGGAACCATTACCGGAACCGGGTATAACGACACCTTTATCGCAGAGGATGGGACCTATACCTATAACGGCTCCGGCGGCTGGAATACCCATTCCGACTACGACACCTGGAGCAATACCGGCGGCATGGACGTGGTGGATTACCGCAATGCCACCTCTGGGATAACTGTTGATTTGCGCCTCTCTACGGCGCAGGACACCGGCTTCGGTACCACACGGTTGTTGAATATTGAAGGGATTAACGGCTCCGACCATGACGACGTGATCACCGGCAACAGCGGTGATAACCAGTTCGAAGGCCGCGGCGGTAACGACACCTTCAACATCGGCAGCGGCGGTCAGGACACGCTGCTTTATAAGCTGATCAACGCGTCTGACGCGACGGGCGGCAACGGTAGCGATGTGGTGAACGGCTTTACCGTCGGTACCTGGGAAGGGACGGCAGACACGGACCGCATCGATCTGCGCGACCTGCTTTCCGACAGCGGCTATACCGGCACCGGCTCGGCGAGCTACGTGAACGGCGTGGCGACGCTGGACAGTAGCGCGGGCAACATTGCTGACTACATCCGCGTGGTGCAGAACGGCAGCAACACCGAGATCCAGGTTGACCTCGACGGGACGGGCGGCCAGTTCTCGCCAACCACCCTGGTGACGCTGAACGGCGTGCAGACGGATCTGGCGACGCTGCTGGCAAATCATCAACTGTTAATTGCGTAAAACAACGCCGCGGGGAGCGATCCTCGCGGCTTTTTGCGTTTCTTTACATTAATAGCCATAACCCTCTATTTCACATGATTATTTTGCGGGCTCGTTTAGGCAACGTTCGATTTCTAATCATCTCGCAAAGGTATCATTTCAGTGCGAAATCATCGCCCTGAACAGGACGTAGCATTATGAAGACACATCCACAGTACGAACCCTGGTTGCAGGGCATGCTCATTATCGCTAAGCACTATCGGCTGGATTTTTCGGCGGAGCATGTTCGGGTCACGATTAACCATGAAAGCCAGTCTTCGCGCCAGCTGGTGCTGGAGGAGATGGCGCGCCAGCTTGGGCTCGGGATGCGTTGGGTAGCGGCGGAAGCCGTATCGCTCGACCCGTGGCGCTTACCGCTGCTGGCGGAGTTCACCGGCGGGCAAATCGCGGTCATCAACCGTATGGACAACGAAGGGAGCATCAGCGTGCAGTTCAGCGGCGACGGCGGCCTGGAGACGACGCTGACGCGTGACGAACTCGGTTCGCGGTTAAAAGGGCTGATGGTGCTGCGTCCCCTGGAGTCCACGCCGGATGCGCGCGTGGATGATTACATCAAACCCTATGAGAAAAACTGGTTCTGGCAGCTGGCGCTGAAAGACTGGCGTCGCTACAGCGATATTATGCTGGTGGCGCTGGTCGCCAACGTGCTGGCGCTCTCCGGCATGGTCTTTTCCATGCAGGTGTATGACAGGGTGGTGCCGTCCCAGTCGGAAGCCACGCTGTGGGTGCTGTTTGGCGGCGTGATGATCGCTATCGTGTTTGAATTCATCATGCGCATGCTGCGGGTGCATATTTCGGATGTGGTAGGGAAACGCGCCGACCTGCGTATTTCCGAGCGCGTGTTTGCCCACGCCCTGAGGATTAAAAACGGCGCACGGTCGAAATCGACCGGGTCGTTTATCGCCCAGATCCGCGAGCTGGAGTCGGTGCGGGAGCTGATCACCTCCACCACCATTGCGGCCATCTCCGATCTGCCGTTCTTCCTGCTGTTCGTCTTCATTCTGTGGATGATTGGCGGCCCGCTGGTGCTGGTGGTGCTGCTGGCCGTGCCGCTGCTGCTCATTCCCGGCCTGCTGGTGCAGCGCCCGCTGGGAAAACTCTCCAGCGAAGGGATGCGTGAATCGGCGATTCGTAACGCCACGCTGGTGGAAGCGGTGCAGGGGCTTGAGGACATCAAGCTGATGCGCGCCGAGCAGCGGTTCCAGAACCAGTGGAATAACACCAATGACGTTGCCGCCAGCGTCGGCATGAAACAGCGCTGGCTGACGGGGCTGCTGCTGACCTGGACCCAGGAGGTGCAATCTATCGTCTACGCCGTGGTGCTGCTGGTGGGCTGTTACCTGGTCATCAGCGGCGACATGACCACCGGTGCGCTGGTGGGCACCTCGATTCTGGCGTCCCGCACCATTGCGCCGCTGTCGCAGATTTCCGGCGTGCTCTCCCGCTGGCAGTCAGCAAAGGTGGCCCGCAAGGGACTGGATGACCTGATGCAGCGTCCGATTGACGATCCCCAGCACGGCAAAAAAGTGCATAAAGCCCACCTGCGCGGTGATTATCAGCTGGACGACGTCGGGTTTTATTACGACGAAGAAGAGAAGCTCACCGTGCTGAACGTCAGCAAACTGCGCATTCGCGCCGGAGAGCGCGTGGCGGTGCTCGGGCGGAATGGTTCGGGGAAAAGCACTTTTCTGCACCTGCTGGCGGGAATGCAGGAGCCACAGCAGGGCAGCATTTTGCTGGACGATATTGCTCTCAATCATCTTGACCCGGCTGACGTACGCCGCGATATGCAGCTGCTCAGTCAGCAGGCGAGGCTGTTCTTCGGCTCCGTACGCGACAACATCCTGATGGGTAATCCGCTGGCGACAGACGAGGAAATCCATCAGGCGCTGGTCAATAGCGGTGCGCTGGAGTTTGTGCGCAAGCAGAAAATGGGGCTGAACACCATCATCAACGAGGGCGGAATGGGGCTTTCCGGCGGGCAACGTCAGGCGCTGCTGCTGGCCCGCGCGCTGATCACCTCGCCGAATATTCTGCTGCTGGATGAACCCACCGCCTGGCTGGATGAGGTCAGCGAGAAGCAGTTTATCCAGCATCTGCACCAGTGGCTCGGTAAGCGCCGGACGCTGGTGGTGGCGACGCATCGTCTGCCGATTCTGGACCTGGTTGACCGCATCATCGTGCTGGAAAACGGCAAAGTGGTGATGGATGGCCCTCGTGATGCCATTTTACGCCAGCACGGAATGGCCCCGCAGCAGGCGCCGCAGCGCACGGTTAAACTGAAAACGGAGGTCGTGGCATGAATGATTTCTCCCGCTTTAATAGCCGACTGAAGGAGCCCCGCCTGCCGCGATCGTCGCTGGTGGCATGGTCGCTGTTTGCCCTGCTGGTGGTGTTTATTACCTGGGCCAGCCTGTTCCAGCTGGATGAGGTCACTACGGGCAGTGGCAAGGTGATCCCGTCCTCCCACGAGCAGGTGATCCAGTCCCTGGAAGGGGGGATTATCCACAGTCTGATGGTGCGCGAAGGCGATATCGTCGAGCGTGGTCAACAGCTTGCCCAACTGGACCGGACGAAAACCGAGTCCAGCGTGCTTGAGAGCGAGTCTCGATTAAATGCTGCGATGGCGACAGCCGCGCGTCTGAATGCTGAAGTGAACGACACCGGGCTGACATTCCCGGCAGAGCTGGATGACGACGTTGAGCTGGTTAAACAGGAAACGGCGCTTTACCAGTCTCGTCGCGAAAGCCTTGAAAAAGGGCTGGCGGGTTTACGCCAGGGAGCGGATCTCGTGCAGCGTGAACTGGCATTAACGCGCCCGCTGGTGACGCAGGGGGCGGCCAGTAAGGTCGAAGTTTTACGCCTTGAACGCCAAAAAAATGAACTGGAGAGCAAAATCACCGAGATGAAAAACCAGTACTACGTTCGCGCCCGCGAAGAACTGGCGAAAGCGAACGCGGAAATCGAAGCGCAGCGTTCGGTGATGAAAGGGCGCGAAGACTCACTCACCCGCTTAACGTTTAATGCGCCGGTGCGTGGCATCGTGAAAGACATTGACGTGACGACGGTTGGCGGGGTGATCCCGCCGAACGGTAAACTGATGAGCCTGGTACCGCTTGATGACCAGATGGTGATAGAAGCGAAAATCTCGCCGCGCGATGTCGCGTTTATCCATCCCGGGCAAAAAGCGCTGGTGAAAATCACCGCTTATGACTACTCCATTTACGGCGGGCTGGAGGGGGAGGTGACGATGATTTCACCGGATACCCTTCAGGACGAGGTGAAACGGGATGTTTATTATTATCGCGTTTATATCCGTACAGACAGTAACCATCTGACTAACCGGCAGGGCAAGGAATTCCCGGTGTTTCCGGGCATGATAGCTACGGTTGATATCAAAACCGGCAGTAAATCCGTCATTGATTATCTGCTGAAACCGTTAAATAAGGCAAAAGAGGCGCTGCGCGAGCGATAAAAAAGGCGTTCAGCAAGCCGAACGCCCGTCAGATCAGAGTGTAGACGTCATGTTGACAGCATGGCGTCGTTCTTTTGGCACCACATTGATGTAATGTGTGACATAGGCAAAATATAAACCGGCATAATTTTCGACAAGTTCGATAAATGCCGGGTAAATGGACATCCGGCCATCGCCGCGATCTTTAAGATAACCTGCCTCCTGTGCCGATTTGATAATGCGGTTGACGTGAATACGCGAGACGAAAAATTCTTTTGCAAGTGTGCTGGCTGAATACGCTATTATGGCACCGTATGCTGTTTTGTTTTTAATGGCCTGCAAATAGAGATAGAGCATAATCATCCGACCACCATCCTTATCAATAAATAAACCCACCTCCGGAAGTACTTTACTGAATGTTAATCCGCGGAAAAGGTATTCTGCGGCGCGCCGGAAAAAGTTGTGCCTGAGTGTGTCATTGTCCAGAAGATTAACATTAATGTTGAATGTCGGATAAAGAATGCTAACAGGCGTGAACGCCCCGGACATATAGCGTTTAAGCTCATCCAGTCCTTTTTCCGTAGGCGCGATTTTTGTTTTTCGCCGATCTTCGGTACAGCGCCAGGTCTTAATTCGCCCGGTGGTTTTAAGTATGGTGATGATCGCAATAACGCTGTTAGGGCTGGCGATATTATAGCGTGAGCACAGTGCCTTAATCTCCGAGACCGACTCAGCCTGATTGCCAAAAACAAAACAACATATTGAGAGTATTATATTGAACCGTGATTCCTGAAGCATCGTTTTGTAGAACAGGGGTTGTTTTTTATAAATGGCGTCATTGATTCTGTAATGTTCTATTATAGCTTCACTAAATCGCGGGTTGTTTTTAATGACATCCCGTCGATGTAGCAAAGCTCTGGATGAGATGTGATTATCCATAGCATTTTCTCTTTTTTGTCTGAGCCGATGAGAAGAAGTGTCCGGACTTCTTTTTCGGAATTTTCATTATACCTTGAGAAAGTCCTGGTTACTGTTGTTATATGAAAAGAAAATGATATTTATGCAGCATATGGATGAGTCGGTTGATTAACGCAAAGATGTTCATGTGCATAACATTGATAACGGTTTATTAACCAAATGGGGTGCGGTAAAATTATTCAATGCGACAAGAAATATTGGCTTTAATTACATATGGGAATGATGTTTGTATTCTCAGGAGCAGGTTATGTCTCAAAATTTACCTTCTGTGCAAGGTACTTGCTACAAGCAACGGTTTGTTATTTCAGCCTGCGGTTTCACCTTTGAAGGGTATAGCCTGCTTCTGAAATCTCGAGGCGTACACGCCACGCGACTCCATTTTGAAGAGGATGAAATATGTTCCGTTGACGTTGAAAAAATGATGGAAAATCAATCGCCCGAGGTTTCGGTTTTCCTTGGTCGTGACGTTGCTACTTTTCTTGAAAGCCTGAAGCGCTTGGTATCCGTTCTGAATGCACTGCCGGTGATTTGCAGGGTCACCCTGTATGGTGCACTACCTGAGCGATGGCTTAATGCAACGTTGAGAAGTCTCGTTAATAATACAAAAAAGCTTTCCACGATCAGGGTAGAGAATATTACAGAAATAATGGGCTTTGTAAAAAATGAGACAGATGAGCGTGCTGGCCCTTCACGCTTGTTGCGTAACGTACCGGACAAGGAGGGTAAAGAAAATTTGCATGGGTTAACACATCGCGAGTTAACCGTGCTACTGAATTTCTATCGGGGTATTTCCATAAAAGAGCAGAGTAAGAGGTTAGGGCTGTCAGATAAAACTATTTATACCCATCGCAAGGTGGGTTTGGGTAAATTATATATTATTAGAGTATGGTTTAGCGACTCTCGCGTTTTCAGAGATGAGGTTTGTGCAGTAAAAAATAAAACAAAAGTGTTTTCGGAAACGGAAATAGATATATTGCAAGCGTTACATAAACGGGAAATCTTTGCGGCTTATCAAATTATCACTGATAGTGATAAAAAAGGAGTTGGATTTGAAATCCTGCTGCGCTGGCATAAAAAAGGTGAGATCCTGAAGCCAACCTATTTTCTGGGAGGGATAAAAAATAGTGAAATATGGCTCAAGCTAACGGCGTTAGTCATCCATGCGGCCGTATCAGGTATCAATAAATACAATGGAAAATATTATTTTTCAGTTAACATTCCTCCTCAACTTGCTTCGGGAAACGCGCTGCCGGGGATGGCCAAAAAGGCCGTCGAAATGTTACTCAAACCGCAGTGGGCCGGGAAACTGGTCTTTGAACTAGCTGAAACGGTTGACGTAACAAAGGATAAAAATATTCCCGAAACACTCCAGCGTTTACGCGCCGAGGGATGTCGGATTTTTCTGGATGACTGTTTTTCAAAATATCATGCTATGCTGCCCATCAGATTGATTAATGTTGATGGACTAAAGCTTGATCGCGATATTGTTGAGCACTTTGTGGCTAACGACAAAGACTATAGCATTATTAAAGCGATACAGGTTTACAGCGACATGACGGGGACCGAATGCGTTGCGGAAGGCGTCGATAGCGAAGAAAAATTTGAAAAACTTGTCGCGTTAGGGGTTAAGCGATTCCAGGGTTATTATCTTTCCCGCGCGGTTAAAGAAGAAGAGTTGGATCGAATGGTACGGCTATTTAGTTAACGGCTTCACTATGCTGGTGGTACGACAGACTACAGTATTCGACCACCAGTAAAAAACACTCACTCACCGTCGCAATAGTGTATTCTCAGATATCATCACGCGTAAAGCCGACAACAATTTCAAGTGTGTTGCGAATGACATCGCAGGCTTCAGGCTCCTCGGTAATTTCAAGGGCGTGAATCAGTTGCAGGATGATCTCTTTATTCGAAAGGTTGTCACCGGTCAGCATAATACAGCGTATTGCCGAGCCTAACACTTCAACTTCACCACTGAGATGCTTTCCAGCATTAAGAAAGTGTTCCGCCAGTCCTTTATCGTGCAGGGCTTCAAAATTATACGTCTGGTGCATAGTCGCTTTACTCATGGTGGTCACCGTCTCGGTTAAAATTAGTGTTTCTTATTTGGGCTCAGAAGCGTGTTGTGAGTAAAGAGAGAGCGCATGCGGCCAATTTCATAATCGCCCATCACTCTTCCCCGGTCGTGCGATACGCCGGTTACACGCTGGCGCACTTCATCTTCAGCGGCAATCAATGCATTTTTACGCTCATCATTTGATTCAACGTTAGCCATCGCCTGCAGGCGATTAGCAAGAGACGCAAAGGTAATAGGTCCGTTCTCTTTCAGTATGGATAATACGGCCTCACCGATAAGGTCATCCTTAAGTCGTTCAAATTTAGTTCTATGCATAGCTTAATCTCACTCTGCTACACGCGGCTGTAGCATGGGGTTAGTCATCGCATCCAGATGCTCTATTCTCACTCAGCATGACTAACTTAGTAAGTTAAAAACAGTGTTCAGGTTAACGCTCGAAGAAGAGGGCTATCAAACCGTTATAGTGCGCTTTCTCAACGTCAGACGTTGATTCTTCAATTCTGCGCAACAGCTTTGTACAAATTGTCATTCTGCTCAGTTGTACATTTTCTTTGATGATCTCACTGACGATGGCACCAAGGGTTTCCTGCTGTGTTGGGACGTTATCCTTGTTAAAATACAAGGTTATAGCGCTTTCTGCTGTAGAGGGAGCATGGTTGCGACGCATAATTTTCCACCGTTGACAAACAATTTTGTAACATCACTGGCATCGAATTTATACTATCCGGTCAAATCTGTACATCTAAATTGTACAAGTTTTTCGTGCGGTTCGGGGATTTGTCATAAGAACTATCAAAATTAGGGGGGAAGAGAGGGAGAAAAACGTGGGGCATAAAAAAGGCCCCGGAGGGCCTGAAATTATTTCCGTCCCAGCAGAAGTCCCAGAACGATGCCTACCGCACCCGCAGCGATTAAGCCCGTTAACGGGTTATTTCTGACGGCTTCAGTAACATCCGAGACGGCATCACTGGCCTGAGCAGCATATTTTTTCGCTGCACCTTTCACCTGATGTTTAGGGGAATCAACGAATTCACCAAACTGCTGCTGCGCAGAGCCGGATAATTCATCAAGTTTGTTTTTGGCTTTATCGCCAGCGTATTGTGCATTTTTATCAGTGTCGAAATCAGACATTCCAGCCTCCTTTTGTTGATAGTCTAAGGATAGACGCTGATGGCAAGAGTGAGAGAGAATTCGCTAAAATCGACGCCTGATTACCTCTTTTTAGGATATGTCTTTCTTACATGTCCACCATAACGCCCTAAGGATGGAGTGGATAAATATTTCCCTCGCCGTCTCTGTCTACGTAGCGGGAAGAGACTATTTCTCTCGTGCGTTAGCGCGAAAGGTAATGTAATAGCCAAGGGATGCGGCCAGGCACAGCATATAGCCGAACGATTCCGAACCTTCCTCCACGGCGTTTTTCACGACACGCATATAGCCATGCTCCAGAATGGCGTGCCACAGCACTTGCATCCCAAAGAGACGGGAGAAGACCAGTACAGCCAGCAGACCGCTCAACAGAATACCGTACCAGGGGGATTGCGTGTATTTTGCCAGCTGTTCCAGGGTAGTGCGAAAATGCATAACGGGGCGAATTATAGCCAGCAGAGCGGTAATCAGCGCGAACCATACCCAACTCCCATGAGAAATGAGGTCAAAAAGCGCGTCCAGTTCACGAATTAACATCGTCAGGAAAAAACCGCCAACCAGTATATTACAGTAACGCATGGATTCATCCATTTTCGCCAGACGAAAATGGAGAAACACGATAGTCGCTAATACCGTTTCCTGCATGATTTCGGTCAGTGATAATTCCGGAATATCATGGCCGACAAACCGCATATCAACCCAAAGACAAAGTATAATAAGCGCGCATGCGACCGCCGCGCCAACAAAGAATAAAAAGCTCTTTAGTACAATCATTAACACCACCATTTTGTTTGTAGCAGTATGTTAGGTGACGAGAATGTTATTTCTGTTCACATCGTGCCATATAAGTGCTGAATTTTAACATTACGAGCTAAATAGGATTCGTAGCGGCCAGAATAAACCCTAAATATCTTTTGTTCCTTGCCGGCGATGTGCTCATTGCAGCGTCTCTATCTTGTGGTTTACAGGGCAATAACATACGAGGTACCATACCCCCCTATAGTATCAGGAGGGCGTATGCCGCATTCACCCGAAGATAAAAAACGTATTCTGACCCGCGTCCGCCGCATTCGAGGCCAGGTTGATGCCCTTGAACGCGCCCTGGAGTCGGGCGATCCCTGTCTCGCCATTCTGCAGCAAATTGCCGCCGTGCGGGGTGCTGCCAATGGCCTGATGGGTGAAATGGTTGAAATTCACCTCAAAGATGAGCTGGTGACGGGGGAGACCACCCCGGATCAGCGGGCAGTGCGGATGGCGGAAGTCGGCCATTTGCTGCGCTCTTATCTAAAATAAACCCACACACCTCACAACAAGGGAAAGACATCATGAAATCTCGCGCAGCTGTCGCGTTCGGCCCAGGCCAGCCGCTGAAAATCGTTGAAATTGATGTTGCTCCGCCGAAGAAAGGCGAAGTGCTGATCAAAATTACTCACACCGGCGTCTGCCATACCGATGCGTTTACCCTGTCCGGTGACGATCCGGAAGGCGTATTCCCGGCGGTGCTCGGCCACGAAGGGGGCGGTGTGGTGGTGGAAGTGGGTGAAGGCGTTACCAGCCTGAAGCCCGGCGACCATGTGATCCCGCTCTACACCGCAGAGTGCGGCGAGTGTAAGTTCTGCAAATCCGGCAAAACTAACCTCTGTCAGGCCGTGCGCGCCACGCAGGGCAAGGGTCTTATGCCGGACGGCACAACCCGCTTCTCCTATAACGGCGAGCCAATCTATCACTACATGGGGACCAGCACCTTCAGCGAATACACGGTGTGCGCCGAGATCTCACTGGCGAAAGTGAATCCGCAGGCCCCGCTGGATAAAGTCTGTCTGCTCGGCTGCGGTGTCACCACCGGTATCGGCGCGGTGCATAACACGGCGAAAGTGAAAGAGGGTGACACCGTGGCGGTGTTCGGCCTGGGCGGGATCGGTCTGGCGGTCATCCAGGGCGCGGTACAGGCGAAAGCTGGGCGTATCATTGCTGTGGATACCAACCCGGAGAAATTTAAGCTCGCAGGTGAGATGGGTGCGACCGACTTCATCAACCCGAAAGACTACGACAAACCGGTTCAGGACGTGATCGTTGAGCTGACCGACGGCGGCGTGGACTTCAGCTTCGAATGTATCGGCAACGTCAACGTAATGCGCTCAGCGCTGGAGTGCTGCCACAAAGGCTGGGGTGAGAGCATCATTATCGGTGTGGCCGGCGCGGGTCAGGAGATTAAAACCCGTCCCTTCCAGCTGGTGACAGGGCGCGTATGGCGCGGGTCGGCATTTGGCGGCGTGAAAGGCCGTACACAGCTGCCGGGCATGGTTGAAGATGCGATGGTCGGCAAAATTCAGCTCGATCCGTTCATTACGCACCGCCTGCCGCTGGAGCAGATCAACGAAGCTTTCGATCTGATGCACGAAGGAAAATCCATTCGTACCGTCATCCATTTCGGCGACAACTGATTATTCTGCCAGCGGTTTTTCCCGCTGGCATTTCTTCCCTGATCTTCTCTAAAGTGTGACCTGTCTGGCGCTTTTAGGCGTAATCTAATTCCCCGCTGTGCCGATGACTCTTTTACAGGCGTGTTTTTACGCATCTTACCTATAAGAGAGTCGACGGTCATGGACAACACAACATCGATGCAGGCGCAGCACAAGCTGAGTTTCTTGCATCACATCCGGCTGGTTCCGCTGTTTTCCTCCATTCTCGGTGGCATTATTCTCCTGTTTGCCTTGAGCTCGGGTCTGGCAGGCTATTTCCTGCTCCAGGCCGATAACGATCAGCAGGATGTCACAGCAGAAATCCAGGTGCGCACCGGTCTGTCAAACAGTTCCAACCATTTACGCACCGCCCGTATCAATATGATCCACGCGGGGGCGGCGAGCCGCATCGCGGAGATGGAGGCGATGAAGCAAAACATCGCTGAGGCTGAGACCCGCATCAGGCAGTCGCAGGATGGATTTGCCGCCTATATGAAGCGCACCGTTCGCACTCAGGCTGATGAAGCGCTGGATGGCGATCTGAAAGCCCGCTATGACGCCTACATCGCCGGTATGCAGCCGATGCTGAAATATGCCAAAAACGGCATGTTTGAAGCCATTATCAACCATGAAAATGAGACCGCGCGTCCGCTGGACGATGCCTATAACGCGGTGCTGCTGAAGGCGATAAAAATCCGTACCGAACGTGCCAACGCACTGACGGCGCAGGCTCACACCCGCACCCGGCTGGGGCTGATGTTTATGTTCGGCGCGTTTGGCCTGGCGCTGGCGCTGGCGGTGATCACCTTTGTGGTGCTGCGCCGTACGGTGATAAACCCGCTTCAGCGAGCCGCTACGCGTATCGAAAATATCGCAAAAGGCGATTTGACCATGCCGGACGAACCGACCGGGCGCAGCGAAATTGGCCGCCTGACGCGCGATCTGCAAACAATGCAGCACGCGCTGGTGACAACCGTGGGCACGGTGCGGCAGGGGGCGGAGGAGATCTACCGGGGAACCAGCGAGATCTCCGCGGGTAATACCGATCTCTCATCCCGAACCGAACAGCAGGCGGCGGCCATCGAACAGACGGCGGCCAGCATGGAGCAGCTCACCGCGACGGTGAAGCAAAACGCCGATAACGCGCATCATGCGAGTAAACTTGCAGAAGATGCCTCCGGTAAGGCCAGCCGCGGGGGGCAGATGGTCTCCGGCGTGGTGAAAACCATGGGTAATATTTCCACCAGCTCGAAGAAGATCTCTGAAATTACCGCCGTGATTAACAGCATCGCGTTCCAGACCAATATTCTCGCGCTCAATGCGGCGGTCGAGGCGGCGCGTGCGGGTGAACAAGGACGCGGCTTTGCGGTCGTGGCGAGTGAAGTCCGCACCCTGGCAAGCCGCAGCGCGAACGCGGCGAAAGAGATTGAAAGCCTGATTAATGAATCGGTATCGCTTATCGATCAGGGTTCCGGGGAGGTGGTTGCGGCGGGCAATACCATGAATGAGATCGTCGAGGCGGTTAAACGCGTCACCGATATTATGCTGGAGATTGCGGCCGCGTCTGATGAGCAGAGCCGCGGCATTGTTCAAGTGAGCCAGGCGATTTCCGAGATGGATAAGGTGACGCAGCAGAATGCCTCGCTGGTGGAAGAAGCCTCTGCGGCGGCGGCCTCGCTGGAAGAGCAGGGCGCGCGTCTGACGGAAGCCGTTGGCGCGTTTCGTCTCATCGGGGCGCGCGCAGGACGGACTACAGCCGCCGCAACCGCAGCAAAACCCGCGCCTTTAACCCCGGCGGCGGCCGTCTCAGGTGATAACTGGGAAACGTTCTGAGTAAGACAGACCCGCCCTCGCGGCGGGTTCTGCGTTTAGGATCAGAGAGGCATTGACTTACGAATGGCGCTTAACAGCGTTTGGGCGCCTTCAGAGAGCGGGGCATCTACCCGCGTCAGGATCCCAATGGGTTCTCCTGCGCCGGGTGAGGTTACCGGCAGCGCGGTGAGCACGCCGCGTCGCAGATCGTCCTTCACCGCGCCGGACGGCACAAACCACACGTAGTCATAATCCACCGTCAGCTGGCGCGAAAGAGACGCCGAGAGCGTTTCAATACACCCTGAAGGCAGCGTGCAGCCCTGCATTTGCAGCAACGCTTCCGCATTCTGACGCGGAACCGTTCCTTTCGGGGAGACTACCACCGGCCACTCCATTACGCGGCTTAAGGTGACGGTATCCTGCAGCAGGGGATGATTCGGACGCACGACCAGCTTCAGTGATTCCAGGAACAGCAGCTCGTAATTCAGGCCGCTCATCAGTTCCGGATCGGACATCCGGCCAATGCCCAGATCGAGCTCCCCTGACTTCAGGCCCGCCAGCAGCATGGTGTTATTCATGGTCGCGACCTGAAGCGTGGCGTGCTTTTGCTGGCGGTGGAACTGGCCGATCGCTGCAGGCAATATGCCCAGCGCCGCCGTTGGCAGTGCCCCCACGCGCACGATGTCGCTGGCCTGCTCTTCTTTACGGTTTAAGGCCTGACCGGCGGTATTGAGGGCATCAAGAACTTTAACGGCATGCGTCAGGAACTGTTCGCCTACGAGCGTAAGCTGAGCGCCCAGACGGCCGCGGTCGAACAGACGGGTTCCGGTAAGCTGTTCCAGTTCGTTCAGCGTTTTGGATAGTGCAGGCTGACTAAGGTTAAGGGTTTCAGCCGCTCGCCCCAGCGTTCCCTGTTGAGCGACGGCCACAAATGTATGCAAATGGCGCAAGCGTATGCGCTGACTGAACAGACCATTTTTTTCCATAGGCGATGTTAAAAACAGAGCGACGCGGGTGACAAGTTAAGTTGTTTGAATTTGATAACCTGATAGCAAAATATTTTTAACATTTGATCTGTTTGAGTTACAACTGTTTTTCGAAAACGCCCATGCTTTGACCACTCGTCTGCCTGGATCACAATTTGTAAATTCTTCCCAACGAAAAGAACGGGCTTCTCTACACTCCAGGTAGTATTCACTGGAGGCATGACATCATGGCGAACACCATCACGGCTGATGATATTCGGGAACACTTTTCGCAGGCTATGTCGGCGATGTACCAGCAGGAAGTTCCGCAGTACGGCACCTTGCTGGAACTGGTGGCGGACGTTAACCTGGCGGTTCTGGAAAATAACCCACTTTTACATGAACAACTGGCAAATGCAGACGAACTGGCGCGCCTGAATGTTGAACGTCACGGTGCGATCCGCGTTGGCACCGCGCAGGAGCTTTCCACCCTGCGCCGGATCTTCGCCATTATGGGCATGTACCCGGTCAGCTACTACGATCTCTCCCAGGCGGGCGTGCCCGTCCACTCGACGGCGTTTCGTCCGACTGACGATGCGGCGCTCTGCCGTAATCCGTTTCGCATTTTTACCTCGCTGCTGCGCCTGGAGCTGATTGAAAACGTTGCGCTGCGCGAAAGGGCGGCAGAGATCCTCTCCCGGCGCAACATCTTTACGCCGCGCTGCCTGGACCTGATCGACCTGCATGATGTACAGGGACACTTTACCGAGGCACAGGCGCGCGAATTTGTGCAGGAAGCCTTAGAAACCTTCCGCTGGCATCGCCATGCGACGGTCGATCAGGAAACCTATCTGGCGCTTAGTAACGAACATCGCCTGATAGCCGACGTGGTCTGTTTCCCGGGGTGCCATATCAACCATCTCACGCCGCGCACGCTGGATATCGACCGGGTACAGGAGCTGATGCCGAAGTACGGCATTGAGCCGAAAATCCTGATTGAAGGCCCGCCGCGCCGCGAGGTGCCGATCCTCCTGCGCCAGACCAGCTTTAAGGCGCTGGAAGAGCCGGTGCTTTTCGCGGGAGAACACAAGGGTACGCATACCGCGCGTTTCGGTGAGATTGAGCAGCGGGGCGTGGCCCTTACGCCGAAAGGGCGCGAGCTGTACGACCGTCTGTTAAATCAGGCCGGGACCGGCAAAGACAACCTGACCCATCAGCTTCACCTGCGCGAGATCTTCAGCACCTTCCCGGACAGCGAAATGTTCCTGCGCCGTCAGGGGCTGGCTTATTTCCGCTACCGTCTGACTCCGACAGGTGAGGCGCATCGCCACGCGTTTCGTCCCGGTGACGATCCGCAGCCGCTGATCGAGCGCGGCTGGGTTGTGGCACAGCCAATCACCTACGAGGATTTTCTGCCCGTCAGCGCGGCGGGGATTTTCCAGTCGAATCTTGGCAATGAAACGCAGACGCGCAGCCACGGCAATGCCAGCCGCAATGCCTTCGAAGCCGCGCTCGGCTGTGCGGTGTACGACGAGTTTACGCTTTACGAGGAGGCGGAAGCGCGCAGCAAACAGCGTTGCGGTTTGCTCTGAAACCGTTACTCTGCAGGGGTGTGATGGAAAAAGAAGGTTGGTATGGAAAATCCCTCCGCCCCTGTGGTTGAAACGCGCCAGGGCGCACTAATTGGTTCTACTGAAGGCGATACCCATGTGTGGTGTGGCATTCCTTATGCGGCACCGCCGGTTGGCCCGTGGCGCTGGCGCTCCCCACGCCCCCCTGCACGCTGGGATGGCGTGCGTCCGGCGACGGCATTCTCCGCCTCCAGCTGGCAGAGCAGCGAAAGCTGTCAGGAGCTGGGCGGCGGCGATCCTGGCCAATTCTCTGAAGACTGCCTGTACCTTAACGTCTGGTCGCCAGTCGCACGCGCCGATCCGCTTCCGGTGATGGTCTGGCTGCACGGCGGAGGATTTACCCTCGGCGCTGGCGGTCTGCCTCCGTATAACGGCAGGGCGCTGGCGAAGCGCGGTACGGTGGTGGTGACAATTAATTACCGTCTCGGCCACCTCGGCTTTTTTGCCCATCCGGCGCTGGAGGGGGAAGAAGAACGCGTGGTGCATAACTTTGCGCTGCTCGATCAGATCCAGGCCCTGGAATGGGTGCGCGATAACATTGCCGCGTTCGGCGGCGATCCTGAGAACATCACCGTATTTGGCGAGTCGGCCGGTGCGCGCAGCGTGCTGTCGCTGATGGCTTCTCCGCTTGCGGGAGGACTGTTCCATAAAGCCATTGTGCAAAGCGGGTACACGCTGCCCGACACCCCGCGCGAGCAGGCCATGCATAAAGGCGAAGTGATTGCTGCCCATTTTGGCCTGCAAAATGCCACCGCGGAACAGCTTCGCGCGATCCCGCCTGAGGCGTTCTGGCCGCTGACCTCGCCACTGAATATCGCCCCTGCGCCCATCGTGGGTGACTGCGTTTTGCCTGAGGCCATGCTCGATGTCTTTTTCGCTGCCCGTCAGCATTCAGTACCGGTGATGATTGGGTCAAACAGCGACGAAGCCAGCGTGATGTCGGTGTTCGGGGTCGATCTTGCCGGGCAGATCCAGAAGCTTCGCCGCGAGCGGCGCTTTGGCCTGGGGCTGATTAAGCTGCTTTATCCTGGCGTGAAGGGCGATGAGGAACTTGGCAGGCAGGTATGCCGCGACATGGCCTTCACCACTATGGGATACGTGGTGATGCAGGCGCAGCAGCGGGCGGGCGGCCTGTGCTGGCGATACTGGTTTGATTATGTGGCCGAAGCGGAGCACGCGACGTACATCAACGGTGCCTGGCACGGCAACGAAGTGCCCTACGTGTTCGATACCCTTGGACAGGTGGAACCCTCGCGGCAGTATGTAAATGAACGCGATCTGGCCTTCGCCGCTCAGGTGGCGGACTACTGGGTGAGCTTCGCCCGGGATGCGGGGGCACGCGATAGCCTGGTGGGGCCCACGCGCTGGCCCGCCTGCCGGAAAGGGCGAGACGTGCTGTTACGTATCGGTGTGAATAAACATGCAGGTTTTCGGCTTGAAAACCGCTTCATGCGTGCCCGTATGAGCCTCTTCAAACGGGTGATGAAACACCACGTCAGCCTCGACTGAGCAGACAGGCGCGAAACGCATCCAGTCCGTTTTCTGGGCCGGGTGCGTCGCGTAATACCAGCCGGTAGCTCGCCCCCGTCTTTATGCTTGTGTCAAAAGGCCGCATCAGCCGTCCGGCGCGCACGTCCTCCTCCACCAGTGTTTCATCCGCGATGGCGATGCCCAGCCCCTGAATGGCGGCGGTAATGGCCAGATCCATGGTTTCGAAGTGTTGATTTTTGAGCATAGCTGGCGGCGGACCCGGCTGTTTCGCCAGCCACAGCGTCCAGTCCGTTTTGTCCCGCGTGGGGTGAAGGAAGGTGAGTGTTTCCAGCGCAGAACCGGCCCGCAGCGGGCTCATCACCGGGGTTAAGGCCTCTTCGAACAGCAGAACGCCGGCGCTCATGTGCGTTCCAAACACAATCGCCGCGTCATAGGATTCGGTTTTGAAATTGACGTTATGATCGGTGGTAGTGGTCAGCGCAATCTGGAGTTCCGGCTGTTCGCGCTCGACCTGTAACAGACGCGGTACCAGCCAGCGCATCGCGCAGGTAGGCGCTTTCAGACGAATTACGGTCTGGTGCGTCCGCGCCTGTTCAGCAACGTTAAGCAGGTGCTCAAACGCAGATTGCAGTTCCGGCAGCAGGGCGCTTCCCTGTGAAGAAAGACGCAGGCCGCGAGCATGGCGTTCGAACAGCGGGAAGCCGAACCAGCTTTCCAGCGAGGCAATTTTGCGGCTTACCGCCCCCTGCGTCAGACAAAGCTCCTTCGCGGCATGGGTAAGATTCAGGTGACGCGCGGTCACGATAAACGTCTCTACGGCATTAAGCGGAAATGAACGACGCGACATATCTCACCTTAGCTATGCGTTTTTGTCATGGCTATTATGACAACAATTCGATTGTCCCGGCAATCAAGTTATTGTTTGAATAGTTATGCATTCACCACGAGAAGGGACAGAGGATGACTTTGAAAACGCCGGTGCAGACCCGCTCCAAATTGCCCGATGTAGGAACCACTATTTTTACCGTTATCGGCCAGCTTTCAGCCCGGCATAACGCCATCAACCTTTCTCAGGGTGCGCCGAATTTTTCCTGCGACCCAAAACTTATCTCCGGCGTCACTCGCGCCATGGAGTCAGGGCATAACCAGTATGCCTCCATGACCGGGCTGCAACCGCTCAGAGAGCGCATCGCGGACAAAATTGCCACGCTCTATGGCACCCGCTATGACCCGGCGAGTGAGGTACTGGTGACCGCCAGCGCCAGCGAAGGGCTTTACTCAGCCATCAGCGGGCTGGTTCATCCTGGCGATGAGGTGATCTATTTCGAGCCCTCCTTTGACAGCTATGCGCCGATTGTCCGCCTGCAGGGGGCGACGCCGATCGCTATTAAGCTGACGGTACCGGATTTTGCCGTGAACTGGGATGAAGTACGCGCGGCTATTACCCCGCGCACGCGGATGATCATCGTCAATACGCCGCACAACCCGAGCGGACAGGTATTTTCAGCCGCCGATCTGCACCAGCTGGCAGTGCTGACGCGCCACACCGACATCATCATTTTGTCTGACGAAGTGTACGAGCACGTCGTTTTTGATGGCGAACCGCATCACGGGATGGCGACGCACCCGCAACTGGCGGAGCGCAGCGTGATTATTTCTTCTTTCGGAAAAACCTATCACGTCACCGGCTGGCGCGTGGGTTATTGTGTGGCGCCCGCGGAGCTGATGGATGAAATATGTAAGGTCCATCAATTTTTAATGTTCTCGGCCGATACGCCGATGCAGTACGCGTTTGCCGAACACATGACCGATCCGCAAACCTGGCTGTCGCTGGCGGCGTTTTATCAGCGTAAGCGCGATCTGCTGCAAAGTTTGCTCGCCGACTCACCGTTCAGGCTGCTTCCGAGTGCCGGTTCGTTTTTCCTGCTTGCGGATTACAGCGGCTTTAGCGACGAGCGCGACAGCGAGATGGTGAAAAGGCTGATTGTCGAGTACGGGGTTGCCACCATTCCGCTGTCAGCGTTTTATGCCGATGGCGCGGACAATAAACTGATCCGTCTCTCTTTTGCGAAAGATGAGGCGACGTTACGGGCAGGTGCCCAGGCCCTTTGTCGGGTTACACCACGTTAAGGAATTTGAGATGAAATTACGCGCGTTAGTTGTCGGCATAGGACTGCTGTGTTCATTCTCGTCGTTTGCTGCTACCGAGTTGCGATACGGGCTGGAAGCGGAATATCCACCGTTTGAAAGCCGCAATGCCTCAGGGGAGCTGGAAGGATTTGACGTAGAACTGGGAAATGCCATCTGTAAAGCCGCCGCGCTGAAGTGCAGCTGGGTAGAAACCTCGTTTGATGCGTTGATTCCCGGTCTGGTGGCGAAAAAGTTCGACGCCATAAACTCGGCGATGAACATCACCGAACAGCGTCGCAAAAGCATTGATTTCACCCAGCCCATCTATCGCATTCCCTCCCAGCTGGTGGGCAAAGCCGGTTCTGCGGTAGAGGCTACCCCCGAAGGGCTGAAGGGCAAAACCATCGGCGTTCTTCAGGGTTCAATTCAGGAAACCTACGCCAAAGAGCACTGGGAAAAGCACGGTGTCACCGTGGTGTCTTATAAAGATCAGAATATGGCCTGGGGGGATTTGCTGAATGGCCGCATCGATGCCTCGCTGGTCATGTCAGCGGCCGGGCAGGCAGGTTTCCTCAGCAAGCCGCAGGGTAAAGGGTTTGGCTTTATCGGCAAACCGGTGTCGGACGACACCATCCTCGGCAGTGGGATCGGCTTTGGGCTGCGTAAGGGGGATGAGGCCACCAAAAAGCAGCTTGATGCCGCAATTGATAAAGTACGTGCCGACGGCACGATCGCTAAACTGGCTGATAAGTACTTCCCGGGTATCGATGTCAGCGTAAAATAACCGCCTCGTTGGTCCCGGCTGTTGATGTCCAGCCGGGACTCTTTTATACATAACTTTACCCCTTTTTCAGGCCGTTCTGGTCGACAGAAAATATTTCTCGGTTTGTTCAGATAATCACCCGCCAACAATTGGATTCTTAACCGTTTTTGTTTAGGCTGTGCGTTCTTTCTTGCCGTCATTTCGCTGCGCGCGAAACTCATTCACACGACCATAAGGACGTTTTCTCAGGCATGAATCGCAGACGTTTTCTCAAAGGTTCCCTGGCAATGGCTGCCCTGAGCGGCACTTCTGGCCTTGCTTCTCTGTTTTCCCAGGCGGCGTATGCTGCTGACTCCGACATTGCCGACGGTCAGAGCCGTCGCTTTGACTTCTCTGTTCTGCAATCCATGGCGCACGATCTGGCGAAAACCGCGTGGGGCGGTGCGCCGCGTCCGCTGCCGGAAACGCTGGCCACCATGACGCCGCAGGCGTACAACGCCATCCGTTACGATGAGAAACAGTCGCTGTGGAATAACATTGAAGGCCGTCAGCTGGACGCCCAGTTCTTCCATATGGGGATGGGGTTCCGCCGCCGCGTGCGCATGTTCTCGCTGGATCAAACCACCTCTCAGGCGCGTGAGATCCACTTCCGGCCTGAGCTGTTCAGCTACGGCGATACGGGCGTGGATACCAAACAGCTTGAAGGTCAGAGCGACCTCGGCTTCGCCGGATTCCGCGTCTTTAAAGCGCCCGAACTGGCGCGACGCGATATCGTTTCGTTCCTGGGCGCGAGTTACTTCCGCGCAGTGGATGATACCTACCAGTACGGCCTTTCCGCGCGCGGGCTGGCGGTGGATACCTTTACTGACACCCCGGAAGAGTTCCCGGATTTCACCTCCTTCTGGTTTGAAACCGTTAAGCCGGGCGATACCACCTTTACCGTCTATGCGCTGCTGGACAGCCCGAGCATTACCGGTGCCTATAAGTTTGTGATCCACTGTGAGAAGAGCCAGGTGATCATGGACGTCGAGAACCATCTCTATGCGCGCAAAGACATCAAGCAGCTCGGCATCGCGCCGATGACCAGCATGTTCAGCTGCGGCAACAACGAACGCCGCATGTGCGACACCATTCATCCGCAGATCCACGATTCAGACCGCCTGGCAATGTGGCGCGGTAACGGAGAGTGGATCTGCCGACCGCTGAACAACCCGCAAAAGCTGCAATTTAACGCTTATCTGGATAAAAACCCGAAAGGCTTTGGTTTGTTGCAGCTTGATCGGGACTTCTCCCATTACCAGGACGTCATGGGCTGGTATAACAAGCGACCAAGCCTGTGGGTCGAGCCGCGCAACAACTGGGGTAAAGGATCCATCGCCCTGATGGAGATCCCGACAACCGGCGAGACGCTCGATAACGTGGTCTGCTTCTGGCAGCCGGAGAAACCGGTGCAGGCGGGTGATGAACTGGACTTCAAATACCGTCTCTACTGGAGCGCGCAGCCGCCGGTGCGTTCACCGCTGGCAAACGTCTACGCTACCCGTACCGGTATGGGCGGCTTCCCGGAAGGCTGGGCGCCGGGTGAAAATTACCCGAAAGTGTGGGCCCGTCGCTTTGCCATCGACTTCGTCGGGGGCGATTTGAAGGCCGCCGCACCGAAGGGCATTGAGCCGGTGATCACCCTGTCCAGCGGTAAAGCGAAGCAGGTGGAGATCCTCTACGTCGAGCCGTTCGACGGGTATCGCATTCTGTTTGACTGGTATCCAACCTCTGACTCCACCGAGCCGGTCGATATGCGTCTGTTCCTGCGCTGTCAGGGCGACGCCATCAGCGAGACCTGGCTGTACCAGTATTTCCCGCCCGCGCCGGACAAACGTAACTACGTTGATGACCGGATCATGCGTTAGTCCTTATGGGTTTGTGCCGGGTGGCGGCTTCGCCTTACCCGGCCTGATTCGGACGCATTTGTAGGCCGGGTAAGCGTTAGCGCACCCGGCAATTAAGAGGCACTATGTCTTCAGAAATTATCCCCGTAACCCAGGAAATCGAGCTTCGCGCCGTCGAAGAGCGCTATACCACCGATCTGCACAACCTCGTTATTAAAAACAAAACCTGGCTGCAAACCGCCTTCGACTGGGCGCAGCATGTCGGCACTGAAGAGGACACGCGCCGTAACGTGCAGAGCAACCAGATGCTGCACCAGCGCGGCTACGCCAAAATGTTCCTGATTTTTATGAAGGACGAGCTGGTGGGCGTGCTTTCTTTTAACGCGATAGAGCCTGCGAATAAGGCCGGGTACATCGGCTACTGGCTTGACAAAGCGCATCAGGGGCAGGGCATTCTCTCTCAGGCGCTACAGGCGTTTATGCGCTATTACGTTGAGCGCGGCGAGATCCGCCGCTTTGTGATCAAATGTCGCGTGGCTAACCATAACAGTAACCGCGTGGCGCAGCGCAACGGTTTTGCGCTGGAAGGTTGTTTGCGGGAAGCGGAAATGCTCAACGGCCGCTTCGATGACGTAAACCTGTACGCCAGGTTATTCCCGCTATAGCGCCCCCAGCAGCGGCGTCCGGGTGATCCGCGTGTCACCGTTGATCACTTTGGCTCCCCGGACGTGAATGCTTTCACCCTCCAGCGCCTCGATCGCCGCATCGTCTGTCATCTCCACCTGATGCTCAATCAGTACATCACCGCTGATACGCGCGCGCCCCTGAATAACGACCTTGTCATCAATCAGGATCGGCCCGCCGCGTAACCACGCCTCGCCACCAATCAATACGTGGTGTTTAATCACGCAGTTACCTTCGACGAGGGCGTTTTCCGCGACCTGTGAACTGTACCGCACGGTCGGGATCGCATCATCCTCTAAACCGGCCAGCAGGCGGGCGTTGCCGTACACTTTGGCGCAGTCGCACACCCAGACGTTATTAAGCGCGTTGCCCTCAAGAATGGCGCGGTCGAACACCTCCGCGCGGTGCTCAACAAAGGCCCAGGTCACCATGGCATCGCCGTAGATTTGCGCCTGATGCACAATACGCGACTGGCTGACCGTGGCTCTGTCGTAAATCTGCAGGATCTGCTCACGGTCGGGTGTCAGCCCTTTGGCTGCAATCACCATGCTGTTATGCAGCACCCGCGCGTCACCCGCGATACGGCATTCCCCGCGTACGGTGGAGTGCTGGATAGTGACGTTGTCACTTATTGCCGCGCCGTGACTCACCTCTGCCGCGTCAAGCCAGCTGTTGCCGCCTACGTGTGCGCGGTGGCTTACGATGCAGGGTTGGGTGAGGCGGGCGTTGCCGGATATCCTGGCCCCGGCAAACACCACGCTGTTTTCATCATAAACCCAGCAATCCCCGTCCTGGGCGAGCGCGTGTTCATCCTCAACCCAACCACCTTTTGTCCCGCTGGTCACATCGTTAAAATCCTTTGCGGCAATAATCTGTCTGAGTAGGGTTGTGCACGGCGTTGATCCGTCCTGCCAGCGCCAGAGACGCGTTTCATTGCTAAGCCTGTATTTTGTCATCGTGTTTTCCCTGAAAAGCCATTCACTAAACGTAGCAAACTTTTGGCGTTTCGAAGTGCTGGCGTCTGCACGGTAAACCCCTTAAAATGGCATTTAAAATACATTTTAAAGTTTAAAAAAAATGCATAACCAAGACCAACGCGTTCTTAACTTGCCCGCCGGTTATTTCGGTATGGTTCTGGGTACCATAGGTATGGGGTTCGCCTGGCGTTATGCCGGTACTATCTGGCCGGTGACGCGCTTGCCGGGCGAGATCCTGGTGGCGCTGGCGGTGGCGATCTGGTTCCTGCTGAGCGTGGCGTTTCTTACCCGTGCGGTACGGTTTCCACATAGCGTGCTGGCCGAGATGCGGCATCCGGTAATGAGCAGTTTTGTCAGCCTGTTTCCAGCCACAACGCTACTGGTGGCCATTGGCTTTGTGCCGTGGTGCCGACCGGTGTCGCTGGTGCTGTTTAGCGTAGGCGTGGTGATCCAGCTTGCGTATGCCGCCTGGCAAAGCGCCGGGCTGTGGCGCGGTAAGCATCCGGAAGAGGCCACGACGCCGGGACTGTATCTACCGACGGTGGCGAACAATTTCATCAGCGCCATGGCCTGCGGTGCGCTGGGTTTCCACGATGCGGGGCTGGTGTTCCTTGGTGCCGGGGTCTTTTCCTGGCTGAGCCTCGAGCCGGTCATTCTGCAACGCCTGCGCAGCGCGGGCGAACTGCCCGCGGCGCTTCGTACTTCGCTCGGGATCCAGCTTGCGCCTGCTCTGGTGGCCTGTAGCGCCTGGTTTAGCGTCAACGGCGGCGAAGCGGACACCTTCGCCAAAATGCTTTTTGGCTATGGCCTGTTGCAACTCCTGTTTATGCTGCGTCTGATGCCGTGGTATCTGTCGCAGCCGTTCAACGCGTCGTTCTGGAGCTTCTCGTTCGGGGTGTCGGCGCTGGCGACCACCGGTTTACATCTGGGGCAGAGCAGTCCGTCAGGGTTCTTTCATGCCCTCGCGGTTCCCCTGTTTATTTTCACCAACGTCATCATCGCGATGCTGCTGGTCCGTACTTTTATCTTGCTGATGCAGGGCAAACTTCTGGTGCGCGCTGATAAGGCACTGCTAATGCAATCTGAGGAAAAATAATGACTGTCGATGAAAACTACTTTACTGAGAAATATGGGCTGACCCGCACACACTCAGAGGTCCTGCTCAGCGCGGACATTGTTAAGCCGGGAAAAACGCTCGATCTCGGTTGCGGAAATGGCCGTAACAGCCTCTACCTCGCTGCCAACGGCTATGACGTGACGGCGTGGGATAAAAACCCGATGAGCATCGATAACATCGAGCGCATTAAGGCGGCGGAAGGGATCGCGAATCTGCAAACGGCGATAAAGGACCTGAACAACCTGACCTTTGACGGCGAATACGACTTTATTCTTTCCACCGTCGTGTTGATGTTTCTCGAAGCGAAAACCATCCCTGGTCTTATCGCCAATATGCAGCGTTGCACTAAACCAGGCGGCTATAACCTGATCGTTGCCGCCATGGATACGGAGGATTATCCGTGCACCGTCGGCTTCCCGTTTGCCTTCAAAACCGGTGAACTGAGCCACTACTACGAAGGCTGGGAGCTGATCAAGTACAACGAAGAGGTGGGGGAACTCCACCGTACCGATGCCAACGGCAACCGTATCAAGCTGCGCTTCGCCACCATGCTCGCACGCAAGCCCGCTTAACGCGCGGCCAGCAGACAGAGTTGCAAGGCCGTGCGACAGGAGGCCTCGAACGACGACAGCGGTAAAAACTCAAACTTTGAGTGGAAGTTATGGGCGCCGGTGAAGAAGTTCGGGGTGAGCAAGCCTTTGGCTGACAGGGCCGCCCCGTCCGTGCCACCGCGCATGGGGATCGGTTTTGGGGTGATACCGAGCGATTCCATCGCCTCGAACATCAGGTCGATCGCGCGGCGGTCTTCGCCAATCGCATTGCTGATATTGCTGTAGGTATCTTCAATGCGATACTCCACGTTTGCCGTGGGATGCTGCGCAGCAATCCGCGCTGCCACATCGGCAATTTGCTGCTTGCGGGCGGCAAAACCCTCTTTGTCAAAATCACGAATGTTGGCTTTCAGCACCGCTTCGTTTTGCCCGGCCTGGATGCCGTTAAACCAGATATAACCTTCGCGCCCCTCGGTGCATTCCGGGGTTTGCTGGCGATCGAAATGGCTGATGAAATCCGTTGCCATCAGCAGCGGGTTGACCATCACCCCTTTGGCGGACATCGGGTGCGCCGTGACGCCGGTAAAGCGAATTTCAGCCGCAGCCGCGTTAAAGTTCTCGTAAACAATTTCCCCCAGCTCGCAGCAGTCGATGGTCCAGGCAAAATCGACGTCGAAGCGCTTCAAATCCAGCGCTTTCGCGCCACAGAGACCAATCTCTTCATCGGGCACAAACGCCACCACAATATCGCCATGCTTATGTTCAGCGGTGAGGTTTTCCAGCACCGTCATGACCACGGTGACGGCCGCTTTATTATCTGCGCCTAATACGCTGGTTCCGTCGCTGAAAATAATCTCCTCATCAGGATAAGCCAGAATTTCCGGGTGCTCATTTACGCGCAACCAAATATCTTTTTCTTTATTCAGGCAGAGATCATCTCCCGTAAAGGTTAATATTTGTGGATGAATATCCGGGGATAAACTGACGTCAACGGTATCGATATGGGTAATAAAACCAATCCGCGGCGCGCCGGGAATATTGCCTTTTTTTACGGCGGTAACGGTGGCGAACTCATCAATCACAATATCGTCTAACCCCAGCATTTCCAGCTCCTTCGCCAGCTCCCGCGCCATGTCGTGCTGGCCCGGGGTGGAGGGCAGGGTTTTGACTTTCGGGTCGCTCTGGCTGGTGATGGCGAGATAGCTGAAAAAGCGTTGGGTTAATTGTCTGGAGAGTTCTGAGCCCATAGTGTTTCCTTCTGTATTTATTTTTCATGTGTTTGCGTCATCACTTTAATGTTATTTATGAAATGGCAAAAGAAGTAATTAGCCGTCGAATTAAAAAGACAGGAATAAATGATGAAAAGCACATTCACAATGATAACGCTGGCGCTTGCTGCGCTGACGGTCAGTTCCACCGTCGCGGCAAAAACGCTGGTGTATTGCTCCGAAGGATCGCCGGAAAACTTCAATCCTCAGCTCTATACGTCGGGGACCAGCGTGGACGCCAGCGCCGTACCGGTTTATAACCGTCTGGTCGATTTCAAACCGGGCACTACCGAACTGGTGCCGAGCCTGGCGGAAAGCTGGGAGGTGAGCGAGGATGGTAAGGTCTACACCTTCCACCTGCGCAAAGGGGTGAAATTCCACAGTAATAAACTGTTCACGCCGACGCGCGACTTCAACGCGGATGACGTGATTTTCTCGTTTATGCGCCAGAAGGATGTGAATCATCCCTACCATAACGTCTCCAACGGCAGTTATTCCAACTTCGAAAGTCTGGAGTTCGGCAACCTGATTACCGCCATTGATAAGGTTGACGATCGCACCGTGCGCTTCACCCTGGCGCACCCGGAAGCGCCGTTTGTTGCCGATCTGGCGTGGTATTTTGCCTCCATCCTGTCGGCGGAGTATGCCGATGCCATGCTGAAAGCGGGCACGCCTGAAAAGGTCGATATGCAGCCGATTGGCACCGGGCCGTTTAAGCTGGCGCAATATCAGAAGGATTCCCGCATCCTTTTTACCGCCTTCCCGGACTACTGGCAGGGAAAATCGAAGCTGGATCGTCTGGTGTTCACCATCACGCCGGACGCCTCGGTGCGTTTTGCCAAAGTCGAGAAGAATGAGTGCCAGGTGATGCCGTTCCCAAACCCGGCGGATCTGCCGCGTATGAAGGCTAACAAAGACATCAACCTGATGAGCAAGGACGGTCTGAATACCGGTTTCCTGGCATTTAACACGCAAAAGCCGCCGCTGGATAACGTAAAAGTGCGCCAGGCGCTGGCGATGGCGATTAACAAACCGGCCATCATTGAGGCGGTCTTCCACGGCACCGGCACGGCGGCGAAAAACCTGCTGCCGCCTGGCGTCTGGAGTGCCGACAGCGAGCTGAAAGACTACGATTACGATCCAGAAAAAGCGAAAACGCTGTTAAAGGAGGCGGGATTTGCCAACGGCGTAAGCATCGATCTGTGGGCTATGCCCGTGCAGCGGCCGTATAACCCGAACGCGAAGCGTATGGCTGAAATGATCCAGGCGGACTGGGCGAAAGTAGGCGTGCAGACCAAAATCGTGACCTACGAATGGGGCGAATACCTGAAGCGCGTGAAGGGCGGGGAGCATCAGGCTGCGCTGATGGGCTGGACAACGGCGACGGGCGATCCAGATAACTTCTTCGGACCACTGTTTACCTGTACGTCCGCCAACGGCGGGTCGAACTCGGCCAAATGGTGCTATAAGCCGTTTGATAACCTGATTGCCGAAGCAAAATCGATAACCGATCGCGAAAAACGCGTGGCGCTGTACAAGCAGGCGCAGCAGATGATGCACGATCAAATGCCGGCGGTTATGATTGCCCACTCGACCATTTTTGAGCCAGTCAGAAAAGAGGTCACGGGCTATGAAATCGATCCCTTCGGCAAACATCTGTTCTGGCAGGTAGATATAAAACAGTAATATTTTTCTGCCCGGATCCCGTCCGGGCACTATTTTTACAATTTGTGCCTTCCCCGTCATTTTTTGCCACAACATTTCCCTCTGTTTTTTGTTATAACTTCAAGTGCATACTTGCAGATAACTCGGAACTCCATCATGCGTACTTCCACTTTTTTTAAAGTTGCAGTGCTTTCTGGCCTGTTGGCCCTTTCTGGCTGTGCGTCAAAAGTCGCAGCCCCCGATCAATATTCAGGCTTTTTAAAAGATTACTCTGACTTGCAGGAGATGACATCAGCAACCGGGAAACCAACCTTGCGTTGGGTCGATCCTTCCTATGATCCGGCGAACTACGACAGTATTATCTGGACCCCGATAACCTATTATCCGACACCAAAGCCAACCACACAGCTTGGGCAAAAAACGCTTGATGAATTGTTGAGTTACACCAATAACACATTAAAAAACGCGATTGGCCAGCGTAAGCCAATTGTGACGACGCCGGGCAAACATAG
Organism: Enterobacter cloacae complex sp. SYL003; assembly: GCF_049236925.1. Lineage (NCBI taxonomy): Bacteria > Pseudomonadati > Pseudomonadota > Gammaproteobacteria > Enterobacterales > Enterobacteriaceae > Enterobacter > Enterobacter cloacae complex sp. SYL003. Next base: position 47,706 of record NZ_JBMKJK010000004.1, on the reverse strand, counting down.
CCTGATCTTCCGCGGCGCCATCACGGGTGTGAGCTCAGAGAAAGAAGGTTTGCAGTTCTATGAAGTGGTGCCCGTCGCGCTGCTGGTTGCGGGTACGCAGATGGCAACTGGCCATCGCACCATGGATACGCATCTTTTCTTTGAAGGTGAGCTGATTGATGCCGCCACGAACAAACCGGTAGTTAAAGTTGTTCGTAAAGGTGAAGGTAAAGAGCTTGCCAACGAGAACACGCCGTTGGGATTCGCCACACTGAAACAGGTTGTGGATGATATGGCGACCGATGCCACCATGTTTGATGTCCATCAGACAGCAAAATAATAAAAAACGGCCTGCATTTACGCAGGCCGTTATTTTATGCCGTCAGCAGGCGGCGGAACCAGGTTTCCGGTTTCGTAAACATCACCATATTTCCCCCCAATATCAACAGCAGGCCGACGATCCCGTTGATATGCCACACGTAACCCTCGTACACCGTTGAAATCGACAGCGCCACCAGCGGGAACAGCAGGGTGCTGTACGCGGCCTTACCGGGACCAATGCGGCCTACCAGCGTAAAGTAGGCGCCGAAGGCAATCACCGAGCCAAACAGCGCAAGATAGAGCAGCGCCCCCATATAGCTCACCGTCCATTCCGGCATAAAGCTATCGCCCCTGAAGAGAGCGATAAGGCCCATCACGACGGTGCCATACAGCATTGCCCAGGCGTTGGTGGTCATGGTTTCCAGCCCGTTTCGCTGATGACGCATGCTGATCATATTCCCCAGCGAGAAGCCGTAGGTGCCGAGGGCGGAAAGCCCGATGCCCGTCAGCAATGACGCGCTCCAGCCGCTGGCGAGCAGATCGTTCCAGAACAGGGTAATGATCCCGATAAGCCCCAGCGCTGCCGCCGTCCAGAAGCGCGCGGGTGGACGCTGGCCGAAGAAGATAAAGCTGTTGATGGCGTTATACAGTACGGCCATCGAGAAAATCACCGACTCAAGGCCGGTATTGATATGGGCGGCGGCGGTATAAAAGCACCAGAAGTTGAAACAGAAAACGCAGCAACCCTGAAGCATGCAATAGAGATGATCCCGCAGCGCCAGCCTTCGCAGGCGACGAAGGGCGACCAGGACGATCATCATCGTGGCGCTGGCCACGGCGAAGCGCCAGAAAATGGAGACCGGCGCTGCAACCGGCCCCTGTTGTAAAAAAATGGCGATCCAGGTCGTGCCCCAGATAACAACAACCAGCCCATAGAGTAATGCGTTCATGGTGTCTCTCTTCTCATACCGCGGAAAACAACAGTGTGGCGAAAGAAGGGGGCCCCGGCTTTCATCGCCTTGCGCCGGACTTGCAAATTCTTGCGCTTTTTTCTCGCACAATGGCTGGTAACAGGCTGCAACACTTCTTAGACTGACAGTCTGATTAATCACCTGTTTACGGCCATGTCTCTCGTTTACGACACCTTTGAAACGTTACGCCAAAAAAATGCAGTGCTGCGGGAAACCGTCGCGCTCAATACTGGCATTCAACTGGCGGCGTGGTACAACAAGCACGATACGATCACCGTGAAAAGCAACCATCACACCCTTAGCCTGTACGTGGCGGATGGCTATGAAAGCTATCAAAAAACGCCGGGTGGCTGGAAAAATGGCGGCGGGCCGGACCGTTTTTGTCTGATGCCGGAAGAGAGCGAATCCACATGGGATATTCGTGATGACCTGTCGTTCGTGCACCTCTACTGCACCGATGAACACCTGCGGGACGTGGGGGAGAAAATCTGGGATAAACGACCGCTATCGCTGACGCTGGAGGAAAAAATCTTCGGCAGCGATCCGAAAATCACCGCCCTTTATCGCCAGTTTTTGCTCGGCTGCGACTGGCAGCAAAACGCCAATCAGCTCACCCTGAGCACTGCGTCGACCTTATTGCTGACGCATTTGGTCCAGCACTATTCCAGCGTCCAGTGGAAGTTACCGGTGGTGACCGGCGGGTTATCACCGTTTGTGCTGCGCAACGTGCTGGCCTTTATCGAGGAAAATCTGGCGCAACCCTTAACGCTGGCGGAACTGGCGGGCCAGGCCGCACTCAGTGAGTATCACTTTGCGCGGATGTTCCGCCAGTCGATGGGGCTGGCGCCGCATCAGTACGTCATGCAGCGCCGCATGGAGAAGGCCAAAGCGCTGATTCAGCACACGACCACGCCGCTCACCGACATCGCGCTGGCCTGCGGATTTAACTCCGCCAGCCATTTCAGTAACCGTTTTCGTAGCATGACCGGCATCACGCCGTCACAGCTACGCGCGGCGAAGGCGTGAGAAGACAGCGTAACAGATCCCACCCAGCACCAGCCCCCAGAAAGCGGAGCCAATTCCCAGGAGCGTGACGCCGCTGGCGGTCATCAGGAAGGTGACGATCGCCGCGTCGCGCTCTGCTTCATGATTCAGTGCCTGATACAAACTCCCGCTGATAGTGCCGAGCAGGGCCAGCCCGGCCAGCGTCTGGATGCCGCTCAGCGGCAGGGCGGCCATCAGCCCCGAAATCGACCCGCCGAACACCCCCGCCAGCAGATAAAACCCACCTGCGGCCGCCGCTGCCAGCCAGCGTTTACTGGCATCCGGGTGGGCGTCCGGGCTCTGGCAGATGGCGGCGGTGATGGCGGCGATGCAGATGGAATAGACGCCGAAGGGGGACAACAGCAGCGCCAACCCGCCGGTGGCAACGATCAGCGGTGAGACCGCCAGCGGATAGCCCGATGCCTGCATGGTGGCGAAGCCGGGCGCATTCTGCGACGCCATGGTCACCAGGAAGAAGGGTAAGCCGACGCTGATCAGGCTGGTGAAGGTGAACGCAGGGGCAATGAATTCCGGCATGATCACCGATAACGTCATTTTATTCGTGACAACGTCACCTCCAGCCCAGGCCACGAACACCCCCACCAGCAGCGTGGCGACAATGGCATACCGGGGCGCCACGGCTTTAGCCACCAGCCAGGCGGCCAGCATACTGCCGCAAAGAAGCACGTGTCCCTCAAGATTGCTGAATGCCTTCAGGCCAAACTGTAACAGCACGCCTGCCAGCATAGCGGCGGCAAGCGAGTACGGGATCAGTTTCATCAACCGGGCAAACAGGCCAGTGACGCCGCACAGCAGAATCAGCGCATTCGCAAATATAAATACCCCTATGGTTTCCGCCAGCGTCACGCCTTGCAGGCTGGTGGCGAGCAGCGCCGCGCCAGGAGTCGACCAGGCGGTCAGCACCGGGGCTTTATACCACCACGACAATGCAAGCGTGCTGATCCCCATCCCGAGCCCCAGCGCGGTCATCCATCCGGCGATTTGCTGTGTACTGGCGCCCGCCGCCGCAGCCGCCTGCCAGATAATGGCGGCAGAGCTGGCGTAGCCCACCAGAACGGCAACAAAACCAGCCAGCACGGCAGGAAAGAGAGAGGCAGTCGATCGCATGTGAACTCCGTTGTGCGTTATAACGTCCGGGATAAGGTATCACTGTGCGCTATAGCGTACAAGTGGTATGCTTTGCTGCAACGGGAGGAACCATGGATATCACTCAACATCTGGCAGCCACACTGAAAGCGCTGCGTCAGGCGCGGGGCTGGAGCCTGTCGAAACTGGCGGAAGAGACGGGCGTGTCGAAAGCGATGCTTGGGCAAATCGAACGCAATGAGTCCAGCCCGACGGTCTCAACCTTGTGGAAAATTGCCACCGGGCTGAACGTACCTTTTTCGGCGTTTATCACTCCAGAGAGCGAACCGCAGGCGGTGTTCGATCCGCAGCAGCAGGCGATGGTGGTGAAACCGCTTTTCCCCTGGGATGAACAGCTTAAGTTCGACCATTTCTCCATCACCCTGTCGCCCGGCGCGCTGAGTGAGTCCACGCCGCACGAAGCCGGGGTGATTGAACACGTGGTGGTGATAAGCGGTGAGCTGGACATGCAGATTGACGGTGTCTGGCGCACTCTATACGCTGATTCAGGCGTGCGTTTTGCCGGCGATAAACCGCACGCGTACCGCAACAGCAGCACCCGGACGGTGCATTTTCACTCTCTGATCCATTATCCCCGCTAAAGCGTCGCAAAACGGTTTCACTGGCACAGACTTCTGACTACAATAGCCGCCATTTTGACCATAACGGATAACGACGAAGTATGCGCCTGCACCCCCATCATCTTGAACTGCTAAGCCCGGCCCGCGACGCCGCCATTGCCCGTGAAGCCATTCTTCACGGTGCGGATGCCGTCTACATTGGCGGCCCAGGCTTTGGTGCCCGTCATAACGCCAGCAATAGCCTGCGCGACATTGCCGAACTGGTACCGTTCGCCCACCGTTTCGGGGCGAAGGTGTTCGTGACCCTGAACACCATTCTTCATGATGATGAGCTGGAGCCCGCGCAGCGTCTTATTACCGATCTCTACCAGACCGGCGTTGACGCTCTGATCGTTCAGGATATGGGTGTTCTGGAACTGGATATCCCGCCAATTGAGCTGCACGCCAGCACCCAGTGCGATATCCGCACCGTTGAGAAGGCGAAGTTTCTTTCAGACGTCGGGTTTACGCAGATTGTTCTGGCGCGTGAGCTGAACCTGAACCAGATCCGCGATATCCACCAGGCCACAGACGCGACCATTGAATTCTTTATCCACGGTGCGCTTTGCGTGGCCTATTCCGGGCAGTGTAATATCTCTCACGCCCAGACGGGGCGCAGCGCTAACCGCGGCGACTGCTCTCAGGCCTGCCGTTTGCCGTATACCCTGAAAGACGATCAGGGCCGCGTGGTGGCATTCGAGAAACACCTGCTGTCGATGAAAGATAACGATCAGACGGCAAACCTCGGCGCGCTGATCGATGCCGGCGTACGCTCCTTCAAAATTGAAGGCCGCTACAAGGACATGAGCTACGTGAAAAATATCACCGCCCATTATCGTCAGATGCTGGATGCCATCATCGAGGATCGCGGTGACCTGGCGCGCGCGTCCGCCGGTCGTACAGAGCATTTCTTTATTCCATCGACGGACAAAACGTTCCACCGCGGCAGTACGGATTATTTCGTTAATGCGCGCAAAGGGGATATTGGCGCGTTCGATTCACCGAAGTTTATCGGTCTGCCGGTGGGTGAAGTGCTGAAAGTGGCGAAGGATCATCTTGACGTTCAGGTTATAGAGCCGCTGGCGAACGGCGATGGTCTCAACGTGATGATCAAACGTGAAGTGGTTGGTTTTCGCGCCAATACGGTGGAGAAAACCGGCGAAAATCGTTATCGCGTCTGGCCGAACGAAATGCCTGCCGACCTTTACAAAGCCCGCCCGAATGCGGCGCTGAACCGTAACCTGGATCACAACTGGCAGCAGGCCTTGCTCAAGACCTCCAGCGAGCGTCGCATTGCGGTGGATATCGCGCTGGGTGGCTGGGAAGAGCAGCTGATCCTGACCATGACCTGCGAAGACGGCATCAGCGTGACGCATACGCTCGACGGCCTGTTCGAGGTGGCGAACAATGCGGAGAAAGCGCTTAGCAACCTCAAGGATGGCGTAGCGAAGCTCGGGCAGACCATTTATTATGCGCGCAATATTGAGGTGAATCTGCCGGATGCGCTGTTCGTGCCGAACAGCCTGCTGAACCAGTTCCGCCGTGAAACGGCTGAGATGCTGGATGAAGCACGCCTGGCAAACTATCCGCGCGGCAGTCGTAAGGCCGAAGCGGTGCCTGCGCCGGTCTACCCGGACACGCATCTCTCTTTCCTTGCGAACGTTTACAACCACAAAGCGCGTGCGTTTTACCATCGTCACGGCGTGCAACTGATTGACGCCGCGTATGAAGCGCATGAAGAGAAGGGCGATGTGCCGGTGATGATCACCAAACACTGCCTGCGGTTTGCCTTTAACCTTTGTCCGAAACAGGCGAAAGGGAATATTAAAAGCTGGAAAGCGACGCCGATGCAGCTGGTGAATGGCGATGAAGTATTGACGCTGAAGTTTGACTGCCGTCCGTGTGAAATGCACGTTATCGGCAAGATGAAGAATCACATCTTCAAAATGCCGTCTCCGGGCAGCATTGTGGCCTCCGTCAGCCCTGACGATTTGATGAAGACCCTGCCGAAGCGTAAAGGCAGCTAACCCGGAAAGTGGGTATCCGGTTTGCGCGATTTCTGCCAGGCATGGTGCTCGCGCAACCCCTCCGCAGACTCCTCTGCCGCGCTGCGTAACTCGTCGCTGTCAGCTTCATGACGAAGCTGATGGTCGGCGTTTTTCACATACACAAATTCATGCCCTTTGTGCTCCGCCATAATCTGCCCTGAGAACAGGGCGCTAATCACCAGCAGTAGCGAAAAGCCTTTTCTGAACATCTTTTACCCCCGAAAATACGCTACGGTCATCGTAGGGATAATTTCATAGAGTAATTATTCGACTCTTTAAATTTGAGAAAATAGACTGTCAAAAATTGTGGTCGCCATAAAACTCACCTAAGACTATTCTTAAAAGCAATATCGCCGTTGTAAACTCCCATTTCTGGTATGCAAAGAGAAGCTAGATTTATTGGGAAATCATTTACAATAAGATTTTTCTGGCTAAGGATTGGATCGAATAAATGAAAAAAATAATCGTGCTATCACTTCTGGGCGTAGTGGTTGCGGTGGGTGCTGCGGCCAGCATCTATTCAAATGAAGAACCAGAATATATTCAGTCAGCAAAAAGCCGTGTCGGATCGTATTTAACCAGCGATTACGGACGTGTCGAATGTAATAGCACCCAGGTAAGTGAAGAACGCTGGGAGCTGGGCTGTACCAATAAGGCGAGGGGCAAAACCTTCCAGTTCGCTGTTTACCCATCCGAGCAGGCGCCGTATGGGGTCTCTCGTGCGTTTTATCTCGAAGCGATTAATGATGATGCCCGCCAGAGTGCAGAGCAGGGGCTGATGCGTTATCTGCAAATTAATACCAAAGCGGGTTAATCGATTCGTTTATGCTTCGTTGAGGCTCACAGTGGTAGATTGCAGGTGATCCACATCCCGGTATGGAATACCGGAGCGTAGATACCAAAATACAAATCTATCCATGCAAGCATTTACCGCCAGATTATGGCGGTTTTTTTTTGCCCGTTTATCGTACCGGTAAAAATTGTTTGCGATATTGCGCGGGTGAAAGCGCAAATTGCTGCCGGAAATGGTGGCGCAGCGTGGCGCTTTGTCCAAATCCGGTTTGTTCCGCAATATTGTCGATGCTGAGCCGACTGTTTTCGAGATAATCTTTTGCCCGCTGCAATCGCGCAGTCAATAACCAGCGCGCGGGCGTAGTTCCGGTCGCGTCCTGGAAACGGCGCAGAAAGGTGCGCTGACTCATACCCACCCGCAGGGCCAGCGATTCGACGGTATGGGAAACAGCCAGATGCTGGTGAAGATAATCAAACAACTGGCCGAGGCGCTGGCTCTCCCGCAACTGAGCCACCGGTCGGCTAAGCTGCTGGGTTTGCGAGCCGTCCCGATGGGGCGGGATCACCAGCCGACGCGCCACGCGGTTTGCCACTTCCATACCGTAATTCCGGCGCACCACGTGCAGGCACAGATCAATCCCCGCGGCGCTTCCGGCGGAAGTGAGAATATCGCCTTCGTCCTGGTAGAGCACATCTTCGACCACGGTAATGGCGGGATAGCGTGTTTTCAGCGCTTGCGTATAGCGCCAGTGGGTGGTCGCCTTCCGCCCGTCAAGCAGGCCTGAGGCTGCCAGAACGAAAACGCCAGAACAGATCGAGAGTAGCTGGCAGCCGCGAGCATGCGCCGCGCGGAGCGCCTGGCAGAGCGCTTCGGGTACGGGTTCGTCCAGCCCTCGCCAGCCGGGAACGACAACCAGATCCGCTGTCTCCAGCAGACCCAGATCGCCATCGGCCAGAATACGGATCCCGCCCGTTGCCCGGAGTTCGCCATCATCCACGCTCGCCACGGCAAACTGATACCAGTCATCGCCCATCTCCGGGCGCGGCAAGCCAAAAATTTCTACCGCCACGCCAAACTCAAAGGTACATAAACCGTCATATGCCAGCACGACCGCGCGCGGCGAGGGATGTCTTAAGTTTGTCATCTTTTTGCTGTTTTCTGGCATAGGCGGACGCATTCATGGGCTGAATTAAGGGATAGAGTAGTGTTAACACAAACACCACAAATGAGGAAGATTCATGAGCTATGTTACTGAATTTCCGGCTGCTGAGCCGCAGGAAGCTGTGGGACATTTTCTGCGTCGTCTGAGTGTCGAGACGGACTGCGCCGATGTCCATCACGCGGTATCCAGCGGTGAGCAGGACTTTGTTCTGCTGCACGTTGTCGGAAAGCCTGAACATTTTGCCCGGCGGCATCTGCCCGGCGCGCTGCATTTACCCTGGAGCCAGATCACCGCAGAGCGGATGAAAGCGTGGCCGGAGGGCACGCTGTTTGTCGTCTATTGTGCAGGCCCGCACTGCAACGGGGCGGACAGGGCGGCGCTGAAGCTGGCGCGTCTGGGTCTGCCGGTTAAGATTATGCTCGGGGGCATGACCGGCTGGGAAGATGAGCGGTTCGCGTTTGCAGGATCTTCATCACCCGCTCTGTGAACATGAATTTATTTCAACACAGATGAAATTTTCTCGTTTGTCGGCGGCGAGCCGGTATGACATCTTTTCAGGACGTTTAGACATCCAGAAGTCTAAAAATTCAAGAGATGAATTATCACTGTGGGCAATTAACGCCGACAGACAGAGGAGATTTCCATGCAGCGACACCATGCCCCGTACCGCGCCGATGTAGTCGGCAGTTTTTTACGCCCGGATGCCATTAAACAGGCCCGTCTGCAATTTGCCAGCGGTGAAATCGATGCCGGGCAGCTTCGCGCGGTTGAGGACGAGGCCATTCGTCATGTTGTCGAGCAGCAGTGCGCCTGCGGTCTGCATGTGGTAACGGACGGTGAATTCCGCCGCGCCTGGTGGCACTTTGACTTCTTTGACGGGCTACAGGGCGTGGAGCGTTATGATTCCCAGCAGGGCATTCAGTTCAACGGGGTGCAGACTAAAGCCCATGGCGTGCGCGTAACGGGCAAACTGGGCTTCGGCGATCATCCTATGCTGGAAGATTTCCGCTACCTCAAAAGCATTAGCGGTAATGCACAGCCGAAGATGACCATTCCGAGCCCGAGCGTGCTGCACTTCCGCGGTGGCCGCAAGGATATTGATGCTACGGTCTACCCGGATCTGAAGGATTACTTTGACGATCTGGCGACCACCTGGCGCGATGCCATTCGGGCCTTTTACGATGCAGGCTGCCGCTATCTGCAGCTGGATGACACCGTCTGGGCCTATCTTTGTTCGGAGGACCAGCGCCGCCAGATCCGCGAGCGCGGTGACGATGCAGACGAACTTGCCCGGACCTATGCCCGGGTGCTGAATAAGGCGCTGGAGGGCAAACCGGACGATCTGACCGTCGGGCTGCACGTCTGCCGCGGCAACTTCCGCTCAACCTGGATTTCCGAGGGCGGCTATGAGCCGGTGGCGGAGGTGCTGTTCGGCACGGTGAACGTCGACGCGTTCTTCCTGGAGTACGACAACGACCGTAGCGGGGACTTCGCGCCACTGCGTTTTGTGCGCCCGGGTAAACAGCAGGTGGTTCTGGGGCTGATCACCACCAAACACGGTGAACTGGAGAACCCGGAAGGGGTGAAAGCGCGTCTGGAAGAGGCTGCGCGCTACGTGGCGAAAGAGCAGATTTGCCTCAGCCCGCAGTGCGGATTTGCTTCTACGGAAGAGGGTAACAGCCTGAGCGAAGCCCAGCAGTGGGATAAAGTTCGCCTGGTGACGCAAATCGCCAGCGACGTCTGGTAACGCCGTTTACAGCGCTGCATTATTACAGTGCAGCGCTGTACCATTCTGAGTCGTTTCCCGTCACTCCTCTCTACGATCCCTTTAAAATCCTGTCTCTGCAACCTGGCACTGTTTTTGCTCTCCTGAAACTGGCGTTACTTTTTTCTGCGTCCGGCGGTAACGGACGTCTTCGCACAGCTTTCTTTTCAGGAGTGAAAATATGCACCGTCGTACCTTTATTAAAGCGTTCACCTTGTCCGCCTCCGTCATCGCCATGGGAATGAGCTTTGGCGTCCAGGCCGCAGAGACCATTAAAGTCGGGATTATGCACTCTCTCTCCGGCACGATGGCCATTTCAGAAACGCCCCTGAAAGATGTCGCCCTGATGACCATCGATGAAATCAACGCTAAAGGCGGCGTGCTCGGGAAAAAGCTGGAGCCGGTGGTGGTTGACCCGGCATCCAACTGGCCGCTGTTTGCCGAAAAGGCCCGCCAGCTTCTGAGCCAGGATAAGGTCGCCGTGGTGTTTGGCTGCTGGACCTCCGTATCGCGTAAATCGGTTCTGCCGGTTTTTGAGGAGCTGAACGGTTTGCTGTTCTATCCGGTGCAGTATGAAGGTGAAGAGATGTCACCTAACGTCTTCTATACCGGCGCGGCGCCTAACCAGCAGGCGATCCCGGCGGTGGAGTACCTGATGAGCGAGGACGGCGGCAGCGCGAAGCGATTCTTCCTGCTGGGTACGGACTACGTTTACCCGCGCACTACTAACAAGATCCTGCGCGCCTTCCTGCACTCGAAAGGCGTTGAAGATAAAGATATTGAAGAGGTCTACACCCCATTTGGTCATAGCGATTACCAGACCATTGTCGCCAGTATCAAAAAGTTCTCCACGGGCGGCAAAGCGGCGGTGGTCTCCACTATCAACGGTGATTCCAACGTGCCTTTCTATAAAGAACTGGCGAACCAGGGGCTGAAAGCCACGGACGTGCCGGTGGTGGCGTTCTCGGTGGGCGAGGAAGAACTTCGCGGCATTGATACCAAACCGCTGGTGGGTAACCTGGCGGCGTGGAACTACTTTGAATCCGTCGACAACCCGACCAACCAGACCTTTGTCGCGGCTTACAAAGCCTACGCGAAAGCCCATAAGCTGCCGAATGCCGATACCGTGGTCACCAACGATCCGATGGAAGCGACTTACGTTGGCCTGCATATGTGGGCGCAGGCGGTTGAAAAAGCGGGAACAACCGACGTGGACAAAGTGCGCGCGGCAATGGCGGGCCAGTCGTTCAACGCGCCGTCCGGCTTTACGCTGACCATGGACGCCACCAACCACCACCTGCATAAGCCCGTCATGATTGGTGAAATTGAAGGCAACGGCCAGTTCAACGTCGTCTGGCAAACCGAACAGCCGGTACGCGCTCAGCCGTGGAGCCCGTTTATCGCCGGGAATGACAAAAAGCCTGACCAGCCGATGAAAACCGCCAGCAACTAAGCCACCACCAGGGAGAGACGTCATGAACGCCATACGCATGATGATTGCGATTGTGTGGCTTACCGGACTGCTGCCAGGGATGGCGCAGGCATCGGATGCCGATGATTTCGTTGCCGCTAGCCGCAGCCAGCAAACCGCCATGCTGACCCGCTGGGCAGCCACGCCGGAACCTGCACGTTTGCCGCTGCTTAAGGCGCTGCAACAGGAGAACCTTTATACCGACAGCCAGAAGAAGGCATTTACCCGCATCGACGGCGAAATGGTTGCCCTGGGCGCGGCAAAAAGCGCTGAAGGCACGACCAAAGCCGTGCGGCTGACCAACCGGCTGCGCGTGTTAACCGTCACGGCGCTGGCGACGCATCAGCTTGTAAGTGACAGTGTCACCGAAAGGCGTCATGCCGCGCGGCAACTTCAGCGTGACGCCCGGCCGGATATGCTCGGCTTTCTGCAACAGCGGGCCAGTAGCGAAACGGACGACGTCACCCGACAGTCGCTGATGCTGGCGCTGGCAAACCTCCAGCTGACGAGCCCACAGGCTGAAGTACGGCTCAAGGCTGTTGAGCTGTTGGGACAGTCTGACGATCCGGACGTGCAGGCCACGCTGACGCCGTTCACCCAAACGCAAACCGAGCCGGACGCACGGGTACGTGCCGCTGCCGCTGAGAGCCTGGAGCGTATTCAGCACCGGCTGATGTGGGGCGAACTGCTGGGGCAGGCCTTCATGGGCCTGTCGTTGGGGTCGGTACTCTTGCTGGCCGCACTCGGGCTGGCTATCACCTATGGTCTGCTGGGGGTGATTAACATGGCTCACGGTGAAATGCTGATGCTCGGGGCGTATGCCACCTGGATGGTGCAGCAGGTAATGGCGCAGTGGATGCCTCAGTGGTTGGCGCTCTATCCGGTGGTGGCGCTGCCGGTGGCGTTTTGCCTGACCGCAGGCATCGGAATGGTGCTGGAGCGCACGGTGATACGCCATCTTTATGGCCGCCCGCTGGAAACCCTGCTCGCCACCTGGGGGATAAGCCTGATGCTTATCCAGCTGGTCCGCATGACCTTTGGCGCTCAGAACCTTGAGGTCGCTAACCCGGCATGGCTGTCCGGCGGGGTGCAGGTTTTCGCCAACCTGACGCTGCCCTGGAACCGTATTGTGGTGCTCGGCTTTGTACTGCTGGTGCTGTTCTTCACCTGGCTCATTCTGAACAAAACGCGTCTGGGTCTCAACGTGCGGGCGGTGACGCAAAACCGCAGCATGGCGGCCTGCTGCGGCGTTCCCACCGGACGGGTAGATATGCTGGCATTTGGTCTCGGGTCCGGCATTGCCGGGTTGGGCGGCGTGGCTTTGTCCCAGCTGGGGAACGTGGGGCCGGAGCTGGGCCAGGGATACATCATCGATTCGTTCCTGGTGGTGGTGCTCGGCGGCGTCGGCCAGCTGGCCGGTAGCGTCGCGGCGGCCTTTGGTCTGGGGATCTTCAATAAAATTCTTGAACCGCAGATGGGCGCCGTGCTGGGCAAGATCCTGATTCTGGTGGCGATCATTCTGTTTATCCAGAAACGTCCGCAGGGGTTATTCGCACTTAAAGGGAGGGTGACAGACTGATGAGCCAGCCATTGACCTTAACACTGGCGCGCAGGGCACCGCGCACCGCGCAAATCTTCGGCAGTCTGCTGGTTGCGGCGCTGCTGGTGCTGCCTTTTCTCGCGCTGTTACCCGCCACCCATCCGCTGGCCGTTTCGACGTGGATGTTGACGCTTATCGGCAAGATCCTCTGCTACGCGGTTGTCGCCGTGGCCCTCGATCTGGTCTGGGGCTATGCCGGTATGCTCTCGCTGGGGCACGGCATATTCTTCGCCCTGGGCGGCTATGCGATGGGCATGTACCTGATGCGCCAGGCGGCCGGGGACGGGCTGCCCGCGTTTATGTCGTTTCTCTCGTGGAGCGAACTGCCCTGGTTCTGGTGGGGAACGCAGCATTTCGCCTGGGCGCTGGTGTTAATCGTGACGATCCCCGGCCTGCTAGCGCTGGTCTTCGGCTGGTTTGCTTTCCGCTCGAAGATAAAAGGGGTCTATTTTTCCATCATGACCCAGGCGCTGACCTATGCGGGCATGCTGCTGTTCTTTCGCAACGAAACCGGCTTTGGCGGAAATAACGGCTTTACCGGCTTTACCACGCTGCTCGGGTTTTCCGTCACGGCGACCACCACGCGGATCGCGCTGTTTCTCGCAACGGTCATGCTGCTGCTTCTGGCCCTGGGCACAGGCTACGCCCTGGCGAAGAGTAAATTTGGCCGCATTTTAACGGCGGTGCGCGATGCGGAAAACCGTCTGACGTTCTGCGGCTACGATCCGCGCGGCTTCAAGCTGCTGGTCTGGACGCTTTCCGCCGTGCTGTGTGGCCTGGCGGGAGCGCTGTACGTTCCGCAGGTGGGCATTATCAACCCGGGTGAAATGTCGCCGACCAACTCGATTGAAGCGGCCATCTGGGTGGCGCTGGGCGGGCGCGGCACCCTGGTAGGCCCGGTGATTGGTGCGGCGCTGGTCAATGGTGCGAAGAGCTTTTTCACCGTGGCGATGCCGGAGTACTGGCAACTGTTTCTTGGGCTGATTTTCATCGCCGTGACGCTCTTTTTACCGCGCGGCGTGTTCGGTCTGTTTCGTAAGGGAGATAATTAATGCAGCCCTCTGAAGGACTCTTTACCCGCCAGCTACCGGGCGATCGTTACCGTGAGCAGACCGATCCTGTGTTGCAGCTTGAGGCCATTAACGTCAGTTTCGATGGTTTTCAGGCGTTGACCGATCTCTCACTTAATATCGGCATTGGAGAATTGCGCTGCATCATTGGCCCTAACGGCGCCGGTAAAACTACGCTGATGGACGTGATCACCGGCAAAACCCGGCCAAAAAGCGGGAAGGCTATTTACGATCAGTCCATCGATCTGACAGCCCTTGAACCGGCGGCCATTGCCCGTCAGGGCATTGGCCGTAAGTTCCAGAAGCCGACCGTGTTTGAAGCGCTGACCGTAGGGGAAAACCTCGAAATCGCCATGAAAGCCGACAGGTCCGTCTGGGCGAGCCTGCGGGCAACACTCAGCGGCGAACAGCGCGACCGCATTGACGAGATATTGGTTTTGCTGCGGCTTGGCAGCGAGCGCGATCGCCGCGCCGGGCTGCTTTCCCACGGGCAGAAGCAGTTTCTGGAGATCGGCATGCTGCTGGTGCAGGATCCGCATCTGTTGCTGCTGGACGAACCCGCCGCCGGTATGACCGACGCAGAGACGGAATACACAGCCGAGCTGTTCCGAACTCTGGCAGGCAAGCATTCGCTGATGGTGGTTGAGCACGATATGGGCTTCGTCGAGACCATCGCCGACCACGTCACGGTGCTGCATCAGGGGCGCGTACTGGCAGAAGGCTCGCTTCGCGAGGTACAGGCCAATGAGCAGGTGATTGACGTCTATCTGGGACGCTAAGGAGAGGGGATGTTACAGGTTAACGAGCTGAATCAGTACTACGGCGGAAGTCATATTCTGCGCGGGGTGAGCTTTGAGGCGGTGGTCGGGGAAGTTACCTGCCTGCTGGGGCGCAACGGGGTAGGGAAAACCACACTGCTGAGGTGCTTGATGGGGCTGATCCCGGTGAAAGCCGGGGAGGTGGTCTGGCAGGGAAAGACCATCACTCACAGTAAACCGCACCAGCGGGTGCAGTCCGGCGTGGCGTATGTTCCGCAGGGGCGGGAGATTTTTCCGCGTCTGACCATAGAAGAAAACCTGCTGATGGGACTGTCGCGCTTCTCCGCGGGAAACGCAAGGAGCGTGCCGGAGGAGATTTGGCAGCTTTTCCCGGTGCTGAAGGAGGTGAAACACCGTCGCGGAGGCGATCTTTCCGGTGGTCAGCAGCAGCAGCTGGCGATTGGTCGCGCGCTGGCGAGCCGTCCACGGTTACTGATCCTGGATGAACCCACGGAAGGTATACAGCCGTCGGTGATTAAAGAGATTGGGCAGGTGATCCGCAGCCTGGCGAACCGGGGGGATATGGCGATCCTGCTGGTGGAGCAGTTTTATGATTTTGCGGCGGAGCTGGCCGACAGCTATCTGGTGATGTCGCGCGGCAGCATCGTCCAGCAGGGGCGCGGTGAGAACATGGAGCAGGAGGGGGTTCGCGGACTGGTTGCGATCTGAAATGTTATACTATAACATCCTCATTCTTATAACACGGAATGAGGGTTTTGCTGTGGCTGCACAACTTGGAAAAATTGCGCTGACTCTGGGAACGCTGCTGGTAAGCGGCTCGCTTTTTGCCCATTCGCACGGTCATCAGATGACGGAGGCGGAACAGAAGGCGGCAAACG
The DNA here is from genome assembly GCF_049236925.1 of Enterobacter cloacae complex sp. SYL003. Classification (NCBI taxonomy): domain Bacteria; kingdom Pseudomonadati; phylum Pseudomonadota; class Gammaproteobacteria; order Enterobacterales; family Enterobacteriaceae; genus Enterobacter; species Enterobacter cloacae complex sp. SYL003. Next base: position 32,059 of record NZ_JBMKJK010000004.1, on the reverse strand, counting down.
GCGTCTTTGAGGATAAAGACGTCAGGGACAGGACGCTGTCTGACTGGGACGGGACCTGGCAGTCTGTTTACCCGTTCCTGCTTGATGGTTCGCTGGATCCGGTTTTCGAAAAGAAAGCGCAGAAGGGGGAAAAATCCGCTGCCGAGGTGAAAGCCTACTACCGTAAGGGCTACGCGACGGACGTGGACGCCATCGGCATTGAAAACAACGTGATGGAATTCCACAGAGGCAAAACGGTGAGCAGCTGCCGCTACGACTACAGCGGCTATAAAATTCTGACCTATGCGTCGGGGAAAAAGGCGTGCGCTACCTGTTTGAATGTAAGGATAAGGCAAGCCAGGCGCCTAAGTTTGTGCAGTTCAGCGATCATACCATCGGGCCGAAAGCCTCTTCACACTTCCATATCTTTATGGGCAACACCTCCCACGAGGCGCTGCTGAAAGAGATGGATAACTGGCCGACCTACTACCCGAACGAGATGTACAAAGAGCAGGTGGTGGAGGAGATGTTGCACCACTAGGCTGTTGGATTTGCCGGGTGGGGGCTTAGCCTTACCCGGCGTGGGATTAGGGTTTCGTAGGTCGGGTAAGCGCAGCGCCACCCGACACGCTATCTTCACTTTTCACGCGCATCCCGCGCAAAACCATCAGCCACGCCGCAATAATGGCGGCCATCATAATAATAAATAACGACCAGTGCGGCAGATGGGTCAGGATGAGCCCGGTGATCATCGGGTTCGCCGCCGCGCCCAGCCAGCCCAGCGCCTGGGCGGAGAAGTAGCTCGCCTTCATGCCCGGCGGGGCGATATTGTCGATCAGCATGTATTCACCCGGGGCATAAATAATTTCACCCAGGGTGAAAATCGCCGCCGCAATCCCCCAGTAAATCAGGTTCTCGCCGGAAAGCATAAACCCGCCCAGCCCGAGGATAAAAAAGAGCGTTGCGGCTGTCATTAGCGGGCGGATGTTGCTTGCGGAGATCTTGCGGCCAAGCGCGTATTGCAGGGTGACCACCACCACCGCGTTGACGGGCAACACAACGGCCACCACCTTTTCTGCGAAATCGCTGTCCGCATACGCGGCGAGGACGTACTGGGAAATGCAGCTGGCGAACGATCCGCCCACGTAGGACGCCAGCAGGCCGGAGAGCGTGTACCAGAACAGCGCCCGGTCCTTTAGCAGCACCGAGGGCTGCCACGGCGCTTTTTCCTCCACGCTGTCAGACGCTACGCTTTTCTGCACAAAGAAATGGATAAACCCGAGCGGCAGTGCGGCGCAGAAGGCCGCCAGCCAGAACGGCAGTTGCAGGCTGTACATCACCAGTAGAGTGCCAACCGGCGGCCCAATCGTCCAGCCGATGTTCAGGAAACTGTAGTTGAGTGAGAAAACGCGCGCCTTTTCGCTGGAGGTCAGCACGTCGGCAAACCACGCTTTCAGCACCGTTGAGAAGACGGAATAGGCGCAGTTAATCAGGGCAAAGAACAACACCACCAGCGTCACGTTATTCACCAGCGGAATGGCCACAAACCCGGCGATAAAGGCCACGATGGCGACCAGCATATAGCGTTTTTTGTCGAACTTGTCCGCCAGGATGCCAAACCCCAGGCTAAACACCACGCCAATGGTCAACGCCACGGTAAGGGCATAGCCAATATTCTCCACGCTCATATCGTACACGCGTGTGAGATATATGGTCATAAAGGGCAGCGTTGCCCCGCGGCCAATTGTTAATAACAATGACGATGCCAGCAGCGCTGCGGTTGAGCGCCTGATTGATGGTTTCATTTTCCTGCCCGACAAATGCTTATGCTTTTTTTGTTGTGTTATTACAGGATTATCATGGGATCGGCAGCTTGTATAGCACCCAATTTATCCGCAAGTGCTTCTACTCAGTACCAGAATTAATGATCTTCTCGCGGGGGTATTTTTTCTGTTACCTTGAAGTGTTTACAAAAATTTAATAATTCAGGGGCGGAAAATGACGCGGAAAGACGGGCTGTTAGCGTTACTGGTTGTCGTGGTGTGGGGACTCAATTTTGTGGTCATCAAAATGGGGTTGCACAACATGCCTCCACTCATGCTGGCGGGTCTGCGCTTCCTGCTGGTGGCCTTCCCGGCGCTGCTTTTCGTTGCCCGCCCAAAGATTCCCCTGAAGCTTCTGCTGGGCTACGGCCTCACCATCAGCTTTGGTCAGTTTGCGTTTCTTTTTTGCGCCATCAAATTCGGTATGCCTGCGGGTCTGGCTTCGCTGGTGCTTCAGGTGCAGGCTTTCTTTACCATTATTCTCGGCGCGTTTGTCTTTGGCGAACGTTTGCAGGGCAAACAGCTGGCGGGCATTAGCCTTGCGGTCTTTGGCGTGCTGGTGCTGATAGAAGGCAGCCTCAACGGTCAGCATGTCGCGCTGCTGGGCTTTATGCTCACCCTGGCGGCGGGGCTGAGCTGGGCGTGCGGCAACATCTTTAACAAGCTGATAATGCAGCATGAGTCGCGTCCTGGGATCATGTCGCTGGTGGTCTGGAGCGCGTTGATCCCCATTGTGCCGTTTATGGCCGCGTCGTTTATTCTGGATGGACCGCAGGTGATGCTGAAAAGCCTGGTGGAGATCGACCTGACGACCATTTTGTCGCTGATCTACCTGGCATTAGTCGCCTCAATCATTGGCTACGGCATCTGGGGATCGCTGCTCGGACGCTATGAAACCTGGCGCGTGGCGCCGTTATCGCTGCTGGTACCGGTGGTCGGGCTTGCCAGCGCCGCCCTGTTGCTGGATGAAACGCTCAGCGCGCTGCAACTGTGTGGCGCAGGGCTGATTATGGCCGGGCTGTATATCAACGTCTTTGGCTTGCGGGTGCGTCGGGCGACGCGGGTGCGGAGTTAAGGCAGAAAAAAGCCCCGCATTAGCGGGGCAAAAACGAATTACAGGTCGTGATTATAATACGGCACGCCTAATTCGTCGGATTTGTCGCTGCCAGCGCCCATGTGATTGAAGTCCCAGGGCGACTGGTTTTGCGTGGACGGCATAATCATGGTGTCACGATTATTTTGCTGCCCCGCACTGGGGGTTTGCTCCGCGAAGCTCTGGCCGGAAACCAGCACCAGCAAGGTGAGGGCGGCGGAGACGATAAATTTCATGATTTCCTCGGTTACGTCTTAACAGGCGATGATTAACTGCAATGTTTTAGCGGATACAGATAACGGGATTCACCCGGCATACTGGTAATACGGTACTTATGAGGCGGCACGTCAAAGTAGTTCTTGAACGTACGCGTCAGGGTTTGTTGCGATTCAAATCCGTAGCGTTCCGCCAGATAGAGGATCGGCTCATTGCTTTCTTTCAGTTTTTGGGCAATCTCCGTCAGCTTACGGCTGCGAATATATTGTCCTAATGAATGGCCGGTCTCTTTTTTAAACATCCGTTGCAGGTGCCATTTTGAGTAACCTGAACGCTCAGACACTTTCTCAAGGGAAAGTGGAGATTCCAGGTTATCTTCGATCCAGTCCAAAATGCTATGAATGGTGATAGCGTCAGTATTGCGTCTGGACATCGTCATACCTCTTTTTCTGTTTACGGCAGGATTTTCTTGAGTAAAAGCTCAAGCGTTGCCACTTCATCTGCCGTTAAGTTTTTTGTCAGTTCCTGGTGCAGTGTTTGTCCTACTAATTGATGACATTGCTCACACATGGCCGCGCCATCGCTGGTCAGTTTCACCAGTACGCCACGTTTGTCATTCGGGTTAGGGCTTCGTTCTATCCATCCTTTGCAGACGAGACGATCCAGCATGCGGGTCAACGCACCCAGATCGACAGAGAGCACCTTTTTCAGCTCAACCGGCGTGATACACACTTCGCAGCGAATGGAACACAGCACTTTGAACTGTGTTGCGGTGATATCCAGCGGTGACAGGTAGTCATTGAGCAGGCGATCTTTTTTCTGGTTAACCATATGAATAAGACGACCCAGTGGGATTATGTCGTTAAAGAGATCACTGGTGCTTTTCACAATGGTTGCCCTGGCAAGTAGTTTAGTCACGGCAGATATTATTGCTCAGGCAAGTATAAGTCAACTGAATGGATCAGCCGATGCCACGAATTGCTAAAACGCTTCAGGAACTTTTTCTGTACGCTTTTAAATCATATAGATAATCTGGGGTTATTAGTTAGGCGGGACAATTATGGTTACGTTGCGCGGATAGCTCAGGACGAGACTTTCCCCCTATAATTGCGGTAATGAATAAGGATAAGGACTGCGGTGCATTATGTTGGATTTGATTAAAGCAGTGGGGCTTGGGCTGGTGGTGTTGCTTCCGCTGGCGAACCCGTTAACGACCGTGGCGCTCTTTCTGGGGCTGGCGGGTAACATGAACAGCGCGGAGCGCAACCAGCAGTCGAGGATGGCCTCCGTCTACGTCTTCGCGATTATGATGGTGGCTTATTACGCCGGACAACTGGTGATGAATACTTTTGGTATTTCGATTCCCGGTCTGCGTATCGCCGGTGGGCTGATTGTGGCGTTTATTGGTTTCCGGATGCTGTTCCCGGCGCATAAAGTGCATGAATCGCCGGAAGCCAAAAGCAAATCGGAGGAGCTTGAAAGCGAACCGAGCGCCAATATCGCGTTTGTGCCGTTAGCCATGCCGAGCACGGCGGGGCCGGGAACGATTGCGATGATCATCAGTTCCGCCTCAACGGTGCGTGATGGTGTTACTTTTCCGCACTGGGTTATTACCGTTGCGCCGCCGATCATTTTTGCGCTTATCGCCATTATCGTCTGGGGGTCATTGCGCAGCTCCGGGGCGATTATGCGCTGGGTGGGCAAGGGGGGAATTGAAGCTATCTCCCGTCTGATGGGCTTCCTGCTGGTCTGTATGGGCGTGCAGTTTATTATTAACGGCGTGCTGGAGATCATTAAGACGTATCACTGAGGACATTGCCGGGTGGCGCTGCGCTTACCCGGCCTACAAGTCCGTAATAACCTGGGCCGGGTAGGCCGAAGCCGCCACCCGGCACAACTAACGTCAACCGTGGCTGGTCTGTTCTTCCATCGCGACCGGCCATTTACGGAAGATAAGCACCGACCAGATCAGCGCAATCAGCGCGGGAATCGCCCCGAGATAGCCAATGGCCGACATCGATACATGCAGGCTGATCTGATTTCCCACCAGCGCACCGGCCCCAATTCCCAGATTGAAAATTCCCGAGAACAGCGACATTGCCACGTCCGTGGCGTCCGGGGCCAGGGCCAGCACTTTGACCTGCATTCCCAGACCAATAATCATGATCGCCACGCCCCAGAACAGACTGAGGATCGCCAGATGACTCTCGCTGCCTGCCGCAGGCATCAGTAACAGCAGGCACGCCAGCAGCAGGCCAATCGCACTGCTTACAAGCGCAGACGCGTGCTTATTGCCCAGCTTCCCGAACAGGATACTGCCGATAATCCCCGCGCCGCCCAGGATCAGCAGCAGAACGGTGGCGAAGTTAGCGCTAAAGCCCGCCACAACCTGAACAAACGGCTCAATATAGCTGTAGGCCGTGTAATGGGCGGTCACCACAATCACGGTCAGCAGATAGATGCTCATCAGCGCCGGTCGACGCATCAGCAGCGGCAGACTTTTCAGCGAGCCGGAGTGTTCACTGGGCAGTTTTGGCAGCAGTTTGATCAGACACACCAGGGTGATCAGCGCCCCCATGCCGATGGCAAAGAAGGTGGTGCGCCAGCCGAAGTATTGACCCACAATGCGCCCGATCGGCAGGCCTAACACCATCGCCAGCGCCGTTCCGGTGGCAATCAGGCTCAACGCCTGGGCGCGTTTCCCCGCCGGGGCGAGACGAATGGCGAGCGATGCGGTGATCGACCAGAAAACGGCATGGGCAAACGCGATGCCGACGCGGCTGATCACCAGCACCGTAAAGTTCCATGCCATAAATGACAGCACATGGCTGGCTATGAACACCACAAACAGCCCAATCAGCAGCTTACGACGTTCCATCTGGCTGGTCAGCAGCATAAACGGCAGCGACATCAGCGCTACCACCCATGCATAGATGGTCAGCATAATGCCAACCTGTGCCGTTTCCATATGGAAGCTGGCTGCAATGTCGGACAGCAGCCCAACCGGAACAAATTCCGTGGTGTTGAAAATAAACGCTGCGATGGCGAGCGTGACCACGCGTAGCCACGCGACCCTGCGGGAAACCGTGTGTGTTGTCATAGGGATATCTGGGATTCGTTGCCTGAAAGATGAGGAGACGATCTTAAAGCCTTAAACGGCGAAAACTCAACCGTTATGTGATGTGAATCACAAAATTTACCTTCATGCAGCGGTAGCGAACGCGGTTGTTTTCATTGAAGATAAAGAACAACACAACAAAAACAGGCGGTAACACAATGCAGGAGATTGATTTTTATCTGGTAGATGCGTTCAGCGAGTCCTCCTTTGGCGGCAACCCGGCGGCGGTGTGCCCGCTCGACGCGTGGCTACCGGATGAGACGTTACTGCGGATGGCACAACAGCATAACCAGTCGGAAACCGCGTTTTTTGTGTGCACCAAAGGGGGGATCGAGTTGCGCTGGTTCACCACGCTAACCGAGGTTAATCTGTGTGGTCACGCGACGCTTGCCGCGGCGTATGTTCTGTTTAACGAACTGGATTATCCGGACTCACGCCTTCATTTTGACACTGCCTCTGGTCGCCTGACCGTCAGCCGTGAAGGTGACTGGATGACGCTGGACTTCCCGGCCTGCCCGACGCAGGCACAGACGCCGCCACCGGAGTTGCTCACCGCACTCGGTATCAGCCACTACGTCGAGGCGCGAAAAGGCCGCGCCTGGGTGCTGGTACTGGAGAGCCGCGAGCAGGTGGAAGCCATTAATCCGGATTTCTCCGCCATGACGCCTGGGGAGCATAAAGTGGCCGTCACCGCCCGGGACGAAGGAGAATACGACTTTATCAGTCGTTTCTTCTCGCCGGGCGTGGCCGTGCCGGAAGATCCTGTCACCGGCTCCGCGCACACCATGCTGATCCCATACTGGAGTGAACGGCTTGGCAAAACACAGATGTTTGCCCGCCAGGTTTCCGCCCGTGGAGGAGACGTACGCTGCGAACTCAAGGGCGACCGCGTGCGGATGGGCGGGCAGGCGGCGCTGTATCTGAAGGGCACAGTATTTCTGCGCTGAATAAATCTAAGAGGAACCAACGATGCAGGAAATTGATTTTTATCTGGTGGATGCCTTCAGCGACAGGGCGTTCGGCGGCAATGCGGCGGCGGTGTGTCCGCTGGAAGCGTGGCTGCCGGATGAGACGTTGCTGAAGATGGCGAAGCAGCATAATCAGTCAGAGACGGCGTTCTTTGTCCGAACGGATAACGGGTTTGAACTGCGCTGGTTTACCACGCAGGATGAAATTAACCTATGCGGCCACGCAACCCTCGCGGCTTCTCACGTTATTTTCGAATACCTGGATTATCCGCATACGGAAATCACCTTCACCACGCGCTTTGTCGGCGAACTGACGGTACAACGCAGCGGCGACTGGCTGACGCTGAATTTCCCGGCGTGGTCAACCGAGGTTGTCGATACTCCACCCGCAGTGCTATTCAGCGCGCTGGGCATTAACGCGGCAAAAGAGGTGCGTGCAGGGCGCGATTACATGGTGGTGCTCGACAGCCAGCGGCAGGTGGAGGCGCTGACGCCGGATATCACAGCCATGCTCCCGCTGGGGAAAATGGTCTGCGTTACGGCGCCGGGGGATGAGTATGATTTCGTCAGCCGCTTCTTCTGCCCGGGGGAAGGGGTACCGGAGGATCCGGTGACGGGATCAGCGCACAGCATGCTGATCCCGTACTGGAGCGAAAAGCTTGGAAAAACGCAGATGTCGGCCCGCCAGGTCTCCTCCCGTGGCGGGGATCTGCGCTGCGAGCTGAAAGGCGACCGCGTGCTGATTGGCGGGCAGGCCACGCTGTATATGAAGGGGAAAATTTTCCTTCGTCTCCAGGATTACGGTCATCATTAAAAACTATGACGCCGGTATACAGGGCGGGCGGTATGTTGAACGAAAACGACAAGGAGCCTGCCATGTATTCTATTACCGCTGAATCCGCCCATCATCCAGATATTCTCGCCCTGATTACGGCGCTGGACCGTTATCAAAGCGTTCTCTATCCCGCGGAAAGTAATCATCTGCTGGATTTAACCGAACTGCCGGACGACTCGCTGATCCTGATGATTATTCGTGACACTCAGCTTAACGCCGTCGGGTGTGGCGCTGTTGTTTTGAACGGGGACGGGACCGGGGAAATGAAACGGGTCTATATTGATCCAACCCATCGCGGGCAACGGCTGGGTAATAAATTACTGGCGGCGCTGGAAGATGAAGCCCTCAGCCGCTGCTGCCACACCGTCCGGCTGGAGACGGGGATCAAACAACATGCCGCCATTCGTCTGTATCAACAGTGTGGATACGAACGGCGCCCCGCGTTTGCCCCCTACAACGAGGATCCGCTGAGCCTGTTTATGGAGAAGACACTGGTGGCTGACGTTCGTTTAGAAGCCCTATAAACGCCTCAAGCTGGCGGGTCATCGCCCCGCGTCGCCACACCAGCCAGGTGGTGAGCCAGCGCCAGTTTTCCGCCAGCGGCCACGCCGCCACCTGATGATGCCCCGGCATGCTCTCCAGCATGGAGCGGGGCATCAGCGCAATGCCTGCCCCGGCAATCACGCAGGCGAGCATCCCGTGGTAGGACTCCATCTCGTGGATCCTTCCCGGCGTTACGCGGTCAGCATGAAACCAACTCTCCAGATGACGCCGGTAGGAACAGTTGGCGCGAAAGGCATAAACCTCGCTACCGCTCACCTGCGTGGCTTTTGACACTTCTGCGTGACCCGCAGGGGTGACCAGCATCATCTCTTCCCGGTAAACCGGCATTCCTTCCAGTTCGGGGTGCGAGAGCGGCCCGTCGACAAAGGCGGCGCTGAGCGTCCCCTCAAGCACACCGTCAATCATCGTACCGGAAGGCCCGGTGGACAACGCAAACTGAATGCGCGGATAGCGCTGATTAAACCGCGCCAGACTTTCCGGAATGCGTACGGCGGCGGTACTTTCCAGCGCGCCGAGCGAGAATAATCCCTGCGGTTCATCCCCGGCGACGACCATTCGCGCTTCGTCGACCAGCGCCAGGATCTGTTTGCTGTAGCGCAAAAAATTGTGCCCGGCGGGGGAAAGCCGCAGGCGCTGATTCTCGCGAATAAACAGCTCCACGCCGAGATCCGCTTCAAGCTGTCGGATGCGGGTGGTGAGGTTTGACGGCACCCGGTGTACCTTCTGCGCCGCCTGGGTAATGCTGCCGGTCAGTGCGACGGCGTTAAACATCTCAAGCTGTGTTAAGTCCATACCATTCTCGATTCGTGAACAAGGTGGTGAGTATTATTCATTTTTAAGAAATAGCAGAGTGGGCCACAATCAATCAACTGTTATTACATGGAGAACTTCATGACGTATTCATCTGCTACCCATGCCTACTCTGTCAACCCGGCTACCGGCGAAACGCTGGCTGCTTACCCGTGGGCAACGTCCGGTGACGTTGAGCGTGCCATTGCGCAGGCGGATACCGGTTTTCGTCAGTGGCGACGCGAAAGCGTGGCGCACCGGGCGCAAAAACTTCGCGATCTGGGTGCGGCGCTGCGTAGCCGTGCGGAAGAGATGGCGCAGACTATCTCCCGGGAGATGGGCAAGCCCATTGTGCAGGCGCGTGCGGAGGTGGCTAAGTCCGCCAGCCTTTGCGACTGGTACGCTGAATACGGCCCGGCAATGCTGCGCCCGGAATCTACCCAGGTCGACAATGCGGTGATTGAGTACCGTCCGCTGGGGCCTATTCTGGCGGTGATGCCGTGGAACTTCCCGCTCTGGCAGGTGCTGCGCGGTGCGGTGCCGATCCTGCTGGCAGGGAACAGCTATCTGCTTAAACATGCGCCAAATGTGCTCGGCTCGGCGGAGCTGATCGGGAAGGTGTTCGCGGATGCCGGTTTCCCGGAGGGGATCTTTGGCTGGGTGAACGCGACAAATGACGGCGTCAGCCAGGCGATTAACGATCGGCGTATCGCGGCGGTGACCGTAACCGGCAGCGTTCGGGCTGGTGCGGCAATTGGCGCGCAGGCGGGCGCGGCGCTGAAGAAATGCGTGCTGGAGCTGGGCGGCTCCGATCCGTTTATCGTTCTGAATGATGCCGATCTGGATCTGGCTGTCAACGCGGCCGTGGCCGGACGTTATCAGAATACCGGACAAGTTTGCGCGGCGGCGAAACGCTTTATTGTGGAAGCGGGCGTGGCGGACACCTTTACCCAACGCTTTGTTGACGCGGTCAAGGCGCTGAAAATGGGCGCACCGGATGAGGAAGATAACTATATTGGCCCGATGGCGCGATTTGATCTTCGCGATGAACTGCATCAGCAGGTACAGGCTACGCTGGCGGAAGGGGCGACCCTGCTGCTCGGCGGCGAGAAGCTTGCCGGGACCGGTAACTTTTATGCGCCAACCGTACTCGGCGACGTCACCCCACAGATGACGGCCTTCCGTCAGGAGCTGTTTGGCCCGGTGGCTGCGATTACCGTCGCCAATGATGCGTCGCACGCGTTGCAGCTGGCTAACGACAGCGACTTTGGCTTATCAGCGACGGTCTTTACCGCGAACGATGCGCTGGCTGAAACCTTCTCTCGCGAGCTGGAGTGCGGCGGAGTCTTTATCAATGGCTACAGCGCAAGCGATGCGCGCGTTGCGTTTGGCGGAGTGAAGAAGAGCGGCTTCGGGCGAGAGCTTTCACATTTCGGTCTGCATGAGTTCTGTAACGTTCAGACGGTCTGGAAGGATCGCGTGTAATGTTGATGCCGGGTAGGGCAAGGCCGCTACCCGGCAATTCACGTTTCCTGTCATTATTTTGCAATGGTTCTGTCATTTTCGTTTCGTAGACTCGCTCGCGTCTAACGTATTGTTACAGAAGAAAATTATGAACCTAACGCAAATTTTTCGTCGTCTTGCGCAGCGCTTTTATCCTCGTCAGTTTGGCCTGCTGACCGGCATCTTTTGTATTATCGGCCTTTTCTCCGCCCTGCAACTTTCATCCTCCTTCCTGCTTACCGCCTCCCTGAATCAAGCCCAGCGTAACGAACAGCGCAATCAGCTGGCCTGGCAGCAACAGAGCAGACTGGATCAGGCGCGTATTTCGCTGCTTGCGGCGAGCGATCTGCTCAACCGCTCCGGGGTGTACTTTATGCAGGATAAAGAGACCGGTTCGGAAGGGAGCTGGCATAGCCTGATGGACGAGGCGCAAAAATCCCTGGCGGCGTCTCAGCAGGCATGGCAAGCCTGGCTCGCGCTTAATCCTCCGCAGGACGAGGGGCTTGTTAATAGCTATCAGCTGTTCTTCGGTGCCATTAGCGAGCAGGCGGAAGGGCTGGTGAAAACCAACAGCATCGACCTCTTTTTCGCCGTACCCGCCCAGGCGTTTCAGACCGATTTTAATGACAACTTTGCACGTTATCAGCAACGGAGTGAGAAGCAGGCGATACAGGGGCGTCAGTCGCTCATGGAACAACTCTCAGGCCTGCAACGGCTGTTCCTGTTTGCGCCGCTGGTGCTGCTGGCTATTGCCATTGCCGTCTGGTTTGCAATGGCGAAATGGGTGATATCCCCGCTACGCCGTCTGATTGTCCATATTAACCAGCTTGCGGCAGGGGATTTGTCGGGAATACCCCCTGACGTTGTGCGTTTTAACAGTGAAATCAGCCAGCTCAGCGGCAGTATTACCGCCATGCAGCGCGGGCTCCAGCAACTGGTGACTCAGGTCAGCGAGGCCACGACCTCTATGGTCGAAAATATCGGGTCACTTGCGCAGGGGAACCAGAAGCTTTATCAGCAGTCCACGCGACAGGCCAAAGAGCTGGAGGAGGTGACCGCGCATATCGCCGATCTCGAAACCCACGTTGAGGGGAACACGGGTTATGCAAAACTCGCCCGCTCGCGCGCGGATGAAGCCCGACAGGCTGCCGTCGGCGGGGAGCAAATGATGACAGCGGTAAATGGCTCAATGCAGACGATCGTCGACCGATCCTCAGAGATGCGCGGGATCGTCGCCATGATCGACAGCGTGGCGTTTCAGACCAACATTCTTGCCCTCAACGCTGCCATTGAAGCCGCCCATGCGGGAGAACAGGGGCGCGGGTTCGCGGTGGTCGCCCGTGAAGTGGGGCTGCTGGCCAGAAAAAGCAGTCACTCTACGCAAACCATCCAGTCGCTAATTAACCACTCGCTACAGGGCATTGAAGAAGGTTCTCAGGTGGTAAACCGTCTGGAAGAAAATCTCCAGCAGGTCACCGGGCTGGTGGCCAATCTGAGTAGCCTGCTGAATGATATTTCGCTGGCCACTCTAAATCAGGGGGAAAGCATTCATCAGATGACGCGCCAACTTCAGGCGCTGAATCAGGTATCGCGTCAGACAGATGTGCTGGTTAGCGAAGCGTCGAATGCCTCTGAGCGCCTGCATCGGGAGTCAGATCTTTTGTTGCAGGCCGTCTCGCGTTTTCGTCTCCCTGCCTGACGTGACGTATAAGCCTCTGTTATACTCGCAGCCCGTTTTAGCCTGAGGGCAAGGAGCAAAGTGTGGCTGCGGTCATCCATAATGAGATGCTGGACGAGATTCTGGCGCAGGTTCGTCCGTTACTGGGGCAGGGTAAGGTTGCCGATTACATTCCCGCGCTGGCCTCGATCAGCGGTAATAAGCTCGGCATCGCCATTTGTACTGTCGACGGGCAGCGTTTTCAGGCGGGAGATGCACTGGAGCGCTTTTCAATTCAGTCGATCTCAAAAGTGCTTAGCCTCGTTGCCGCCATGCGCCAGTATGACGAGCAGGAGATCTGGCAGCGGGTGGGCAAAGATCCCTCCGGTCAGCCCTTCAACTCCCTTCTCCAGCTTGAAATCGAACAGGGTAAGCCGCGCAACCCGTTTATCAACGCCGGGGCGCTGGTGGTGTGCGATATGCTGCAAAGCCGGCTGAGCGCGCCGCGCCAGCGTATGCTCCAGATTGTGCGGCAGCTTTCCGGCGTGCAGGACATCGCCTACGATCCGGTGGTAGCGCGCTCTGAGTTTGAACACTCTGCACGTAACGCCGCCATCGCCTGGCTGATGAAGTCCTTCGGCAACTTTCATAATGATGTCGCCACGGTGCTGCAAAACTATTTTCATTACTGCGCGCTGAAGATGAACTGCGTTGAACTGGCGCAGACTTTTCTGTTTCTGGCGCATCAGGGCCATGCACCGCATCTGGGCGAGGACGTTGTCTCCCCGATGCAGGCCCGGCAGATCAACGCCTTAATGGCAACCAGCGGAATGTATCAGAATGCCGGGGAGTTTGCCTGGCGCGTGGGGCTGCCGGCTAAATCCGGCGTTGGCGGTGGCGTCGTGGCCATTGTTCCGCACGAGATGGCGATTGCCGTCTGGAGCCCGGAACTGGACGAGACCGGCAACTCACTGGCGGGCGTCGCGGCGCTGGAACAGCTGACCAAACGCCTTGGACGGTCCGTATACTGATGTCCACGTTAGATCCTCTGTTCACGCGCCTGGCTCGCTCCACGTTTCGTTCACGATTTCATTTAGGGATGAAAGAGCGGCAATACTGCTGGGATAAGGGCGCGGACACTATCGATAAGCATGCCGCTGATTTTATCGCCGCGCGGCTGGCGCCTGCACACCCGGTGAATGACGGTAAGCAGACGCCGATGCGCGGCCATCCGGTTTTTATCGCCCAGCATGCCACGGCAACCTGCTGTCGGGGCTGTCTGGCTAAGTGGCATGCTATCCCGCAGGGCGTGCCGCTGAGTGCGCAGCAGCAACAGTATATCGTCAACGTGATCCATCATTGGCTGGTCATTGAGGTAAATCGTGCCTCCTGAACTGACAATGTCTCTGTTTAAGCTACGCTTTTACTAATGCTCAGCGTCAGGAGACGTCATGAAAGCACCTCTAATTCCCGTGAATGAAACGGAGCGCATGAATGCGCTGCGCGAGTCCGGTCTGCTTGAGATCGACAATTATCCCGCGTTTGATCGTCTCACGCGGCTGGCAACACGCTTTTTCAGGGTGCCGCTGGCGATGATTACGCTGGTGGATGACCACGCTGCGATCGTGAAATCTGCCGACGGGCGGGCACTCGCCAGCCAGCCTCGCGATCTCTCGTTTTGTGGTCATACGATCCTGGGTGACGCGCCGCTGGTGGTGGCTGACACGCTGCTGGACGAACGCTTTGCGGATAATCCGCAGGTGGCGGGAGATCCGGGCGTGCGCTTTTATGCCGGTTTCCCGCTGCGTTTACGTGACGGGGCGTGCGTAGGATCGTTGTGTCTCATTGATTACGCACCGCGTGAGTTTACCGCGGCGGATTCCGCCGTACTGGCCGATCTCAGCGCGCTGGCAGAAGATGAATTTGCAGCCGTTAGCGCCGCCACGACCGATGAACTCACGGGCCTGTTTAACCGACGCGGGTTTAACCAGTTTGCGCAGTTTGCACTGTCGGTTTCGCAGCGTAGGGCAGAACCGTTAACGCTTGGCTGGCTGGATCTGGACCATTTCAAAACCATTAACGATCGCTTCGGGCATCAGGAGGGCGACAAGGCCCTGAAAGCGATGGCCGCCCTGATGCGCTCCTCATTCCGCGAGGCCGATATGCTGGTGCGTTTCGGGGGAGATGAGTTCGCGGTGCTGTTTGCGGATACCGATGAACCTGGCGCCTGGATCGCCATGCAGTATCTCGTCGAACAAACGGAGAAGTATAACGCGCGTCAGCTGCATTCCTGGTCGTTACAGTTCTCCTGGGGGCTGAGCGAGTTCGATCATCACCGCAACGATATGCAGGCATGGTTAAAACACGCGGATGCGCAAATGTACGCCATGAAGCGGCAACATCACGGCGAAAAATGACATAACGAAATCCTATGTCATCGCTTATTGCGTAACAAAAATGTTAATAGCAAAGTGGAGAGATTCAACCTAAGGACGCGCAATGAACTCTCCCATGCTGATTAAACCTCTCTCCCGACAGGACATCCTCACCCACATTGATGCCCTGAGCGATATCCTCGTCAACTGTGTAAACGGCGGCGCCTCCGTCAGCTTTATGCTGCCTTTTTCTCCCGAGAAAGCCCAAACCTTCTGGCTCGGCGTCGCAGACAGCGTCGGGCGCGACGAGCGTACCGTCCTGGGCTGTTTTGACGCGGAGCAGGGGCTGGTTGGCACGGTCCAGCTGATCACCGACCAGCCGGAAAACCAGCCGCACCGCGCAGATGTCGCGAAACTTCTGGTACATGAGAAGGCGCGCCGTAAAGGTGCGGCAATGGCGCTGATGGAAGCCCTGGAGGCGGTTGCGCGTGAAAAAGCGCTTACGGTGCTGGTGCTTGATACCTCGACCGGCAGCGGCGCGGAGACGTTTTATCAGAGAGCGGGCTGGCAAAAGGCGGGGGAGATCCCACGCTACGCCCTGATGCCGAACGGGGACATGACGGCGACCTCGGTGTTCTATAAATTTCTTTGATATTTTTCACCATCGCGTCCTGAGTTGATCCAGACAGGGGTTCTGGTCCTGAAGTTTTGATAAGTTATCACACCAATCTTATCAGGCTGTATGACTAATTATAAAGGACCTCCATTGTGAACACACTCAACCGTCGTGATTTCCCCGGTGCGCGCTACCCTGAACGTATCATCCAGTTTGGCGAAGGTAACTTCCTCCGCGCGTTCGTTGACTGGCAAATCGACCTCTTAAACGAGCATACCGATCTCAATGCAGGTGTGGTGATTGTACGGCCGATCCAGAGTGATTTTCCGCCGTCGCTGAGCACCCAGGATGGTCTGTATACCACGATTATTCGTGGTCTGAATGAGGAGGGGGATGCGGTAAGCGATGCGCGTCTTATTCGTTCCGTGAATCGTGAAATCAGCGTCTACAGCCAGTACGATGAATTCCTGAAACTCGCCCATAATCCGGAGATGCGGTTTGTCTTCTCCAATACCACGGAGGCGGGGATCGGCTATCACGCGGGCGATAAGTTTGACGATGCGCCAGCTGTCAGCTATCCGGCCAAACTGACGCGTCTGCTGTTCGAACGCTTTACCCACTTTAACGGGGCTGCGGATAAAGGCTGGATCATCATTCCTTGTGAGCTTATCGACTATAACGGCGATGCCCTGCGTGAACTGGTGCTGCGCTATGCACAGGAGTGGGCGCTGCCAGCGGCATTCATTGCGTGGCTGAATAACGCTAACACCTTCTGCTCGACGCTGGTTGACCGCATTGTTACCGGCTATCCGCGTGATGAGGTGGCAGAGCTGGAAGCCGGGCTGGGCTATCACGACAGCTTCCTCGACACGGCAGAACATTTCTACCTGTTTGTTATTCAGGGGCCAAAATCACTTTCAGCTGAATTGCGCCTGGATAAATACCCGCTCAACGTCCTGATTGTTGACGATATCAAGCCTTATAAAGAGCGTAAGGTGGCGATCCTCAACGGCGCACACACGGCGCTGGTTCCGGTCGCTTTTCAGGCCGGGCTGGATACGGTAGGGGAAGCCATGAACGACGGGGAGATTTGCGCGTTCGTAGAGAAGGCTATTTATGAAGAGATTATTCCGGTCCTGGATCTGCCGCGCGATGAGCTGCACTCCTTCGCCAGTGCCGTAACGGGGCGTTTCCGTAATCCGTATATTAAGCATCAGCTGCTGTCGATTGCACTGAACGGGATGACCAAGTACCGCACCCGCATTCTGCCGCAACTGCTGGCAGGGCAGAAGGCGACCGGCAAACTGCCAGCACGTCTGACCTTTGCTCTGGCGGCGCTGATTGCATTTTACCGTGCCGAGCGCAACGGTGAGCGCTATCCGGTGCAGGACGATGCGCACTGGCTTGAACGTTACCAGCAGTTGTGGACGCAACATCACGACAAACAGGTCACTACCCGTGAACTGGTATCGTCGGTGTTAAGCGTGAGCGAACACTGGGAACAGGATCTCACTCTGGTTAATGGACTGGTAGAACAGGTTGCGCTGGATCTGGATGCGATTTTAAGCAAAGGCATGCGTGATGCGGTGAAACCGCTCTGCTAATCATAATGCCCGGCGTTTGCCGGGTTTTTTAAAGACCCATTTAGTTACAACATACTATACGTTCTTTTTTTAGAAAGCACTTGCGGCACCGTGCGGTTCAGGCTTAACAGGTCAGAAAATGCAATGAACTATTAACATGCTTGCAACCGTGAGGGGGATCACGTTTAATAGGCCGCGCTCTTTACTTTTCTGAAGCTGATTATGATTGTTCGTCCTCAACAGCACTGGCTGCAACTGATTTTTGTCTGGCATGGTTCGGTACTTCCCAAAATTTATACCCGACTGCTGCTTAACTTCCTGCTTTCCATCGCCGTGATTGTCATGCTGCCGTGGTACACCTCGCTGGGTATCCGGTTTACCGTCGCGCCGTTCAGCATTCTGGGCGTGGCTATCGCCATCTTCCTGGGATTTCGCAATAACGCCTGTTATTCGCGCTACGTTGAGGCGCGTCTGCTTTGGGGGCAGTTGATGATAGCGGCGCGCTCGCTGTTTCGCGAGGTAAAAAACACCTTGCCGGATGATAAACATCTTGGAGAGTTTGTCCGCCTGCAAATCGCGTTTGCTAACTGTCTGCGTATGACACTGCGCAGAGAAACCAATGCCGATCAGCTGTCCCGCTATCTGGCTCCAGACGATTTACGCAAAGTGATGGATGCCAACTCGCCGGCGAACCGTATCCTGCTGATCATGGGGGAGTGGCTGGCCGTGCGGCGGCGCAGCGGGCACCTTTCAGACATCCTGTTTCACAGCCTCAACAACCGCCTGAACGATATGTCCATCGTGCTGGCAGGCTGTGAGCGTATCGCCAATACGCCAGTCCCGTTTGCCTATACGCTGATCCTGCACCGAACGGTGTATTTGTTCTGCATCATGCTGCCGTTTGCGCTGGTTGTTGATCTGCATTACATGACGCCCTTTGTCTCTGCGCTGATTTCCTACACTTTTATCTCGCTTGATACGCTGGCGGAAGAGCTGGAAGATCCGTTTGGGACGGAAGATAACGATCTGCCGCTGGACGCCATCTGCAACATGATGGAGCGCGATCTGTTGCAGATGAACGATGAAGAGAACATCCCTGAAAGGCTAATGCCGGATAAGCATTATCAGCTGACCTGACGGGCATTCCACTCGTCGCGGGTGATTTCCCACAGCTCCGAATCCAGCAGGCCGCTGACATAGGCTTTCTTCTCTGTCCTGATGAGTCGCATGCCGCTGCTGTCTGAAATACGTCGGGAGCGGCTGTTGGCCGCCGCTTTCGGCGCGCGTAACACCGCTTTGTTAAGCGTATTGAACCAGTAATCCGTTGCCGCAATACTCGCCTCGCGCATATATCCCTGGCCCTGAAATTCCGGTGCGAGCCAGAAGCCCCGGTTGTTGTCTTCGACGTCGTACAGGCAAATTAACCCCATCAGTTCATCAGGCGCTTCACGGCTGCGAATCGTCCAGAACCACGCAATCCCTTTGGCCATATCGGGTAGTGCAACGTTATTAACATAATTTTCTGCACCGTTTTCCGGGTAGGGCCAGGGGACTGAAGCCACCATATAGCGGACAATTTCCCAGCGCGGATAGCGTTGCTGGATCTGGACGGCATCGGCGGCAACAAGGGGTTTAAGTAATAAGCGTTCTGTCGTAAGCGTGGGTATCGTCATCCGGTGATCTCCATATTTGAGCGTTATCATTTGTTTGGGTTCTGATATTTCATCAATATCACATTCCAGTTGGTCGTGCTTTTGTTATTCAGATTTATCCATAAAGGAGTATGTAATGCCAAGAAAAGCCAGGCCCGAAGAAGCCGAAACACTCTGGCACGTCCGTAACGAAGCGATGCGCCATGGCTGTAAAATCTGTTACGACGCAGAAGTGATTGCGCGCTGGACGTCAGAAAAGATGCCTGAACATTACCGTACCTCCAGGTCGATTTCGTGTTATAGGCCTGCCCATGCAGGAGCTGAACTGCTCCCAAATGGAGCTACGGTTTACGAAGTTCAATAGCTTATTTACATATGCTTACATAAATACACTTTCTTTACATTAAGTAATGTAAGATATTTTTTTAGCACAAAATGCAAAACTAAATTAAATGGAGATGATTTATGTCGAATATAAGAGCATTAAGCCTTAATGAGATAGCATTAGTAAGTGGCGGCAATGGAAGCGGTAATTATGAAGGTGCCGGTAGTCGTAACACCAGCTCTAAATCTGGTAATTCAAAAGGAAACAATGGCTCTATTTACAAGGGCGTTGACTCATGCGGCGCAGGAATCATCGGTGGTCTAATCGCCGCTCTCCTGGGGGGCCAGTGGGTATGACCGCTGGGGTAATTGGTGGAGCTATAGCTGGCCAGTGCACAAAAGATAGTTTTTCAGATCGTGGTAGTAAAGATAAAAGTAATAATTACAACGGCCCCGGACAATGCCGTTGGTAAGTAATTTGAGTTGTGTGTGATAATAATTTAAAAGCTCATTATAACTGAATGTTATTCTAGGTGTTTCGATATTTAATGATTATTCGAAGTAGTCATGATGAGCTATTATTTTTGATAAAGTTAATGTAATCACAAGTATCGGGTTAAGCATGAAACAATTTTTAAATTTCCTAATTTACTTATTTTTTTTCATTATCGCATTTACCCTTTTGAAATACGCTGAAGTTCTTGAGTTTGACGAAGTATCACGGCCAGGGATTATATCAAGGTTTCTTATTGCGTTGATTGTATTAATAGCAGTAACTCGATGGGGCGTTAACTTGATGAATAGGTTTAAAAGTAAATAAAGTACACTCCGATAAAAATTGTTGTGTTGCAGAATGGAATCATTACAAATGTTCACTGAAGTTAAAGTGCATGATATCAAAAAATGATTACGATATCATAACCATATTTGTTGATTCTTATATAAAATATGAATTAATAATAGGTTGAACATGATAATCTTTAGGCATGTCTATCCATTCATTTATAGTAAGAAAAACGTAATTGTTCTTTTTATTGCGTCTGTTATCTCAATAATAATTACGTTATCGCCATCCATAACCCTCCGCTATCTTACTCTCGATGTGTCATTTTTCTTATTGTTTATTGCGGAATTTTCAATTGCATTTTTCTTGTATATTTTTTTACTTAAGGAAGTTTGAACATTTCAACGAACAGGGGGCAGGTACACTCGCTGCTATAAGACTTTCCCTACAAACTCAGTTTACAATGCTGACTTCTCAACAGACCCTGGAATTGCGTGACAACAGTCAGCAGCAGCATGCCATACAACAGCGAATAGTTTCCCTGAAACCTCAGGTTAAAAGTGCAGAAAAGCGTCTGTCACTTGCCGTGCATCAGGCTGCGCTGGCCGTGTCTGTTATGGAGCGCTATAAGAAACTTGCTGATACGCATTACGTATCAGATATCGAATACCAGCAGAAGCAGATTGACGTTTCAACGTCACAGCAAAACGTTGAGGATCAGCGTCAGGGGCTTCTGCAACTGCACACCGCGATGGAGGCTGCTAAAGACGACCTTGACCATCTCATCGTTCAGGGTGAAAGCCGGAAGGCTGAAATGGACAGGCAGTTGCAGGTTATCAGGCAACAGCAGGACGAACTGGCAGGTAAGGAAAATTTCACGCTGACTTCACCGGTATCCGGAACCGTTGCTGCCGTGCTGGTCAGACAGGGACAGTCTGTCAGGGCATCTGAACCTGTCATGACCCTCATTCCCGACAATGCCCGTTTGCAGATAGAACTCTATGCTACCAGTCAGAATGCTGGCTTTATTCAGGCGGGGCAGCGTGTTGCCCTGCGGTTCTCTGCCTTCCCCTATCAGAAGTTTGGTGTGCAGTACGGGACTATCCGTGAAATAAGCCATACAACGCTGACATCTTCTGATTTACTCTCCGTATCTCCTGTGACCTGGAAGGAGAATGAAGGTCATTACCGCGTCATCGTTGAACCTGAAAATACTTTTATTCTGGCTTATGGGAAACAGGAAGCCCTGCGCCCCGGCATGGTTCTTGAGGGGGATGTCAGCCTGGATACCCGCAATTTGTGGGAGTGGCTGACTGAGCCGCTCTGGAGCCTGAAAGGAAAGCTGTGATGGATACACTCAAATGGACCGGGAGAAAACAGCTTCCTCTCACCCGACAGACAGAGTCAGCGGAATGTGGTCTGGCATGCCTGGTCATGATGGCCTGCTGGCATGGTCTGCAAACAGACTTACCCACACTGCGCGAACGTTTCAGTATCAGCTCACAAGGGATGACCCTGCAGAGACTGACTGAATGTGCGGCCGGTATCGGATTATCCAGCCGGGCAGTTCGGCTGGAGCTTGAGGACCTAAGATCCCTTTCTCTCCCGTGTATTCTCCACTGGAACATGAATCATTTTGTTGTGCTACATAAAGTTCGCGGAAGCAGGCTGGTTATTCATGATCCGGAAAAGGGAAAAGTAACGCTCTCCCTACAGGATGCTGGAAAACATTTCACCGGCGTCGCGCTGGAGCTGATGCCAGCCAGTGATTTTACCGCTCGGGATGAAAGGAAAAAAATCCATCTGCGCCAACTGACAGGTAAAACACCGGGTCTGTTGTCGGCAATGTCGCGAATTATCGTTTTTGCCGTGGCACTCGAAATCCTGACACTGGGAAGCCCGCTTCTCAACCAGCTGGTGATTGATGAAGTCCTGGTGGCTGCCGACCAGAGTTTGTTGACCGTCATTATTATTGCGCTTCTGCTGATGTCACTGACCCAGATGCTGCTGTCACTGGCCCGCCAGTGGGCGAGTATTACACTGTCCGTCAATTTTAACATGCAGTGGACAGCACGGGTTTTCCATCATCTGGTCCATCTTCCTCTGGCCTGGTTTGATGCACGCAGTAAGGGGAGTATTAATGCTCGTTTTGAGGCGGTAGATACCATCCAGCAGGCGCTGACTACGCAAGTGCTGGAAGGTATTCTGGATGTGTTGCTCGTGGTGACTGCGCTTTGCATGATGCTGCTGTACAGTCCTGAAATGACATTGATCGCCGTACTTGCAGCCATTTTCTATGGTGTGTTGAGGGCACTGTGGTATCCGTCCCTTCGACAGTCGGCAGAAGATGCCTGGGATGCAGGTGCCAAGGAGTCCGGGCATTTTCTTGAAACACTCAACGGGATCCTCAGCCTGAGAATTAACGGTGTGACGGCACATCGTGAGGCCGCCTGGCTGAATCTCAACGTTGCCCGCAGAAATACGCAGTTGCGTCAGAGCCGTCTGCTGATGTGCTATGACATTGCTCACACTCTTACCGGCAGCGTGGTATCAGCAATCATTTTGTGGAAAGGCGCCGGGGAGGTATTGAATGGTACCTTCACCGTCGGCATGCTGGTTGCTTATTTATCCTATCAGACGCGTTTTTCTTCCAGTATCAGTAGCCTGACTGATAAGTTTTTTTCCTGGCGTATGCTCGATGTTTACAACGAACGACTGGCTGATATTGTACTGACCCCGACAGAAGGCCTTCAGCAACAGCCTTTTCGTGAGCATAACAACGCTTCGCACATTCCTTCTGTATCCCGCAGGGAGATGGATGAATATGCTCATGCTCCTCTAGTACTTGAGCACATCATCTTCAGCCACAAGGGAGGGGAAAATCCGATAATCGGCGGGGTGTCGCTGACACTCAATCCCGGAGAAGTCGTTGCCATTACAGGTAAATCCGGATGCGGGAAAACGACACTGGTGAAGCTTATCCTTGGGATCCACATCCCTGATGAGGGCAGGATCAGGGCATTTGGCATATTGCATACGCATCCGGATTATTTTCAGGTTCGTCAGCGTATCGGTACCGTACTGCAGGATGACCATCTTTTCAAAGGTTCTGTAGCAGATAACATTATTTTTTTCAGTGATGACCGAAATTATGAACGAATGATCCAGTGCGCAAGACTGGCACTTATCGACAGCGATGTTATGGCAATGCCGATGGGGTATCAGACGCTGATTGGTGAAACCGGCGGAGGGCTTTCCGGAGGACAAAAACAACGCATTCTGCTGGCAAGGGCGTTGTACAAGAAACCGGGATTCCTGTTACTGGATGAAGCGACCAGCCACCTTGATGTTGAGAGTGAAATCCGGATAAGCCAGACCTTACGTCAACTGGGGCTTCCTGTTCTGCTGATAGCCCATCGCCCGGAAACCATAGCCTCTGCAGACCGGGTTTTGTATCTGGCAGACGGCTACTTAACGGAGCTGAATCTCCAGCATACAGTCAATAATGGCGAGTCTGTTTGTGAATATACTAATGACGTGATGGCAAAAAATTAACCTTAACGTACATAATTTTCGATATCCAAACTTACCCCTATCTGGAAGATCTATTTGTTGACGCTGCCGAACGTGGCGCAGGGGCGGGTAAAGCGCTTATCGACGCCCTGATCGATGAAGGCAAGCGGGAAGGGTGGTCAAAACTCTACTGGGTAACCCGCATGAACAATCCGGCGCGTAAGCTGTATGATCACTATGGTGAAGCCGACGATTACGTCCGGTACCGAATCTCGCTTTAGTCGTTTAATACCTGGGTTTGTATCACACTGTATCTGCCTCTGTGATACATACACAGGTATGCAATAAAACCGCCTCCGCACACATCCCCTATACAAACCCATGGTGTTATATCTCCGTCAACTGAACTCACCCGGAGATAACATCATGTTTAACAAACTCGCATATTCAGCAGTCGCATTGACCGTTTCGCTTGGCACCTTAATGTCCTGTCAGGCAGAAGCGATGGGTAAGGGTTACTCGTCGGCTTTTAACCAGGTAAAACAAATTAACGCCGGCGATCTGAACGTCGGTTATGTCGATATCGGGCCGAAAGACGGGCAACCAGTGATCCTGCTGCATGGCTGGCCGTACGATATTCACAGCTACGCGGAAGTTGCCCCCGCGCTGGCCGCGAAGGGGTATCGTGTCATTGTGCCATCCCTGCGCGGGTACGGCACCACGCGCTTTATTTCTGATAAAACGCCGCGAAACGGCCAGCCTTCGGCAATGGCGAAAGACATCGTCAACCTGATGGACGCCCTGAATATCAAACAGGCGGTGTTTGCCGGTTATGACTGGGGGGCGCGTACGGCGGATATCGTTGCGGCGCTCTGGCCGGATCGAGTGAAATCGCTGGTCTCGGTAAGTGGCTACCTGATCAGCAGCCAGGCGATTGGCAAACAGCCTTTACCGCCGAAGGCAGAGGTTCAGTGGTGGTATCAGTTCTATTTCGCCACGCCGCGCGGTGCGGAAGGCTATGCTAAAAATACGCACGATTTTGCCCGGTTGATTTGGTCCCAGGCTTCGCCTGACTGGAAATTCAGCGATGCCACCTTCAATGCGAGCGCCAGGTCCCTCGATAATCCGGACCACGTTGCCGTCACGCTCAGTAATTACCGCTGGCGTCTGGGGCTGGAGAAGGGTGAGCAGAAATATGACGCCTACGAACAAAAGCTGGCTACGCTGCCGAACATTACGGTGCCGACCATCACCATCGAGGGCGGTAACAACGGGGCACCACATCCTGCACCCGCCGCCTATGCGGGGAAATTCACCGGAAAATATGAGCACCGTACTTTCGGCGCAACGGTTGGCCACAACCCGCCGCAGGAAGATCCGCAGGACTTTGTTAACGCCGTTGTCGACGCGGATAAGCTCTGATATGTGCTATTTTCAATCCGTTACCTCTTAATCAGGAGCCTGCGGTGGAGCATATTGATCACATCCTTGTCGTCGATGACGACAGGGATATTCGTGAACTGATTGTCGATTACCTCGTGAAATCCGGCTACCACGCCTCTGGCGCGGCGAACGGAAAAGAGATGCGCGCAGTGCTCGACAAACAGCATATCGACCTGGTGGTGCTGGACGTGATGATGCCCGGCGATGATGGCCTGACGCTGTGTCGGCAGCTGCGCAGCAGCAGGCATAAGGATCTGCCGATCCTGATGCTCACCGCGCGCAACGAGGACACGGACCGGATCCTGGGGCTGGAGATGGGCGCCGACGATTACGTGGTGAAACCGTTTGTGGCCCGCGAACTGCTGGCGCGTATCAAAGCTATCCTGCGTCGTTTTCGTACTATGCCGCCTAATCTTCAGGTGACCGAGGCAGGGCGCCTGGTGGTGTTCGGGGAATGGCAGCTGGATACCGTGGCGCGTCATCTGATTGATAACGAGGGGATGGTTGTGGCGCTCAGCGGGGCGGAATATCGCCTTTTGCGCGTATTTCTCGATCATCCTCAACGGGTGCTGACCCGCGATCAACTGCTGAACCTGACGCAGGGACGTGATGCCGAGCTGTTTGAGCGTTCGATTGATCTCCTGGTGAGCCGCGTGCGACAGCGCCTGAATGAAGATGCCCGCTCGCCAGCCTACATTAAAACCGTTCGCAGCGAAGGCTACGTTTTTACTATGCCGGTGACCATCATCGAGGCCAATGAATGACGCTGTGGCCCCGCACCTTACTGGCCCGGCTGCTGATCATTGTGCTGCTTGGACTCTTGCTGGCTAACGCGCTCAGCCTGACGCTGGTCATGGTTGAGCGAATGCACAGCGCGCGCACGGTTATGCTGGGCAATCTTGAGAATGACGTGGCGACCAGCGTGGCCATTCTCGACCGGCTTCCGGCCAAAGAGCGGCCAGAGTGGCTGGAACGGCTCGGTCGCGGTAATTATCGTTATATCCTTGGTCCCGGCGAGGCAGGCGCTGCGCCAACGGACAAGCGCTCGCGGGATGCGATTCGCACCCTGAAAGAGACGCTTTCAGTTCAATATCCGCTCCAGTTTACGGCAGTGCCGGGGCCTGTTTCCCACATTCAGGCCCATCTGACGCTCCGCGACGGCGCACCGCTCACTATCGATCTGATCCCGCGCATGCCGCCAGTCGCCAGCTGGTTACCCGTGGTGCTGGTTCTTCAGTTGTTACTTGTCGCGCTCTGCTCCTGGATTGCCGTGCGCCAGGTTGTCCGGCCTTTCCTGCAATTCACGCGCGCGGTTGATTCCCTCGATCCTGCGGCCCATTCTCCTATGACTGAAAAAGGTCCGGTTGAGGTGCGACAGGCGGCGCAGGCTTTTAATGAGATGCAGTCGCGGATACAAACTTATCTGCGTGAACGCGCGCAGATTCTGGCGTCCATTTCTCACGATCTTCAGACGCCCATCACGCGTATGAAGCTGCGGGTCGAAATGGCGGATCAGCCCGAACTCCACGATAAGTTGTTGAGCGACCTGGATAATATGTCGCGCCTGGTACGAGAAGGTATTGCCTATGCCCGGTCATCAGAATCACTGAAAGAGACCACGCTTAAGCTGGAGCTAAACGCGTGGGTTAACAGCATCGCCAGTGATTATCAGGACATTGGTAAAAACGTGCAGTTTCATGCACGCAGTACACGTCTGCCGATCGTCACCCGCCCCCAGGCATTGCGCCGGGTAATGACCAATCTGCTGGATAATGCGCTCAAGTTTGGCCATAGCGCGGTAATAGAGATTGATGAAGATGAAAGGCAGGTAGCGATCCGCATTATGGATAACGGCCCCGGCATCCCGGAGGCAGAACTGGGGGCGGTGTTACAGCCGTTCTACCGGGTTGAAACGTCGCGCAACCGCGAAACGGGCGGCACCGGGTTAGGCCTCGCCATTGCCGCGCAGCTCACCGCCCAGCTTGACGGGAAATTGCATCTTGCAAACCGGGCAGAGGGCGGGCTGGCCGTAAGCGTGACTCTTCCGCGCGTTTAATTGTACGCCTGTGTATCTGCGCGCCGTGCGGATACGAAGGCAGACAAAATTCAGTTTTTTGCACACGGCCTGAACACATTCGCAGGGTGAAATGACCTCACTGCACCTTCGCAGCAACTGTATCGTGAGGTCGTTATGTTTCTGATAATCGCTTTTTTAGGCGGCATGATTAGCCTGCTCAGTCCGTGCACGCTTCCCGTTATTCCTCTGCTGTTCGCCGGCTTTCAGGGGCAGCGCAAACACATTCTGGCGCTTCTGGCGGGAATGATAGTGATGTTCACGTTTGTGGCGATGGTAGTAACGGTTGCCAGTGACTGGATCGCTGACGCCACCGTTATCGGTCGCTGGATTGCGCTGCTGGTACTGAGCATTGCCGCCCTGGCCCTGATCTTCCCGCAGTTCGCTCAGCGCATTGCCAGCCCGGCGGTCAGCGCGGGGAACGTTCTTAACACCCACAGCGTTCAGCGACACGGCATGTTTTCGGCTTTTCTGGCAGGGCTGGCCGTTGGACTTCTGTGGTCCCCCTGTGCAGGACCGATTCTCGGGGCGATCTTCGGCATTAACATTACTGGCCACTCGGCCATCGCAACCGGAGCGCTGTTAGCCGCTTACGGCAGTGGGTGCGCGTTGATGCTGGGGCTCCTTGTCGCGGGTGGCCGTAAGCTGATAACCCCTCTGAGAGCCAAATCCGCATTGATGGAGCGTCTGCGTCAGGGCGCAGGGGTGATGATGTTAGCCGCCGTGGCTTTCAACGCCTCAGGAATGACGTCGGTCCTGAAAGGCGCCAGCGGTATTACCGACCAGCTGGAAAACGCTCTCTTGAGCCTTGCGCAACCAACCTCCACGCAGGTGAAACTGCGACCGATCGCTGACGCAATGCCGAGCAGCCAGCTACCGACATTAAGCGGCGGTACGGGCTGGGTAAACGGTGACCCTGTCACGTCTAAGGCCTTGCGGGGGAAAGTTGTGCTTATCGATTTCTGGACCTGGGACTGTATCAACTGCCAGCATACCCTTCCGCATGTTCGAGACTGGGCGAAGAAATATGAGTCACAAGGTCTGGTGGTGATTGGCGTCCACACCCCTGAATACCCCTGGGAAAAGCCGTTATCATCGGTGAAAAACGCGGTCAACGAATGGCAGTTGCCGTACCGCGTAGTGACGGATAATAACTACAAAATCTGGAGCGCGTTCGGTAATCAGTACTGGCCAGCACATTACTATTTCGATGCGAAAGGGCAACTGCGTTACACCTCGTTTGGCGAAGGCAACTACGACAAGCAGGAGGCTGTAATTCAGCATTTGCTCAAGGAAGCGCGTTCCTGATTCGGCTTACGGAACCCGCTGAGCAACCATAAACAGGCGCGGAAAAGCCAGCAGTATCTGCCCGTTCTCCTGGAGCGGATACTGCTCTTCCAGCAGCTCGAGGTAGCGTTTCAGAAAGTTTTGCTGCTCGCTCTCGTTGAGATCCTGTAGCCACGGCCGTAACCCCGTCGCGCTGACCCAGTCAATAATCGCCTGATGAGAGCTCATCTGATGAAAGTAGGTGGTGCGCCAGATATCCACGTCGCATCCCGCGTCCGTCAGAATATCATAGTAGGCATGAATACCCGGCAGCTGCTCGCGGCCACGATCGGGGTAGCCCTGTTCCCAGGCAACTTCACGCATCAGGGCGTGCGTCGGCTCAAGCCAGTTGTCAGGCATTTGTATCGCCAGCACGCCGTTTAACTGGAGCAGTGAAACCAGATGCGGCAGAAGGTGGTAATGGTCCGGGATCCATTGCAGGGAAGCGTTGGCGTAGATCAGGCTGAGAGGCTGGTCAGGTTTGTAGCAACGGATATCCGCCTCAACAAAGTGGCAGTCTGGCAGGGCCTGTCGGGCTTCCTCCAGCATCGCCGGGGAGTTATCCACACCGGCTATCTGCGCTGAAGGCCAGCGTTGTTTCAGCAGCGCGGTGCTGTTGCCTGGCCCGCAACCCAAATCCACGCCAGAGGTTATGTCAGCAAGCGGCACCCGGGCCAGTAACTCAGCGGCGGGACGTGTGCGTTCTGCGCTGTATTGTAGATACAGAGAAGGATCCCAGTCGGCCATTTTCGCATCTCCATGTTGAGGTGTTCAGCAAGAATAGCACAGGCAAATACCTGCGCCGGGGCAGGTATCCGGATAAACGTGAGATTATAAAATGCCTTTCAGGGCCACGTGATAAAGCAGCATGATGGTTTTACCGTCGACGATCTGGCCATTCTCGATGCCACGAAGCGCGTCGTCCAGCGTCATTTCCAGCACGTCGATATCTTCCCCCTCTGCTTTAACGCCGCCGCCCGCGCTGGTCCGATCCTGCGGGTGATATTCCGCCAGATAAAAGTAGAGTTTTTCGGTAACGGAGCCCGGGCTCATATAGGCCTCAAAAATTTTCTCTATGCGCGTCACCTTATACCCAGTTTCCTCTTCCGCTTCGGTCTTAATCCGGCTTTCCGGGTCAAGGTTATCGAGCAACCCGGCAGCCGCCTCAATGAGATCCTCTTCGTGACCATTGATAAACACAGGGAAACGAAACTGACGTGTAAGAATGACTGTTTTGCTGTCGCGATTATAGAGCAGGATCGTCGCGCCATTCCCGCGGTCATACACTTCACGCTCTTGCCGCTGCCAGTCACCATCGCTGCGCTGGAGGTCAAAAGTGTATTTTTTCAGGTTATACCAGTTGTCGGACAACGTTTCGCTGTTGATGATGCGTATA
The DNA here is from genome assembly GCF_049236925.1 of Enterobacter cloacae complex sp. SYL003. Lineage (NCBI taxonomy): Bacteria > Pseudomonadati > Pseudomonadota > Gammaproteobacteria > Enterobacterales > Enterobacteriaceae > Enterobacter > Enterobacter cloacae complex sp. SYL003. Next base: position 2,428 of record NZ_JBMKJK010000004.1, on the reverse strand, counting down.
TCTGCACGTTTTGATTGCACGTTTGGCTCTCCTCTCGTAGAGTATGCATCATAAACAGCATTTTCGTGTAATTACAATAATTATCGTGCAACATCAGGAATAATTCATGCTCACAAGTCAGCGTAAACAGTTGATTCTGGAAAAGCTGGAGGCGGAAGGCCAGGTCCAGTCAACTGCGCTCAGCCTCTTTTTCTCGGTGTCTGAGGACACTATCCGCCGGGATCTACGTGAACTGGCGGCAGAAGGGCGTTTGCAGCGTGTCCACGGCGGCGCGCTTCCGGCATCTTCAGCGATTGCGCCTTTTGCCGAGCGTCAGTCCGTTAAAATGGATGCAAAAAAACGCGTGGCACGTCGGGGCGCGCAGCTCATTTCACCGGGGCAGGTGGTGATCATTGATGGCGGGACGACCACCTCAGAACTTATTACCTTCTTGCCGCCAGATTTGCGGGTAACCGTGGTGACGCACAGCCCGGGTATTGCATTGGGGCTGGTCAACCATCCGTGCATAGAGGTGATCCTGATTGGCGGTCGTTTGTATAAACACTCCATCGTCACGGTCGGCGCGGCCGCTATTGAAGGCATCAACAATATTCATGCGGATCTGTTTTTCATGGGTGTCACCGGCGTGCATCCTGAGGCCGGGCTGACCACCGGAGATTATGAAGAAGCATGCATCAAACGTGCATTTTCCGGTAGAGCGGCGGAAACGGTGGTATTGGCCTCACCGGAAAAGATCAATACGGCCTCGGCGTTTGTGATTGGCGATTTGTCGCTGGTGAATACGCTCGTTGTTGAAAACACAACGGATAAACGCTGGGTCAACGCTATGAAAGAAAAGGGCGTTGCGGTGATCGCCAGCCAGTAAATATCCGCTTTTTTGCCAGCCTGACTGCGTGGCTGTCAAACAGACAAAGGTTATCCATCACGCGGATTCCTAGACTAAGGCTTTCATCTGTTTAAGGAAAAGCCATGAAAGCGATCTCCATTCTGGCGTATGGCGCGGACCCAACCGCGCAACGCCTGGCAACATCCGCCATTCAGCAGGCCATAAATAGTGCTCAACAGAACGATGTCATCGTTATTCCGCAAGGCCGTTTTCTGACCGGAGCGTTGTTTCTGAAAAGCGGTGTTTCACTTCGCCTGGACGCTGGCGCACAGCTCGTTGGAAGCCAGGATCTGGCTGATTATCCCCTGATAAATACCCGGGTGGCCGGCATTGATATGCGCTGGCCGGCAGGCATTATTAATATCATCGATTGTGAAAACGTCAGCATTACCGGTACAGGCACGATAGACGGGCAGGGTGCAATTTGGTGGCAACGCTACTGGGGCGATGACGAGCGCAGCGGCATGGTCGGCGATTACAGCGCAAGAGGATTGCGCTGGGTTGTTGATTATGACTGTCAGCGCCCGCGCAATATCCTGGTCTTTGAAAGCCAGAGTATTCTGCTGCGTGATTTTACCAGTCGGGAGTCCGGATTCTGGAACATGCACCTCTGTTATTCGCGCCATATCGCGGTTGAGGGCGTGCAAATCAGCAATTCTGCGGGGCCGAGCACCGACGGGATTGACGTCGACTCCTGCGAACAGGTGCGGATTGAACGCTGCATTGTGTCCTGCAATGACGACAATATCTGCATCAAATCAGGACGAGGACGCGAAGCGGCGCAAAAAGCTCGTGCCGCGCGGGATATAGTGATTCGAGGATGTACGCTGAATAAGGGATCCGGGATCACACTGGGGAGTGAAACTTCAGGTGGCATTGAACGCGTCCTGATAGAAGATAACGCGTTTAACGGAACGGGTGTCGGGTTTCGCATTAAATCTGCTCGCAACCGGGGCGGATTTATCCGTGATATCACCGTACAAAATCTACGGCTTACGGACGTGCGTTTTCCGGTGCTGATCCAGCTGAACTGGTTTCCGCAGTATAGCTATGGCGACCAGAGCAATTTATCTGATAAACCAGAACACTGGCGCAAACTGGCTGAAGGTGTTGAGGGCGAAGCCGGTCTTACTGCGGTCAGCGGACTGACGATTAAAAATATGACGGCGCGTCGATCAGACAGCAAATGCTTTTCGCGGGCATTTTTCATCGAGGGATATCCGGAGCGTCCTGTGGTCGGGTTAACGCTGGAGGGGATTTTGATTGACGCGTCAGAGTTCGGGAAAATTTCTGGTGTGGATGGGCTGCGCTTTAAGGATGTACAGGTGACTGCCGTGGAGATCACGCAAGACCGTAACGACAGTTATGAACGTTGATGGCACAGAACAGAGGGACATGTTGCGCGGAATGAGCAGAACAAGGATGGGTCTGAACTGGCTGGATTTACTCGTATTCAATCTATGTCAAGGCTCAATTGAAATGTCCGTTATCCAGCTCAATTAAAATGACCACTTTGATCTCTCATTCTCTTTACTGATAGAC